>NZ_AUIZ01000003.1:0-313923 GCF_000423965.1 Butyrivibrio sp. VCB2001 | reverse complement strand
GAGCTTTACATACCGAAATACTTCTTCACTCACGCGGCGTCGCTGCATCAGAGTTTCCTCCATTGTGCAATATCCCCCACTGCTGCCTCCCGTAGGAGTTTGGGCCGTGTCTCAGTCCCAATGTGGCCGTCCGACCTCTCAGTCCGGCTACAGATCGTCGCCTTGGTAAGCCGTTACCTTACCAACTAGCTAATCTGACGCGGGCCCATCTCATACCACCGGAGTTTTTCACACTGGATCATGCGATGTTGTGCGCTTATGCGGTATTATCAGTCGTTTCCAACTGCTATCCCCCAGTATGAGGCAGGTTGCCCACGCGTTACTCACCCGTCCGCCACTAAGTTTACTCAAGATTCTGCCGAAGCTTCATCAGCGAGTAAACTCCGTTCGACTTGCATGTGTTAGGCACGCCGCCAGCGTTCATCCTGAGCCAGGATCGAACTCTCACGTTAAAATAAGTTCAATTCCAGCCAGAACTAAAACGTTAGCTTTTCGTTCTGTCCGTTATTACTTTTGGTTTGTTACTTCTGAATAATTCTCTTGGAATTTTTCAGGGTTGCATTACTGTTTATTTGTCAAGGTGCTTTGTTGTTGCTCCGTATTGCCGCAACTCATTTAGAATATCATGTTCAGCAATCTTTGTCAACAACTTTTTTAAAATATTTTTTGGAACTTTTTGGAAACGGCTTGTTTCCTAGGTTCCATGCCCCTCTTCAAACGGGCAAAAGTTATTATAGCAAAGCCAAATCTTAAATGCAACACCTTTTTTTGGAAATTTTTATAAATCTTATTTTCCACAAAATGTTGTACTTTGAAGAGGATTTTCCTTCTATTTATAGTGGTCATTTAAACCGGTTATCTGATCCGGCCACCAGGGTGATTCAAAATTACACCCCGGAAGGAATAAAAAAGGAAGTCCATTGGACTTCCATTTCTTTGCTAAACGGAGAAAGCGGGATTTGAACCCGCGCGCCGCGTAAACGACCTACACCCTTAGCAGGGGCGCCTCTTCAGCCACTTGAGTATTTCTCCATGCCTGAATCCCACTACCAATATGTGAGTTTCATGCGTCCGTTAAAACCTAAGACGCAAATGTAATTATACAAAGCCATACAGTCTTTGTCAATTGTTTTATTCCAACTCCCTCCTGTAAGCAGCACCGGCAGTCTCGTAGAGATTGTTTCCTTCTGAATCAATTACTACTATTGCAGGGAATCTCTCCACTGTAAGCTTTCTGATTGCCTCAGTACCAAGATCATTATAGGCAATAACTTCAGAAGCAGTAATAGCCTTGGAAAGAAGAGCTCCTGCTCCGCCGATAGCTGCAAAGTAAACAGCTCCGTTTCTCACCATGGCATCTATAACCTCTTTGCTCCTCTTGCCCTTGCCTATCATTCCGCCAAGCCCGAGGTCAAGGAGTTTTGGGGCATACTTATCCATACGGCTTGCTGTGGTTGGTCCGGCAGAGCCGATGGGTCTTCCCTCTCTTGCAGGGGATGGCCCCATATAATAGATGAGATTTCCCCTTATATCAAAAGGAAGTTCCTCACCCTTCGAGAGAGCTTCATCCATTCTCTTGTGCGCAGCATCTCTGGCTGTATATATGGTTCCGGTTATGTATACCATATCGCCGGCCTTTAGCTCTTTTGCCAAAGCAGGATCGATAGGGGCCTGTAATTCTCTGTCCATTCTCTAATTCCTTCTATCGTAAGTTCTCTTATTCTTATATTAGAAGAGTTTCTGCAAAACTGTCAGATTGTCGCGAATGCATGTCTGTTTACATGGCAGCATATATTCACAGCCACAGGAAGTCCTGCGATATGCGTTGCGTAGGTGTTGATGTTGACTGCAAGAGCTGTTATTCTTCCGCCAAGTCCTGCCGGACCTATTCCACTTGCGTTGATCCTATCAAGCACCTCTTTTTCCATATCAGCGATGTAGGGTATGTCTGAATGCTCTCCGGCCTTTCTGGTAAGAGCCTGCTTAGCCATGATGGCGCACTTCTCGAAGGTTCCTCCGATGCCTACACCTACAACCATAGGTGGGCAGGCATTGGGGCCGGCGTCCATAACAGCCTGAACGATGGCATTCTTAACACCCTCTTCACCATCGGCGGGCTTGAGCATGAAGACTCTGCTCATGTTCTCGCTTCCAAAGCCCTTGGGAGCACAGGTTATCTCTACCTTATCTCCGGGAACTATCTCATAATGTATGATCGCAGGAGTGTTATCTCCTGTGTTCTTTCTTATAAGAGGGTCCGATACAACGCTCTTTCTGAGGAAGCCTTCTGTATATCCACGGCGCACGCCTTCGTTTATGGCTTCTGTCAGATCTCCACCCACAAAGTGCACATCCTGACCAACCTTTACAAACAGGACTGCCATTCCGGTATCCTGGCAGATTGGTATCATGTCTTTTCCGGCGATATCGAGGTTCTCACGGAGCTGGGCAAATATCTTTTTACCAAGCTCTGACTCCTCGGCGCTTTGAGCCTTCACAAGAGCGTCCTCCATATCCTTAGAGAGGAAATGATTAGCGTCGATGCACAGCTTCTTAACCGCCTCTGTAATTTGCTTAACTTCTATTTCACGCATAGCTTCTCCCGATCAGGCTCCCACAATTGTGTCTTTGATTGCTGCAAGCTCCTCAGGTGAAGGGCTTGTGGGCTTCCATAAAATGTGCTGCCCGTCGTTTGCATATCTTGGAATGATATGAAGATGGAAATGCATAACAGTCTGTCCTGCTGCCTCTCCGTTGTTCTGTACGAGGTTAAGACCGTCGCATGATAGCTTCTCCTTCATAGTTCCTGCCACCTTCTTGGCAACCTTGGCTGCATCAGCCAAAACGTCCTCAGGGAGCTCAAAAAGATCCGCATAGTGGTTCTTGGGAAGAACCAGGGCATGTCCCTTTGTTGCAGGGCCAAGGTCAAGGATAACCCTGAAGGAATCGTCCTCGTATATAGTATTTGACGGAATCTCTCCCGCTGCGATTTTACAAAAGATACAGTTTTCCATTATGCAAGTCCCTCCATATTCTTGTTGTTCTTTAAAACAATGATATTTATAACGCCTAAAACAGCTCCCGTTAAAAAGCCTCCGGTGTGAGCCGCGGTGTTTGCACCCTTCTGGAAAAAGCAGGCCTCAATAACAAAGACTCCCAAAAGCGCAAGTCTTATCATAAGGTTTCTGCTTCTTATAAAAGTCTTTCTGTTTACCAAAATCCATACTACAACAAAGCCAACCAGCCCCATAATGGCGCCGCTTGCCCCGACCGAGACCCAGCTGAGTCTGTTCTGGATTTCATAAGCCATGGATATCATGTTGCCAAAGAGCCCCGACAACATATAAAGGAAAAAGTAGAACGCATGCCCTGTGTAGTGCTCAACTATAGCGCCGCCAATGGCAAGCATCAGCATGTTATTTATGAGGTGCTGAGGATCAGCGTGAAGGAACATGGCTGTAAAGAGCCTGTAATACTGGCCGTCCCTAAGGACAACTTCAGTGATCATGGCCCCCTTTTCATACATCCAGCCAAAGGCAAAACTGCACAGCAAGAAAACGACCACGTTAATGGCCAGCAGTGCCAGTGTTATATAAGAGCTCTTGTATATCTGCTCCTGTCTTTGCCAATAATCTCCCTCAGAGACGTAAGTATCCTGCATCCGGATTTCCCCAACTTAATCTGCCATAAGGTCAAAGAACTGATCCATGCTTCTAAGAAGCTTGAAGTCTCCCTTCATCTTAATGCTTCCTGCCATAAAGGCTCTCTGGAAGCTAAGTCTCCCCCCAAGGATGTCTTCAAAGGTTCTCTGATCTGAAGTAAGTGAAACATCGCAACCTTCCTCGTCTCCCACGTGGCAGTCGCACTTACTGTTATCTACATCTATGATGATAGGCTTAAGCTTACCGTTATCGGAAAAAGAAATCTTGTACTTAGCCACAACTCCTGCAACAGGAGTGAATTTCTTGTTAAGAGTCTTAGCATATTCCTCGGAACTTCCAAGGGCATCTTCCTGTCCCATCTTGTCCCTGAATATGCTGGCAAGCTCCTGAAGGTCTTCCTTCTGCTTGCGAACGTACTTGTCATCCGAAGCATACTCCGAGAGCTGCTCAGATTCCTGCGGAGTAAGGTCTATGCTCTTGGCAACGCCGACCTTGTTGATGACCGCCTGATTACTTGCAGGGAATACCGGCATCTTCTGATTGATGGTCCTGTAGATGTTCTCCGCCTTCTTATCTATTATCTTGCCGTACTCCGAGCTGTTCTCAAGCTTGGTGGTATCCGCAATATATCCGCACATTCCGTCACACGGAAGTCCGCCCAACATCTCCCAGGCAGCTGCAAGGCTCATCATGCCTTCTCTCTCACCGTGAGTTGTGCTCATGACAACAGGCGCCATGTAGATCTGTCTGATCTTGTCCTTGTCACCGTAGAGCCAGCAGGCATCAAGAAACTGCATCATGTATCCGCCGATTCCGTACCACTCAACCGTTGATGCCAGAATGATTCCGTCCGCATCCTTAAGAGTGTTGGGCAGAGCTGTGATGCCATTTCTCTGTTCATAGAGATTGTACTGCTGTACCTTTACATTAAGTTCCTGTAAAACCGCTGTGATCTGTGAGATGACGAAAAGCGTTGGATCATCGATGATTCCGCGTCCGCCGTAATAGATATTTACCTTCATGAACTCCCCTCCGCTTAATAATCGTATTATATCACACAATCTCCTATTTATCTGCAATCAAAACAAACTCTGCCAAGCCTTATCTCGTCCCCTTCATCGATGTAGGTCTTTTGCTGGGGAAGGAGCTTAAGACCGTTTTTGTAGGTTCCATTCGTTGAGCCGAGGTCAATCACGGCAACCCTTCCCCCGTCGCTTACAAACCTGCAATGCATCCTTGAGATGCTCATATCGCTCAGCACCTTATCAACGCATCCTTCCATTTTCCCGACAGTCAGCGGCAGTTTGTCAAAGGCAATCCTTACCGTCTTGTCCAGATTCCTGCTAAAGAGTGCGATGCCTTCACTTCTTACCTCATCAAGAACAACTGTCTCTCCGCACAGGGCTGTTTCTTTGGTAAAAGAGCTTTCGGCCCTTGCAGGTTTTACGAAATCATAATCTTCTTCGTATCCAAAATCATCTTCTTCGCCCCCATAGCTAATATCCGCCTCAGGATACATCTCATCCTCATTGAGCTCTTTGGTCTTCTTGCCTTTGCCGGGCGCTTCCACACCGCCTCTAAGCTCCTTAAATCCGCCGACAAGTGCCACCACTCCCGTTACAACCGATACAAGCATTACAAAGATTGACAGCATATTCTCCTCGTTTGAAAGGATGTAGTTCATTCTTATATAAACCATAGCTCCCACTACGCAGAAGAACAGTAAAGAAAAGAGCAGCTGGAGCTTTCCGCCAAGTCTCTTTCCGGAGCGCTTAAGCCTTCTCTCACCTTCATCTTCCTCGTATTCGTCAAAAGAGTCTGCGACATCCTCTGCATCTGTCATGTCAAAGCTTTCAGTAAAGTTTGCCTCATACTTTTCCTTATAAACAGTCTCCTCTGTCTCACAAGTTCCTTCTGTCAGCGTCTTTTCCAGTGCCTCATAAATAAAATCACCAAAGGCAGCACTCTGCTCGCAAAGCCTGTAGACCAGCTCGGTAGCCTCTCTGTCATTTTCATCCACCAGCTCCAAAAGCTCCATGGCAAACTCGGGAAAGCTCTTCCCCTCATCATAAAAAGGACAGTAAATAAATCTGCACGCTCCGCTTGTAAGGTCCGTATATATGCTCCTGCTGTTAAAGACGATTCCTTCTTCTCCCAGCAGAAATTCAGACAAGCCCTCGAGAACATTCTTTATATCAGTAAGAAGGCTCTTTACCTGGGCGGCATTCATCCCGCTTGATGCGAATCTGTCCCCAAGGCTCTGCATGGAATTTATCTCGTAATAAAGAAACTTATCTCCGTTTATGCTCCTCTCGGTCAGAGGCACAAGGCCCTTTATCCTGCCACTTTCTGCGATCTTATACTGATACCTGCTCTCGCCCTCTTTGCTCTTATCCTCAAACACAAGGTAGTTATGCTTTAATTCTCTGTAATACTTGTACTCCATCATTCATCTCCTATTGTTTCCAAAATCTCTTTTCCCAAATCCTGAAGTCTCGTGAACTTTCTGATGTGCTCTGCATAGCCAAAACTCTTAGCCCTTCCGGCTGCTTCATATTCCCAGCCGCTTTGAGGCTTTAAAAAGTACCTTCCCATGGCTGAGTGCCTGGCTGTTGAGTACCCATGTACCCGGATTTCTTTTCCCGACGATGCTGCTTCAAATCTTGGAGTCGCACTGCCAAAATACTTTTTGCCCACAACCTGCGATGACTTTTCGTATACATAATTCTCAGGGCTTCCATATATTTCCTCATCTGCAACGCTTGCCCTGAAAGCCAGTATATATGCGTCCTGCGACAGAATACATCTGCCATAGAGGTAGTACGAGAAGTAGATGAGCAGCGCAAAGACGCAGATGACCATCGGCACAATGAAGGAAGCCTCCAGCGTCATATAACCTTTAAATCTGCGCAAACATCATCACCCCCATCCCTAAGGTCAGGAATGGAACAAAAGGCATTTTGGCCTTTTTCCCAACCTTTTTAAGCACCAGAAGAATCCCCGATATCAGTCCGCAGGCGAAAACTCCTGCGATCATCCCCATAACTGCTACTCCCGCTCCAAGAGCAGGACCAGCGCACAAAATCAGCAGACCATCTCCGTAGCCAACGCTCTGTCCACTGACAAAGGACAAAAGCAGGAGAAACACTCCCGGCATCAGCGACATCAGAACATCCGAAGCATCGAAGTTTCCCCCGTATATACTTACTGCCACTTTGGCAAAAGACATACCAAAGCATCCCAGTATCTCCCACAAAAACACGTCTCTGCTCCTTATATCCCCGATAGATGAAATTATCATTATTAGCAAAACACCTAGTCCAAAAAACACTTTTAACTCCTTATCCATAACGCTCATCCGCAGGTGCTGCAGGCTCTGCGCCCGCCCACTTCGGAAATCGGTATCGTATAAATCTTTCTCTTTAGTGCCAGGCAGTTAATACTGCTGTGATACCTCTCGCCATATCCTGTGATAAAAACGTTGCCTCCTCCGATGTTCTCTCCGCAGTATTCACAGGCGTAGTATATCTTCCTGTCGTTGTTGCGAAGGTGCTTTAGATCCTCGAAGGGAACGCTTTGCACCTTAAGCCTAAGATGCTCGCAGTCAATGCTCCTGTGGTAAACCTCTCCGTGCTCCGTGACATAGACCATCTCCTCTTCGACACCCTCCATATCAAGACCGGCCGAGATGTCATAACCGGTCCATGCACGTCCGAAGTATCTGGATTCCACGCCAAATTCATTAAACCCGATGACCGGAATCAGGGGATGGACCTTGTAATCCACCACAAGGTCGATGATGTCATTTCCAAAAAGAACTTTTGACTGGATAAAGCTCATGCCCTCAAATCCGTCCATGACAACGCTTTTATTTATGCCATCTCCGAGGTACTGTCTCACCTTCTCTTTTGCATAAAAAACGCCTGCTGCCCCGGCCAGTGTATCCACAGCTCCTCCGCCTTCTGCCCCGAGACTCTCCTCTCCAAACCTAAGGTCAAACGCCATAAGCGACATCTCGCTCCCCGTCTGGTGAAGCGCAGCCTCCATATCAGATTGGACCTTCACAATATTGAACATGGTCATTATGTTTGCGAAGAAGAAGATAAACAGCGGAAGCGCAAGCGAAGCCTCTACCGTCATGGAGCCAGGCAGCCTGTGGTGCCTACATCTCATATCCGTATATCCTTTCTATCTTGCAGTCGTACCCAAACCTTGTCCTTACATGGATCTCCGCACAGAAGGTATCCAGGCAGTGATCCATCTTAAAGGCCGTATTTCCTGCAGTCTTTCTCACATCCATCTCAATTATGTCCGCAAGGCGCATGGTCTTCTCCGGAAGGCTCACCATAAAGAGCCTTGCCCTTACGTAGTCTTCATAGTACATGCCCTCTCCGAGATCCCCGCCGTTTAGGAAATCCCTGAAGCCGAACATATTTGTAAGGCTTAGCCTCCAGGTGGCATCGCTCTTAAAAAGAGGAACCCTTCCACCACTGAACAATATGTTTAAGTCCGACACAGTCTCAGCAAACGTCCATGCAAAAAGTATTGAGTATTTCACAAGGTCTGCCAGCTCCGGAATACAGAACAGCGCAGTGACGACCTCAGCAATAAACTCCGCCTCCGCGACCTTGGCATCACACCCAAAGAGGTAGATCATGTTTGATGCCTCTCTCCAGAAAAGCAGATTCTCAGTCATTCTCTCAAGATTTCCCCAGTCGCTCTTCTGTCCGTAGATCATGTACTCCAGCTGATATTTCAAAAGAGATTTATCAAGCTCGCCGCCGTACCTTGAGCACTTCTCGTAGTAGTACTGCTCAAGTAAAAGCCTTTCGCCGGCGGAGATATCCTCTTGGTCATAAAGCCCTGTCCCCTTATTTAGCTGTCTGTGAGACGCATACTGATCAAGGTCTACGGTTACCTTTGATATCCTTGACTTGTCCTTGATCGCCAGGTTCAAAGCACCAATGCCCCTTTGTGAATTCACCACATCCGCAGGGTTGGCAAGACTCATCTCCTCTTCTTCTCCGTCCTCGTTTATGATGGGCGGAAGCTCAATGGCATCAATTGCCGCCTGATTTTCTGCAGCCATAGCCGCCACATCCGTGGTATCGAGGGCTCCATCGTGAATTAGCTGTGCATTGGTCTGAACATCAGCAAGAAGTCCCTCGACAGGCTCGGCGCCCATATATGAAATTATCTGCCTGTTTAGCACCGCACCTTTATTGTCCAGGGCAAAAGAGCTTCCGGTGATACTTACGCCATCGCAGTACGCAGAGAATATTGAATCATTTCCGGCAAGTCGACTCGGAACAGTCCTGCTAAAGTTCTTTTGCGCATAATATCTTAGATGCTCCTGTGTGTTTATGATGGAGGGGTTCTCGCACCCGTAAGAAGTATCCACAAACAGGAGCCCATACTGCTCATAGAGCGCTCTGCTGTACTCGGCAAGTACTGAATTCATGGAGATATCCGCAACACATTCCGTCTTCATTTTGACTGCCCCTATCCTGGCCCCCTGAAAAAGGACCAGGATAAGTGACAGGATTATCATTATGGACAGCGACAGAAATACCGTCACATAACCCTTAGTTCGTGATAACACGTGTATCCTGTCTGATTGCCTTAAAGACATCCTCAACGATTCCGGAGATCTGCTCTTTAAATACGATAACAAGTCCAATGAGCACCACTATGATAAGTATTACCTCGACGGTACCCATTCCGTTCTCGTCCTTCCAGAAGCTCTTTACTGCTCCCCCTACCTTTTTTCCTAAATTCTTTACTGCTTCGATCATTTTGTTTTCCTCCCTTTTTATTCAAAATTTGTTTGATCAAAATGCCATGTAAGCCGGTATCATTATCACTATCATTACGATCACCAGCATGATTATCATGGGCAGAAGAAGCCTTGTTCCGGCTTCCTCTCCCGCTTTGCGAACCCTGTCCATCCTCTCGTCGAAGGCCTTTTTGGACTCCTCCTGTAAAAGAGCCAGAAGCTCGCTGTTACCTTTTCTCAGGTTCTGAGACAGTAGCGTTGACAGCCTTGTGTACTGCTGCCCCGAGCACCTGAGGCCAAAGTGCTCATAGACACTCCCTTCAGATGCTCCGGCTGAGAGCTCTCTTCCCGCCCTTAAGACCTCTTCGTAGAGATATTTCTTTTCTCCTATCTCTTTCTTTTTCCGTAGGTACCCGTTTCCAAGCTTTTCAAAGATATTCCTCATGGTCATTCCGGCTCCCATATACAGAACGATCTGCGATACGAACTGTGGATAATCCCCCAGCATCTGCTGCCCTCGCTCCTCCATGGCCTTCTTCAGCTCCTTGTCCTTAAGAACGTACGAGGCTGCACTTCCGATAAGAGTCAGCATCAGAAGCAGCATGCTGTTGTCGGTTACTTTCTCTGACCAGTGGATCTCCCCCTCATCAAAGCTCTCCGGCAGAATGATCTCCTGCTTCTCTTTGGAATCCTCATCGGCTTTGTCCAAAAGCTCTTTTATCTCCAGAAAAGTTCTCTCCACAGGTGTTAGATCCCTTGGCCTTATCCGGGCGCAGAAGGACTGCTGCCACCGAAGGTCTCTGTAGCTGTAGATGGCGCTAAGGTTTACCAGCGCGCCTTCCTTTGGGATCATTTCCTCAATGAGCTCACCGTCGAAGTGGATCACCTCCAGATTGTCTATCTTCCAGCGGATATCAAAGGGATATCCCGGAATCCTCTCCGGCAGACTTAAGTCTTTCGTCACATCATCAAAGCTCTCATTCTCCTTAAGGACAATCCTCTCAAGGACCTCAGACGCCTCCTCAAACAGGGCATTTGCTTCTTCATCCGTATACTGCCTTGTCTCAACAGGAAGCGTGTACTCGCCGATCTCTTCACCGTTTTCATCAGTGGCCACCAGGTCAACTTCGTATTCCTTCTCACCAAAGGAGTTTCTCTCAATAACTCTCCCATTGTTTATCTTGGAACTCTGCCCGGCGCCGATGGCCATCATGAAGGCCAAAAAGCATCCCGCGCTGGCCATAAGGAGCACAACGCTTATCTTCCTGATAAAGTATTCGGTCTCTGCACTGTCCAGATCCTTTTTCTGCTCAAGTGTCCCCAGATACATACGTATTTTTTCCGAGGAAAAAGACCTTACTCTCCCCCTTATGTTCCTGAAGATAAAAAGAGAGATCTTCAGATAAGCCCTGCTTATCCCGGTGTCCTCAATCCCCTGCGGAAGCTCGAGATCTTTTGAGAAAAACCACAAAATGAGCATTGCAAGCGGAAATATCAAATATGTAAATGCAAGCTTAGACATTGATGTTTACTATCCTTTCCGACATAAAATATGCAAAGGCATAAAATCCCATGCAGATGCTCATGAGCACGATCCCGAACAGGTTGTGATAGAGCGGGTCAAAAAAGCCGGGGCTTGTTAGGCTTATGTAAAAGATAATGAAGAAGGGCACCATGTTCATGATCCTTGCCTCCATCCTCTTTGCGCTGATAAGCACGTCGATCTCTTTTTCCACATCCATCTTCTGGGAGATTACCGTTATAGTCCTTGAAATTATCTGAGTCATGTTTCCACCACTCCTTTTGGCCACAGCAAAGACTTCCGCAAAATCCCTGATGTCGCTGTTGCCCGACTCCTTGCCGAGCCTGTAGATGAGCTTTTCCAAGGGAATGTTGTTCTTTATCCCCTTGCCGATCTTAGAAAGTGCTGCGCAGATAAGGCTCTTTTTCCCATAGAGAAGTTCCATGTCATGGATAGCCTCAAGAAAAGCATTCTCCGGAGAGTATCCGGCCTTGAGATTTGTCAGGACCGAGCTTATCGCATCCCTGAACTGTATCCCTATAAGCCTTGTATTTCTCTCTATCTGGCGCTTTTTCTGATACACGTACCACGGGAACACAACAGGTAAAAGAGCTGCCACAGCAATCCAGGAATCGTAGAAGAGCCTGCCAAAGGCCAGTGCAATCAGCACTCCCTGCAAAAGTATCGGGATGTCATTTATCCCCCTCGGGTAAGCTAAGGCCTGCTGCCATAAGCTTTTCAGTCGCTTTAAGTTCACTTACTTTCCTCCATTTTCCTATGATTTTTCCTCTTTCATCCTCGCCCTCCTCTTCAAACCTGAAGAGGGTATTCACCTTTATCCTTCCGCTTTCGGGATCAAGCTCCTTTTCCAGCTCGCATATCTCCAGCACTTTTCTGGTCCTGTCCCTTAGCCTTCCCAGATGCACCACGATATCTATTCCCGATGCAATCTGTCCTCTTACTGCCGGGAGCGGAATCTCCATTCCCATCAGCACCATGGTCTCAATTCTCGAGAGCATATCCTCTGCACTGTTGGCGTGTCCTGTGGACATGGCCATATGACCCGTGTTCATCGCCTGTAACATATCGACACACTCATCGCCTCGGACCTCACCAACCACGATCCAGTCAGGCCTCATACGAAGTGATGACTTAATAAGGTCCCTGATGGTTATTGGCTTGCAGCCCTCCACATTTGCGTTTCTTGCTTCCATCCTCACAAGGTTTGGAACCCCCAGGATCTGGAGCTCTGCGTTGTCCTCTATGCTTATTAGTCTTTGATCCTTTGGAATAAAATCCGAAAGAGCATTCAGAAAGGTGGTTTTACCGGAACCCGTACCACCGGAAATAAAGATGTTATATCCGGCCTTTATAAGGACCTCGATATAATTTTTCAGATATTCGGATATTGAGCCCAGCTCTATGAGCCGCCTCATTGTGATGGGCTTTTCGGGAAATCTTCTTATGGTCACGATCGGACCGTTTAATGCAACAGGGCTAAGTACAATGTTTACTCGTGACCCGTTATCGAGCCTTGCATCCACAATAGGCGATGACTCGTTGACCACTCTGTTGCAGGAAGATACGATCTGCTGGACCACATCCTCAAGGCGCTGCCTTGACTCAAACCTGCAATCCGACTCCATGATCACACCGTTTTTCTCGATAAAGATGTTGTCAGTGCCATTGACCATTATCTCAGTGATGGTCGGATCATCCACCAGATGCTGCAGTACATCGAGTTTTCTAATCGAGTGAAACACCTGCTGCCTAAGGCTCTTTCTCTCCTCGAGAGTAACTGCCCTGTGCCTTAGCTGCATTGAGATCTCTCTGTCGATAATCTCAAACATCTCCCGGTCCGTGATCTCCCTGGAGAAGTCCAGTGAGTTCATGACCCGGTCCTTGACCACCGCCCTCATCTCCTGCAGCTTACGCTCCAACGCCTGTTACCTCCCTGCTTCTTATCAGGATGTCCTCAATAAATCTGTTGTAAGCAGTGATATCCCGTCCATCCGGAAGCAGACATTTCATGGTCTTTGTAAGTACCCTCTCATAGTCATTTTCCAAAAGAGCTTTATCATACCTTCCAAGTCTGTAATGGTCAGCTGAGTTGTTTCTCATAACGGTATAGACGATGTCGCACATATCAAGGATCTCAAAGAAGCCGTCAGGATAATCTTTTAAGTCAAAAAGAATGTATTGGTATCCCGCCTCTCTTGCTAAGAGCTCCACCAGCTCCCTTATCTTTTCATAGCTGATCTCCTTGACCTGCATGGCAGTCTTGGCCGGTGCTATGAAATCAAGGCCGTTCCTGGTTCTCTTTATCTTTTCAAGGTAAAGGCAGAACTTATCTCTCTCGCAATCCGCAAAATACAGAAGGTCCGTAATATCCTCTTCAGCCTCCTGTTCAAAGAGACTTGTGATGGCCGAAAAGCTCTCAAAACTCAAAAGAATTGTCCTGCCCTTTCTGGCAAGAGCCTCTCCCATCTTGATGGAAAAAGAAGTCTGTCCGCATCTCGAAACGGGAGTGTAAAAGCCCAGTAGTTTAGAGGTGCTGTCAAGCGCCTTTACCTTCAGTCCTGAAAAGCCCTCTGCTCCGCTTATACAGAGCTCTAAAACCCTGTCCACGATCTCTGCTGCCGGCAGATACTTGCTAACATGAAAGATCCCGATGCCATAACTTATGGATAATTCTTCCAACTCTTCATTTTTCCCATCTTCATCAAGGATCATAATGTTTCTGCAATTTCTGCCAAAGGTTTCTCTATTAAGCCCGCGGGCATCACTCTCCGAAACCACAAGAAGCGCTATTTCATTTTCATCAAGGTACTCTAAAAGCTTTCCGCCCTCAGTGAATGACATTATTTCAAAAGAGAGCTTAAGATGACTTCGCAGGTATTCCGAAAGCCTCTCACAGTAAAGAGCATCGCTGTCAAAAACAGCCATTGTCACACAGTTCATAACATGCCTCCTGCCACAAATAGAACACTCATAAGAATCGGCACTGCGAAATGAATGTATCTTTGTTTATTTCTCTTTAGGATTATGACCGCGACCGAGATTACTCCGGCGATCAGGAATGAGATCAGAATACAGGAAAGAGTATCCTGCACAGTTAGAAAAGATGCTGCAGACATAAAGAGTTTGACGTCGCCTGCTGCGATACCTTTAAAGAAGTACACGGGAAGCAGTATCAGAAGTGCTGCCCCTGTTGCAAGGATGGATTCGAAAAAGAACTCCTGCCCCCGGATAAGATTTGCTCCTATTCCAAGTAGCAGTCCCGGAACCACCCAGGCGTTGTATATTTTGTCTTTGAACAGATCCGTGAATACCGCGCCTGTCAAAAACAATATTAAAACTACGGCTATAACAATCTACCCCTTTCGTGATGTTTTATCGAGCTCGCGAAAAAGAATTTAACATGGAGAAAAAACTTTGTAAACCCCGGGCAAAATCGAAAAAGCGACAAATCTTAAGAATTTTGCTTTCGCTTAGTTCTTAGGGTTTGTCGCTTAATTTTGTCGCAAATACGTTTCTCTATGAAGGAAATTAATAAATTTCCCCGGCAAAAATTAATATCTTAAGATTCTCTTAAGATGTCTTTTACGCCATAAGTCCTCTGTTGTAGGAAGCTGCCGAAACATCCTCGTTTAAGCTGTATTTTCCGTAGGTAAGACCTGCATAAACCTTCTGGGTATTACCCATAAGCTTATCCGATGTGTCCTCTTTTTCAAGTTCTGCGTAAGCCTCGTGGAGGTTCTTAAAGTTCTTTAAAACTCTCCAGATGCGGTTGATACTGTAGGTTGCAGATGCTACCACCAGCTCCTTTTTGGAGAAAATATAAATCTGAAACAGATTCCTTGCCAGCTCATACTCCATGTTCAGGGAGTGGATGAGCTCGTCGATACAGTTCTGGGCACGCAACAAGCTCTTTTGCGCATCTTCCTTCTTGCCGATGCCGATATTCTCAATGGCCTCATCAAGATAGTACATCACCATTTCATAGATGATGGTGATCATCTGAGTCTTGTTGGCCTCTGAAATCTTAAGTGTAAATTCCTGTTTCTTTTCCAGTGTCATACATTATCCCTCTCTTAGCGATTACTGAAGAAGCTGAAGTACCTGTGACGGTCTCTCGTTTGCCTGGGCCATCATTGAGATTCCTGCCTGTGAGAGAACCTGCTGTGTTGAATAGGTTGTCATCTCCTCGGCCATATCTACATCCATGATCCTGGAATAAGCTGCTGTCATGTTCTCAACTGAGATATCGAGGTTACTTACTGTATGCTCAAGTCTGTTCTGATAAGCACCAAGTCTTGATCTGATTCCGCTGATCTCTGAGATGGCGTTCTTTACGCTCTCGATTGCCTCTCTTGCTCCAACCTCATTTGAAACGTCCAGGTTGTAGAGTCCAAGAGTTGTGAGAGAAACCTTCTGGATCCTGATATCAAGGGTCTGTCCCTCGTTTGCTCCAACCTGCATGGTCATTGCACCTGTGCCTGTAAGCTCAAGGTTTACAGTGCCACTGAAGGTCTCATCGATCTGAAGCTGGATCTTCTTGCCGGTTGCATCCTGAAGTGTGAGCACGTCTTCATTAACGGTTGCTGTCATACCGTTTGGCATGTAGTCAACCATTGAACCGTCCTCGAGGATCTTCTTAACGCTGATGTTTGTCTCACTGCCGTTCTCAAGGAAGATTCCCTTCTTATCAACACCGGTTGTACCTGTGAGGTTCATGAAACTTACATCAATTCCTGTTATCTGGTAATTTCCTGCCTCAACTACATCTGAGTAGGAAACCATCTTTACATTGGGATTTGTCTCTGCTGTTGAAGGATCATTGCCAACTGTTGCATATCCACGGTAATCAAAGGATCCGTCGAGAATAGTCTGGCCGTTGAACTGTGTAGTCTGCGCCATTCTTTCGATCTCTTCCTTCAGAAGTGTTACCTCTGACTGGATTGCCTCTCTGTCGCTGTCTGTGAGAGTTCCGTTGCTGGCCTGAACTGCCAGCTCGCTCATTCTCTGGAGCACCTCGTGGATCTCTGAAAGGCTTCCGTCTGCTACCTGAACGATTGAGATCGCATCCTTTGATGTGTTATTTGCTACTCCAAGTCCTTCAATCTGGGAATTCATTCTTCTTGACATGGCAAGACCGGAAGGATTGTCTTTTGCGTTTGTGATCTTTAAACCGCTGGACAATCTTCCGAGAGATTCTGAAAGAAGCTTATCATTTCTCTGAAGTGCGTTGTTTGCTACCATTGCGGATACGTTATAATTTACTTTCATCTCTACCTCGTTTCTTTAGTCGCAACTTGTCAAAGCGCCTCAACAAAGGCCTTTGCCATAGTAAGGAGTGTTTTAGTATCTGTTTGTAAGTTATTACTGCCTTCCCTGGCTCCTGAAGAAACGGTGGCTAAAGCGCCTCCGCCCTGTGCGTGATAGAGAATTGCTATATTCTCTGCCGCTGCAACGGCTCCCTCTATCTTCTCTGATAGCTTTCCGCACAATCTACTTCTTACACTTTCCAGATATTCAGACTCTTCCTGATTGCTGCTGTTCGTTGTTGTAAGCATTCCTCTTATCACATCCGCTTCCTTGTAGAGGCTTACAGTGATAAGTCCGTACATATCAGTCTGAACACTGGCATCCATCCTTGAATTTGTGCCTGCTTCGCTCTTTAGCGTCACATGCATTGAAACTACCTGACCTTCAACCTCAACAGGCACTTCGTAAGAATCTCTCTCTGCGCTCTTTGTCATCACTGAGATCTGCCTCTGCAAAAGAGATATTGCTCTTACATCAATGTAGCTGTCATTGTCAGTCATTAGCTCTTCAGATAATTTATCGGAAACATCTCCCAAAATCTTAACGTAGTTTTCCTGATAATCATCATCTTCCATTTTTTCTGTTAAAAGAGCTTTTTCTTTTATGTCACCCATCTTCTCCCAGAGGCTTCCGTTTCTGCGATCGCGCCTTACGCCGATCATCGCCTCCATATTGTTGAAGGTGGTCTCAACTTCTGCTGCCTTAAGCTCATCAAGGGCAGGCTCTGCTGCCTTTAGCTGGGCAGTCTGTCTCATTCTTGTGACCTGCTCTTTTACATATTCTCTCTCAAGCGCCTCATCTGTATCGGCTGCCTGAAGATTATCTGCAAGTTCCGGTAAAAGAGTCTCCTGCGTAGGAGCAGCCTGTAACAGCTTTTCAGGTTCGAGGTTCTCATATACGACCTCTGCCTTGGCGCTGTAGAATCTGAACGCTGCACTTATCTGTGCATCTATCTTTACTCCGGCTGATCTCTCTTCAAGACCGCCAAACTCATCATCCACCTTAAAGTCCATTCCGTGTCTTGCAGCCTTTTGATTTCTTGTAGCTTCAAGAAGGTTTCCGATGGTCATATCACGTCCCGTCTTAAGAAGTGAGCCTATGGCCTGGTAATCGGTGGTCTTAAGGGTGTGGAAAAGTCTGTATATTCCTATGAACGAGCTTCTCTCCTCACTGCTTATTCCGTTCTTTTTCTCAAGCTTATAGAGGAACTTGGCGTACTTCTCTTCGCTCTTTCCTCTCTGGTCCTCTGAATTTGATGAATGTCTGTCCAGGTTCTGTGAGAGCTCTTCGATGGTCATTGAAAGAGGGTTCTGACCGTCTCTTATAAGATCAAGGACCGCACCGGGCTTGATTCTTGAAATAACTGCCTGAAGCTTAGCATCCCAGCTTCTGACCTTTTCAAGGTTCTCCTCATTTATCTCCATCCTGTTGTATCCAAGGATTCGGATAGCGCGGCGGTTCTCATCTGTGAGTTCCTCATTAAGATCCTCTAAAATGTCGTCTGCATTTCTAAAGGCCTTCTTTATGCTATCGCCCAGGTCTGCTCTGGGAGCTGTCATGAGCTTTTCATAGCCTTCTCCGGCCTTGGCAAACTTCGCTGCTATGGTCTCTGACCTCTGGCTGATCTTAAAGATGCTGGCGCTCTCAAACTCATCTGCCATATCGCCCACGATATCGACAGGGCCGTTTGCGATCACGGAAACCCTTGTCATAGTCATGCGCATCATATAAGAAGTACCGACGCTCTTTACATCTGTTATCTCATCGATGGCCTTCCCGGCAGTTTCATCCGCCATCTGTCCCATTGTGCTCTTAAGTCTCTCAATGAGCTCCTCAATGGGTGCTGTGTCTATCGAAAAGCCTCTGTCAAGGAGCTGCTTGTTGGCTTCTGTTGTCATGCGAAGACGAACTTCTTCCATCTGGATCCTTGCAAGGACCAGTCTGTTGTCGTTCTCCGGAAGAGCCTGAACTTCTGCGAAAGTTCCCGCACCTGAAAGATTTCTGATGGTGAAATCTTTCCCTGAAATTATGGCACCCTTTATATCGTCGTCCGAGATCTCTTTTACCTTATGATCTATATCTATGGCCTTCTCAAGGTTTGAAGTCGGGTCAGAGAGATTGCCGTCGATTGCGCGCTTGCCATCAGCTATGGCTGCTGCCGTTGCCTTTGCTCCGAGCTCTTCAGTTACAGGGAGCTTTGCTGCCTTTATGGTGGTAACTGCCTCGAGATTATCTGCTGTAAGCGGAATTCCCTGAGATACCATCCACTTGGCATTTTCCTTGGTGGCCTCATCCTTAGGGTCAAGACCTGACTCCTCAATGACTTTGTCGATCTGGGGACCGAGCTGTTCCCAGTCAAAAGAGTCTGCTGTCTGCGCATAGTATCCGCCGGCTTCCTGAGCATAGAAACCTCTGCCCATGACATTTAATCCATTTGTGCTGTGGGAAGCAAAATAGATATTTTCAATGGTGGGCTTCATATTGTTTTGCACCATGTATTTGACAGCACTGTCATCAAGAGCCTTGATGTCGGCTACCTGGTCAACAGCTGTCTTGGCTGCCTTAACATTCTCTGCCGTAACAGGAATATCATTCTCATGAAAACTATCCTGCAAAGCCTTGGCAAAAGCATCGCTTCCGGTGATCTTCTTAAGCTTTTCAAAGCTGAGGTCATCGTTGTAGCCTGCGACCTCTACTCCTGACTCAAGGAGGACACTCTTTATCTTGTCCACGATGTTTACAGTCTCTGCAGAGTTTATATCTTTGATATCAAATCCGTCCTTAAGGGCCTTTTCATAGTCCTCCTCGGACATGGTATTTGATAAAAGAGCCATGAAATTATGACGGTTCTGAACATCCGTGTTCTGAGCCATATTGGAAATGTCTTCTACTGATCTGGAATGTCCTGCGTATGCGTTGTCGGTAAATCCCGATGCATCTATGTCCAGAGCATAGCCTGCCTTTGAAAGATTTGATGACTTTGAGGGCCCTGACACTATCCTTTCTTCCGCCTCCATGCCTGAAAGAATTTTGTCGCCGCCGGTTTTCTGACCGGTAATAGTCTGAAAGTTAATGTTCATATGCGCCTCATATAGTTGAGAAAAAACATTTGTGACATGCAAAAAGGTGATGGACTTATCATCCATCACCTTCTATTTCGGCAGGTCAATTCTTTTTCTTTAGCTTGGGAGTCTGGAAAACAAATACCTCGGCTCCGTAAGGCGGAAGATCAAAGGTTATGCTGTAGTCTTTGTAATCACAAAGGCCCTTTACAGCTTTGATCTTGGGCGCGATATTACTTCCCGATCCTCCGAATCTCACCTCAGCGCTGTCAAGGATGTGGGTGTAGGTTCCGGCAAACGGAACACCTACCATGAATCCCTTTCTCTCCATCGGTGTCATGTTAAGTACAAAGAGAACGTTGTCTTTGCCGTTTGATGCTCTTCTGTAGAAGCTGTAGGTGCTTCTCTCTTTGTCATCGGCATTGATCCATTCAAATCCGCCCCAGTCATCATCGACTTCGTAGAGGGCAGGATACTTTCTGTACATCTCAAGAAGCTCTGCAACATAGTCCTTCATACCTCTGTTGAGGTCATTCTCAAGAAGGAACCAGTCAAGCTCTCTCTTTTCGCTCCACTCTCTCTCCTGACCAAACTCCTGTCCCATGAAGAGGAGCTTCTTGCCGGAGTGTCCGAACATGTATGTGTAGCCAACTCTGAGGTTTGCGTACTTATCAACCTTGTATCCCGGCATCTTCTCAACCATTGAACACTTAAGGTGAACAACCTCATCGTGAGAAAGAGGCAGGATATAGTTCTCTGCGTTGTTATAGCTCATGGCAAAGGTCATCATGTAATGAGCTCCCTGCCTGAAGTAAGGATCCAGCTTCATGTATTCGCAGAAGTCATGCATCCAACCCATATTCCACTTAAAGGCAAAGCCAAGTCCGTCATCCTCGGGACGAGCTGTAACCTTAGGCCATGCTGTTGATTCCTCGGCAATTGTCAGAACCTCAGGATATGTTCCTCTTACAACGCTGTTGAAGTGCTTGAAGAATTCAATGGCCTCAAGATTCTTGTTGTCACCGTACTTGTTGGGAACCCACTGTCCGTCCTTCTTGCCATAGTCGAGATAGAGCATGGAAGCAACGGCGTCAACTCTAAGTCCGTCTACATGGAACTTGCGGATCCAGAAAAGAGCATTTGCAATAAGGAAGTTCTTGACCTCGGGCTTCTCAAGATTGAATATCTTGGTTCCCCAGTCAGGATGCTCTCCCTTCCTTGGGTCCGGATGCTCGTAGATGCAGGTTCCATCGAAGCATGCAAGACCGAACTCATCCGGGCAGAAGTGCGCCGGTACCCAGTCAAGGATTACTCCGATTCCGTTTTTATGAAGCTTGTTAACAAGATACATAAAGTCTGTAGGCTCGCCGTATCTTGAAGTTGGTGCATAGTAGCCGGTTACCTGATATCCCCAGGAACCATCAAAAGGATGCTCAGCGATACCGATGAGCTCGATGTGGGTATACTTCATCTCCTGTAAGTATTCCACGATCCTGTCTGCGAACTCTCTGTAGGTATAAAAACCGTCCTCTGTTCCGTCAGGATGTTTCATCCAGGAACCTATGTGACACTCGTAAATGGAAATGGGCATGCGCTTCATTTCCTTACCCTTTAGATTGTCGTACCACTTTTTATCAGACCACTTAAAGCCGGTCAGATCCGTTGTCCTTGATGCGTTGCCGGGACGAAGCTCAGCAAAGTTTGCATAAGGATCTGCCTTGTAGATCTTTCTTCCGTCCTGAGCTGTGATGAGGTACTTATAAAGTTCGCCTATCCCAACTCCGGGAATAAAGAGCATCCAGATGTTACCGGTCTTTGACCTGTGCATCTGATGGGCATTCTCATCCCATCCGTTGAAGTCTCCGACTACGTGAACATCTGCTGCATTGGGTGCCCATACAGCGAAAAAGTATCCCTTTTTGCCGTTCTCCTCTGAAGGATGAGCTCCCAGTTTATCGTATATTTCGTAATGTGTACCCTGTCCAAATAAATACTCGTCGTCTTCTGAAATAAATACCTTTTGACTCATTCGTGCCCCCTAAAGAAATTTTAGTCATGCATAAAGTCTTTTTCTCTAAGTATTATCATATCATTTTCATCGTACCTTTTGTGAACTATTACATCAACAAAATGGCCAACGCTTTTTTTTTCGGCATAGTATATGGCATCGTCCACGATATCTCTTACTTCTGCTACTGTAACGTCGTGGTCCAGGGTCTGTCTCTCGGAAATTCTTGTGTGGAGAGCCAGGATTCCAAGGTTATCGATTGCATACTCTTTCTCAAGGGCATACTGTCTTGCGTACGCCACAAGAGTGTCGTCATCAAGAGCTTCGATATCAACTCTTACGTTGAAACTCTGCTTAAGTGACGGGTTCTTATCAAGGAATCTGTCCATATCTTCCTTGGTGTCTTCCATGACGATCACAAGGCCCTTGTTCTCCTGCTGAAGGATCTTGAGGAGTTCGCTGACTGTCTCCTGCGTCAGATCTGCTGCCCTCTGGATGATCAGAGCACCGTTTGCAAGCTTTTCAAAGATGTTTGCTGTGCTCTTCTTGTTCAGAGTGTTGGCTGTGATCTTGGCAACCTTACCGCTGAAGTTAGAGTCTGAGGCCTGCATAGCCTTTATAAGACCCTTCGCAAGACTTACTGTGCCAGCACCCTCATCACCTGTAACGATGGCGTTTCCGGAGAACGGATCCATGCTGAGATTATCAATGGCATTGATGATCTGTCTTCTTGATTTCTTGTGATGTATATATGGTCCAAAGAGCTCTTTCTCCTCGGGAGTCATGGTTCTTACACGCTCTTCGAGCTCTCTGTTTCCGATGTGATGCTTCTTTTTCTCTGTAGGAGCAGGAGCTTTCTTGGGAGCAGGCGCAGGTGCCGGTTCTGTCTTGGCTGCCGGCTCTTCCTTTTCCTCTTCACCATCTTCGTCATCATCCTCATCTTCAGCTTCATCTGATTCTGAAGGCTCTTTTACCTCTTCTTCTGAAGGCACTTCGGCAGATTCTTCCTCTGAAGGCTCTGCTTCTTCCTCGTCAGATGTTTCTGCTGCCACCATCTCTGCATCGATTGTGGCTGTATCTGCATCAACTTCCTCCGGGAGCTCTTCCGGTATCTCCTCTAAAAGCTGCTCCTCTGAAGGCTCAGGACGGGACTCCTCGTCCATGACTTCCTCTACAGCTGCATTTATAACGTCTTCTCTCTTGACGCTCCAGTCGCCTCTTCCGGATGCCTTCTCATAGCTGTCCTTGTTGATGGCATCTGTGATGGCCTTTTCAAGCTTCTCCTGAAGGCCTTCTCTGGTCTTGGAGTCAAACTCGGCGAACATGTCGCCGGTCTCGTCAAGGACTCTCTTCTTTACACTCTCGAGCTGTTTCTGTTGCTGGGCCTTCTTAAAGGCCTCCCAGTTGTCCAGATACTCCTGTATGCTGATCTGGCCTGTGATCTGCTTCTCAACCTCAGGCTCGGGCTCAACAGCCATACTGATCTGACCGTCAGGCTCCTGTGCCAGCATTGTCTCGAACTGGCTGTGCATCTGGTAGCTTGCGTTTGGATGTATTACAGCACCGGGAACTTCATCCTCGAGTGGTTTCTCTTCATAATTGAAGGCCTTAAAAGGCTGAATAACGGGATTTTCTTCCTTAACCTCTTCTTCCTCTTCGGGCTCCTCATAGTTTTCAGGCTCCGGCTCTGAAGCTGTTGCCATGATGGCAGGCTCCTCGGGAGTTATAACCTTCTCCTCGCCAAGGATTGGTCCGTTTCCGCCATACTTGATCTCGATTCCCATCTTGGGATCAGTATCGAAAAAGACCTCCTGCATGCCGGAAGCTACAGGCTCAAATACTCTTGTATCGCTGTCAATATCAGCAGCACTCTCAGGATTTTCTTCCTGTGCTGCCTCTTCCGAAGCCACAGCATCAGGATCAACAGGCTGATAGATTATTGTAGCCTCAGCCTCTTCTGCTGCCTTTACGATCTCATCCTCAGGAAGCTCCTCTGAGATCTCCTCAGGAAGCACATATTCAGGCTCTTCCAGCTCTTCATCCTCATAGATTTCCTCTGTGATGGGCTGAACTGTGTTCTGGGCAGGCTCTGCCTCTACAGGCTCAAAGATCTTGGTGATCTCTTCCTTGGATTCATCATCCTTATCTCCGATGATCTCCTGAAGACCTGCAGCGATTGCCTTTTGAAGGTTAACTGTGTTGTATGAGCTGACATCTACCGAAGGCTCTTTTATCTCGCTGATACTTGGGTAGACGATCCTGTCGAACTCTCTGGTCTCTCCAAGGTCCTCCTCCACAGGCTGCTTGAGCTCCTCGGGAAGAGTTCCCTCGTTGTAAGAATTTATAACGGACTCGGTTACGGGAGGCATCTCCTTGGTGGGCTGCTTGATCTCAACAGTCCTGGTCTCGTCCTTGCCCACTTCGTCCTTCTCGGAAACGATGGATGGATCCACTGCTCCACCGTGCTTTTCTTTATATCTGAGGTATCTGTCCTGCTGCTCCGGTGAAAGTGGCTCATGAAGTGCCTTGAGCTCAAGTGCCTTCATGACATATCTGCCGTCACCAAACCAGAGGAACATCTCGTCACATTCCTCAATACATTCAGTGGTAAGCCCTACTCTGTGGTAGAGGTAAGCAAGTTCGTATGCCCATCTCTCCCTGTAGTCATGCTTTTTAAACTCCTCAAGTACAGCGATCCTCTCCTCAAGGCTTACTTCCTGTGCCTCGTAGAGCTTGTACTGAAGGATGTATCTACCTGTATCCCTTGGCGCGATCCTTACAAACTCTTTGTAATACTCAACCGCCTGAACAAACTCACCCATCTTGATGGCAAGCTCGCACAGTGAGTAAACGATCGCCCTTCCTGTAGGGTATCTGTCATAAGCCATCAGGAGAACGTCCTTACTCTCTTGAAAACGCCTGTTTATCTTGTACAGGTCACTGATGGTGCAGAGCATCTGAACGCTCTTAACACGCTTCCAGTCTATAGTATCTGCAATCTTAACTGCTTCGGCAAATCTGCCTTCCCCTATCAAAGCCTTGATTTCATCGGCCCTGATTCTATACTCAACTTTATCCAAAATATCCACCTCTTTGGAACCAACAATACAATATCTAGTAGTAAGTTTAACATAGCGCCCTAGCTTTGTAAAATGTCAGAAAGCTCTGCAAACTGCTCAAGTGTGAGCGTTTCACCCCTCGCTCTTTCATCGATCCCCATCTTTACAAGAGCAGCACTGACCTTATCCCTTGAAACACCCAGCGATGCGTTATTTGAAAGGGAGTTTGAGAGTGTCTTTCTCCTCTGGTTAAAAGAGGTCCTGATGATCTCAAACAGGTACTTGGCATCCTTAACATTTACCTTTGGCTCAGGGTACTTGGTGAGCTTAACCACCGCCGATCCCACATTCGGCTGCGGTATAAAGCTGCTGGGTGGAACATCTATCACGGTATTTGCTTCCGCATAGAACCCAACTGCCAGTGATAAAGAGCCGTAGTCCTTATTCCCCGGACCTGCTGCCATTCTGTCGGCAACTTCCTTCTGGACCATAACCGTGATGCTCTCTATAAGAGCCCCACTCTCAAAGAGCTTCATTATTATCGGAGTGGTTATGTAATATGGAAGGTTGGCCACCACCTTGATGGGACGTCCCTCGTTGTACTCCTCAATGATCCTGTCTATGTCAACCTTGAGTACGTCTTCGTTTATAACAGTAACGTTGTCATATTCAGATAGCGTATCAGCAAGAACTGGTAAAAGAGTCTTATCAATCTCCACAGCAACGACTCTGCCTGCTGCCTCTGCAAGATACTGGGTAAGTGTTCCGATACCCGGTCCGATTTCCAGAACGCAGTCCTTATCAGTAACTCCTGCAGCCTCTACAATTCCTTCAAGGACACCTCCGTCTATCAGGAAGTTCTGTCCAAACTTCTTCTTGGCGCTCATGTTGTACCTGGCAAGTACTTCCTTGGTACGGGCGCTGTTTCCCAAATATGCCATATGATCCTCTCTTAGGCCTTTAGCCTGTACATCTCTCTTGCGTTAGCTTCTGTGATGCTTATTACTTCTTCCTCTGAAATGCCTTTTATCTGCGCCATGGCGCTTACAACATAAGGCAGGTATAAAGAGCTGTTGCGCTTTCCTCTAAATGGCTCCGGGGCAAGATACGGACAATCCGTCTCTAAAATGATCCTCTCCATCGGAATAGTCTCAGCAACTTCCTTCATCTTTCGACCGTTCTTAAAGGTAAGAACTCCGCCGATGCCTATATAAAAGCCCATCTTAACGCACTCTTCCGCAACTTCCTTCGAATAGGAGAAGCAGTGGACAACGCCTCCAAGTTCTGCTGCATTCTCACTCTTCAAAATGTCAACCGTATCGGCAGCAGCATCTCTTGAGTGAACAATGATCGGAAGCTCCACTTCTCTGGCAAGGGCGATCTGTCTTTTAAACCACATCTTCTGTAGCTCATGTTCCGGCTCCGGCCAGTAATAATCAAGACCTATCTCTCCGATTGCTACGCACTTGGGAAAAGAGCTCATCTCTTTCAGCTTCTCAATCTTCTCATCGTCGAGCTCTGCACAGTCGCTGGGGTGTACTCCCACAGCTGCGTACATAAAGTCGTATTCCGCTGCCAGATCCAGAGACCTCTGGGAGCTTGCCATATTAGCTCCGATATTTACTATATTTCCAATGCCCGATTCCTTCATGGACCTTAAAAGGGCATCTCTATCCTCATCAAATCGCTCATCATCATAGTGAGCATGGGTATCAAAAATCATGTCAAACCCGCTCCTTTTATACCAATTCAAACTATTTTATCATATTTCACAAAAATTTTTTTGAAAAATTTAAAAAAAGTACTTGCATTTTATTTTGGGCCGTAGTAAGATATCACTTGTCGTTAAGAGCGACACAAATAAAAAATGCACCGCTAGCTCAGTTGGTAGAGCACCTGACTCTTAATCAGGTTGTCCAGGGTTCGAGACCCTGGCGGTGCACGCCGAGTACTGTTTTCGTGGGTATATCCCATGGGGATGGTACTTTTTCTTTGCGCGTAAAGTGAACCATGCGAATAAAAATAAGAGGTGTCAGATGGGAGCGCTCTTTGCTCACATTCTGATACCTCTTTTTTTATTCATACGGCGAACGCCGCGACAACGAGGAATTCGCAAAGCGAATTTCGAGTCTGTCGGCATGGTTCACTTTTTCATGTCCCGGGGTCCGAATAGTACGCTTCTGCCACAAATCCTTACAGGAAACTTATTCTTCTTGAATACAAAAAAGCACCTGCACCACGTTGGTGCAGATGCTCTGATCACTTATCCTTTTGCCTTCTCAGGGTTCTCGATCATCTCTTTCATGGTTCTCCACCCCAGCACAGCACATTTTACTCTGGCCGGCATGTGAGCCACATCCTGAAGCGCTGCTGCCTCATCGAGGCTCTCTATACTCTCCTCATCCGTAACTTCGCCCTTTATCATTCCCATAAAGATCTCGGCAAGTTTGATTGCTTCATCTGTTTTCTTGCCGATGATCTGATCCACCATCATATCCACAGAAGCCTGTGAAATAGCGCATCCTGATCCCTCATAGCCGCCGTCTTCAATGACACCGTCCTTGACCTTAAGGCTGAGTGTAATGTCATCTCCGCAGCTGGGATTGACACCTCTGAGTACCAGATCGGGGTTCTCAATGACCTTTTTGTGTACCGGATGAAGATTGTGTTCGTTAACTATCTCGCGATAAAGCTGTTTAAGCTCCATATCCCATGACCTCCCTTACCTTAGACAGTCTGTCAAGGAACTGCTTAACCTCGTCCTCGGTGTTGTAGAAATATACGCTTGCTCTTGCTGTAGAGCCAGCTCCGATAAACTGCATAAGGGGCTGAGCACAGTGGTGTCCTGCTCTGATGCATACCCTGTCGTCGTTAAGAACCGATGCCAGGTCATGAGGATGAACTCCGTCCATGGTAAAGGTTACGATTCCGCAGTGCTTCTTAGGGTCTTTTGAGCCATATACCTTGATATAAGGCATTTTAGCAAGGCCATCCATAAGGAGAGTTGTAAGCTTAACTTCCTGGGCTTCAATGGTCTCAAATCCGACATTTTGAATATACTTAATAGCTGCCTCAAGTCCCACAGCATCTCCGGCATTAACGGTTCCTGCCTCGAACTTGTGAGGAAGCTCTGCGTAGGTTGCATCTTCCCTTGTTACATATTCTATCATTTCACCGCCGCGCAGGAAAGGCTGCATGTTATCAAGAAGCTCTCTCTTTCCATAGAGTGCTCCGATTCCCATGGGTGCCAGCATCTTGTGTCCTGAAAGTGCAAAGAAATCACAGCCAAGTTCCTTAACATCAACTGCCATGTGAGGCGCTGACTGGGCTCCGTCAACAACTACAACGGCTCCCTTGGAATGGGCATACTCCGCAATCTCTTTTACCGGATTGGTAACGCCAAATACATTGGATACATGGCCTATTGCCACGATCTTGGTCTTGTCTGTTATCTTGGAAGTGTATTCTTCTCTGGAGATAACGCCTTCTTCATCGGGCTCAAGGTAAATGAGCTTGGCGCCATTCTTCTTTGCAACCATCTGCCATGGAAGCATGTTGCTGTGGTGCTCCATAACGGTGATCACGATCTCATCTCCCTCATGAACATTCTCAAGTCCGTAGCTGTATGCTACAAGGTTTAAAGACTCTGTGGTGTTCCTTGTAAAGATGATCTCCTCGGTAGAATCTGCGCCGATAAAGTCTGCAACTGCCTTTCTGGCACTCTCGTAGGCATCTGTTGCTGCCATACTCCAGTCGTAGAGTCCTCTTAAAGGATTGGCGTTGGCTGTGTTATAAAAGTTTGTTACAGCCTCAAGTACCTGCCTTGGGCGCTGTGAAGTTGCAGCATTGTCAAAGTATATGTACTCGCCGGACTTTAAAATCTCAAAGTCCTTGCGAAAATCGCTAGGTGCGCTCATGATTATCCCCTTAAACTATGTTCTGAATATAATAAAGTGTTCTCTGTTTGATCTCGGGATCCGGAATCAGGCCTGCTACGCTGTCCAGTCTTGCCTTGATCATGATCTTCTTGGCTTCTAACTCATCAATACCACGGGTCTGCATGTAGAACAGAAGATCCTCACCAAGCTCACCTATGGTTGCTCCGTGTCTTCCTTCAACATCTTCTTCCTGGCAAAGGATCACGGGCATTGTCTTATTTACAACGCCCTCACTAAGAAGGAGTGCGTCTTCCTGCTCATCGCCAACTGACCCTGAGCTTCCCTTCTTGAAATCAATGGTTCCTCTGAAGGTCTTGGAAGCATTGTCCATCAGGACTCCCTTAAACTGCATTCCTGCTTCTGTCTTTTTGCCCCTGTGATCAGCAACGTAGTTGATATCAAGGTTGTGGTCACCTCTTACAAGGTAGCCCATATTGCTGGTAAATACTGTATTCTTCTCGGCAAGGTTGACGTAAGCTCCTGTCAGGGTCTTGCATCCGCCAAGCTCCAAAGTCACAAGATCGATCTTTCCATCAGAAAGACATGCTCCGCCGATATCATCGAAGTGAACAAAGCCTTCACCAAGGAGCTGGGTCTTAACCAGATTGATCTTAGCGCCGTCCTCTGCAAAGAGTCTTGTGCTGACTCCTACAAAGCCTGAAGCGTCATTATCTGATGTGTAGGCAATGACAACAGTTACTTCTGAATTCTTCCTAGCATGGATGATCTGTCCGGAAAGAGAAGCATCTCCATTCTTCATGTCATAGCTTATGACGATTGGCTTATCTGCCTTAACACCCTCTTCTACAGTGTAGATATCAACTGTAGCACCAAGGCTTGTCATAAGGCCGTCAACATCTGCGCCCATTCCGGTACGAAGCGCCTGGTCCTTGTCCCTTGCGGAAGTATCACCGTTTGGCTCAACGTGTCCGTCAATAGGAGCCAGGATCCTGTCATTGTTTTTTCTGAATATCTCTCCCGCTTCTGCAAATGGAACTGCCTTTTCTACAGTTACGCCTGCCGGCAGCTCTTTTGCCAAAGGAGCGTTCCCACCTGTAATATTAAAATCACTTATCTGAAGGGTACTGTCGTTTACATGCAGGAAATTGTATGTAAGAACGGGCAGCACATTGACCTTCATGTTCAAATCATTACTCATCTGCTCTCCCCTTATCAGCCGTTTCCGCTCATCTCGAGCTTGATCAGGTTATTCATCTCTACCGCATACTCAAGAGGAAGCTCTTTTGATACGGGATTTGCAAAGCCGCTTACGATCATGGCCTTGGCGTCCTCTTCGCTTATTCCTCTGCTCATCAGGTAGAAGATCGCTTCATCACTGATTCTTCCGATCTTAGCCTCGTGTCCTACATCTGCATCGTTGGTACGGATGTCCATTCCGGGGATAGTATCTGCCCTGGAAATTGAATCCAGCATAAGAGAGTCACAGGAAACAGATGCCTTGGCTTTCTTAGCAGTCTTCTGGATGATGACACTACTTCTGTAGGTTCCGATTCCGCCGTCCTTGGAGATGGACTTGGTATTTATAACTGAGCTTGTGTGCTGGCCTTGATGTACTACCTTGGCTCCGGTATCGAGGTTCTGTCCCTTGCCGGCGAAGGTGATTCCTGTAAATTCCATCTTGGAATTATCACCCTTGAGGATTGTCATAGGATACAGGTATGAAGTGTGTGAGCCAAAAGAGCCTGAAACCCACTCCATGATACCGTTCTCCTCAACGATCGCTCTCTTGGTGTTGAGGTTGTACATATTCTTGGACCAGTTCTCAATGGTTGAATATCTGAGTCTTGCGTTCTTGGCAACGTAGAGCTCAACGCATCCGGCATGGAGGTTGGCCACGTTGTATTTAGGAGCTGAGCAGCCTTCTATGAAGTGGAGGTCTGCACCCTCATCAACGATGATAAGTGTGTGCTCGAACTGTCCGGCTCCGGCAGCATTAAGTCTGAAGTATGACTGCAGAGGGATATCAACCTTAACTCCCTTGGGAACGTAAACAAAGGATCCGCCTGACCATACAGCGCCGTGAAGTGCTGCAAACTTGTGGTCTGTGGGAGGTACGAGCTTCATGAAGTGAGACTTTATCATGTCTGCATACTCACCTCGGAGTGCGCTCTCAAGGTCAGTGTAGATAACGCCCTGGGCTGCAACCTCGTCTTTTACATTGTGATATACGAGCTCTGAGTCGTACTGAGCTCCTACACCTGCAAGGGATTCTCTCTCAGCCTGAGGGATACCAAGTCTCTCGAATGTGTTCTTGATATCCTCGGGAACGTCTTCCCACTTGCCCTTCATATCGGATTTATGTCTTACATAGGAAGAAATCTTGTCCATGTCGAGGCCTTCAATGCTTGGGCCCCAGTCAGGTACCTTAATATCGTTGTAGAGCTTAAGACATTCAAGTCTGAAATCGCGCATCCACTCAGGGTCGTTCTTCTCCTCGGAAACCTTAAGAACAGTCTCTTCGGTAAGACCCTCGGCCATACGGTAGAAGTCTTTTTCGCTCTCTACGTCTTTAAAATCGTATAGGCTGCGGTCAATATCGGCCACAACCTGCTTGTTGTTAGTATCAGCCATTTTAATCCTCTTTCACAAATCTCTCGAATCCGTTTGCATTGATCTCATCTACAAGACTTCCGTCGCCTGTGTGAACAATGTTTCCCTTAACGAGAACGTGTGTGTAATCTACATGAAGTGACTCCAAGATCTTGGTGCTGTGGGTGATGATAAGAAGAGCTCCGTCCTTTTTCTTCTGGTACTCCTCGATACCCTTTGAAACTGTACGAACAGCATCAACGTCAAGTCCTGAGTCTGTCTCATCCAGAATAGCGAACTTAGGCTTTAACATAAGAAGCTGAAGGATCTCAGCCTTCTTTTTCTCACCGCCGGAAAATCCTACGTTTAAGTCTCTGTCTGCATAGGACTCATCCATTGAAAGGATGTCCATAGCTGCCTTGAGTGACTTCTTAAATGCAAGAAGCTTAACAGGCTCACCTGTCTGGTTGTGATATGCGTTTCTGATAAAGCTTCCAAGAGAAATGCCGGGAACCTCGTATGGGTTCTGGAATGATAAGAACATTCCTGCCTTGGCTCTCTTATCAGCTGAAATATCTGTGATATCCTGGCCCTCAAAGAGGATGTTTCCCTGTGTTACACAGTAATGAGGATTGCCCATGAGAGTAAAGCCAAGTGTTGACTTACCTGCTCCGTTGGGTCCCATAAGTACGTGTGTCTCGCCGGGCTTAATATCAAGATTAATATTATGAAGGATCGGCAATTCGTTGTCGATTGATACTGAGAGGTCTTTTACCTGCAATAATGAATTCTCAGACATAGTTAAAATCTTCCTTTCGTAATTCCTACTAACTTGGTAGGAAAAATAATAACACCTCTATTATATGCTTGTCAAACTAAATAGGAAGTAATTAATAATAAAAGCGCTTGACATACCATGCAAAGTTAGTTATTATAATTTCTTGTCAGCACCATGCGGGTGTAGTTCAATGGTAGAACACCAGCCTTCCAAGCTGGATACGTGGGTTCGATTCCCATCACCCGCTTTTTGATAAACCAGCAATGAGCTGGTATTTTTTTGCAGATATTCTAAATGCAAATGATTTGCATTTGCATTTACCGGATCAGAAAGGAGTCTGTAATGGACGTAATTATCGATATAGTACTTGATGCAGTGATCGACTCTGTCAAGATCCTGCCTTTCCTTTATTTAACATATCTTGCTATGGAGTACTTAGAGCACAGAACAGCTGAGTTCACGGAGAACGTTGTTCAGAAGACCGAGCACTTCGGACCGCTCCTTGGCGGCGTTATCGGTATCTTCCCTCAGTGCGGATTCTCGGCAGCAGCTTCAAACCTCTACGCCGGACGTGTCATCACCCTGGGAACTCTGATCGCGATCTATCTCTCAACTTCAGATGAGATGATACCTCTTCTTATCTCTGAGCACTTCCCTGTGGGCACAATGGTCAAGATCCTGGCCCTCAAGGCAGTTATCGGTATCATCGCCGGCTTTATCATCGACTTCGCTGTCCATGCTTATCACAAGGCTCGCGGAAAAAGAGCTGAGGATCCGGTAAGGATTAACGAACTCTGCGAAAAAGAGCACTGCCACTGCGATGACGAAGAGGATGCAACCTTAAAGGGCATGGCTAAGTCAGCCTTTGTGCACACCCTTCACATCTTCCTGTTCGTGCTTGTACTCACTCTTTTACTTAATATAATTATCACCCTGATCGGCGAGGATCACCTGTCAATGCTCCTTAAGACAAACCCTGTTGTGAGCCACATTCTGGCAGGACTCATCGGACTTATCCCCAACTGTGCACCTTCAGTTATCATCACTACGCTCTACCTTGATCAGATGATAACCCTGGGAACCATGATGTCAGGACTTCTTGTCGGCGCAGGAATAGGCCTTATGGTGCTCTTTAGAGTAAACCCGGAGAAGAAGGTAAACTTCAACGTAGCTATCCTGCTGTTTTTGATCGGAACTCTCTCAGGACTTCTTATTGATGTCCTTGGGATCACCCTCTGATAGTAATTTGGGGTAAAAGATATGACACACAAAATCCATTCACATTCATTTGATGAAACAATAGAAAAGAACTGGCCCGAGGGCGTAAAAAAGACCAAGCAGAGAATTGATATCTACAAAGTTCTCTACCTGGCAGATGAGCCCCTCTCAGCAGCGCAGATCTACAGCGCTCTTAATGAGAAGGCGTCAAAAGAGATGTATGCTTTTTCCACAGTTTACAGAAATCTCCTTGCCTTTGAGAAGGCCGGAATGATCGAGAAATCCGTCCTCACAACTGAGGACAATGCAGTTTACGAACTCAAGAAGCAGACCCACAGACACTACGCAGTATGCCTTGGCTGCCACGAGAAATTCACTATCTCGACCTGTCCGCTTCACGAGATTTCAAAAGACCTTGAGACCACCCTTCCGGGTTTTGAAATAACAGGTCATCACCTTGAAATATACGGATACTGTAATAAATGCAAAAAGACCCTGGCGCATTGAGCGTCAAGGTCTTTTTTTGAGTCATTGGGGACGTTTCAGATTGACTCAAAATGAGTCAATCTGAAACGTCCCCGGTGACTCATTCTGATGTTGATTCTGTGGCAGCTTCAGTGCTAGCACCCTCTGCAGCCTCTTCTGGTTCAGGTTCCGGTTGCGGGAAGTATCCACCAAGGGTTGCCTGTCCAGTAGCAGTAGCGGAGTCGTAGTTAAGCACAATGGATGCTCCCTTTAGGTCCTCTCCCTTTAAGCTCTCGCAGCTTAAGGTGTACTCTGTGTCAACATCATTCGTGATCACAAACTCCCACTCGCTGCTGTCAGAATAGATATCAAGCGAAACTCCCATCAGGGTGTATCCGTTTTGGAGCACTATTCCGTCTCCGATGAAATTATCACTATATGTGTTCGCGGAAATATCGTGAAGAACGATCTTTGAAAGATTCATTCCCGTCTTATTTATAAAGTAGACTTCAAGCCCGGAGTGCTTTGCCTTCTCTTCCTTAATCTGAGTCTCACTTGTAAGGACGCCCGAAAGCTCTTTTCCAATATTCTGATAGCTCTCTGTTAGCTCTGTGATAGTCGGCAGGACTTCGTCAATCTTCTTGTCATTCATCTTGGTGAAATCCAGCTGCTCGATCTCAGCTTCCTTATCAGCGAGTGAATCAAGAAGGCTTCGCTGTGATGTATCTGACACATCAAGGTAAGTATCCTCTGCTGTCTGCTTAGCCTGAGCAAGTAGGTTTCTTGCTTCCTCTGCCTCGGCAAGCTTCTCATCGGATGGTCCGCAGGCCACCAGTAATACAGCCATAAGTGCTGCAATTAAGGGAATGATTTTCTTCTTGTTATTCTTCATGTTCTCTCCCAACTAAATTTACATATTTCGAAATCAATTATACGAATTTGCCTTGTAATAGTCCAGAAGCAGCGCCACTACGTGGGTGTAGCTCACCTTACCGGAAGATACTCCGTTGACCTTCAGGTTCGTGTCGATGAAAGTATCTGCTGCCTTCTTAACCGTCTTTGTCTCCAGGATCGCTCTCTTTTCAACCAACTCCCAAGCCTGCTCGGTAAGGAACTGATCATCATAGCGAACCTTATCCGATATCTTCACATGGGACTTGTACTCATCCTCATCAACTGCCTTGTAGAAATCGTTGTTTACATAATTAAGAACTCCCAGATATCCGCTGTAAACAAACACCGGATCATCTGATTTAATGCAGGACAAAAATCCCAGGAAGTTCGCCTCATCCTCATAAATGTACCCGTGAGTATGCGCCAGTTCATGGCACATGGTAAAAGGCTTGTTCATTATGTACATCATATCGTTGTAGTTGGCTTCCATTGAAAACGGGAAGTAATAACCCTGCATATACTGCTGGCTCATAAATCCCGAGAAAGTCAGCGCCTTGGGCCTTACATAATACCCATCAAGTCTCTTGTACTCTCCGGCAATTCCTGCCATGGCCACCCTTGCAGTCTCATTCATGTCGCCGTCGTAGACAACATTTCCGTCAGCATCCCTTGGCATGAGCTCCGCCATCTCATTACACTTAGACACTATGTAATCTCTTAGCGTCGCCAGGTCCTCAAGATAGTACTCCTCACCTTCTGTCTCCGTAACGCCTAGTGGCGTGCAGTGATAGAGCACGAAGCAGTTTAAAGACATTACGGCTACCACAACAGAAAGCACCAGCGCCAGCACACGTCTGTACCCCTTTGCGAAATCTCTTTTAATGAAAAAAGATATCACTAAAAGAATCAGCAGAATGGGAAGCAGCACCAATAGCCTCTCCCCCACAGACACGCGAAAAAGACTGGTAAATCTCCCGTAAATACCAGTGATCTTCGGGAAGATATTATCAGTGTAATAATCAGAAAAAGACCTGCTCATCCACGCAGCGACATTGAAGATCGCACTGCCTATGAGCAGGACACAAATTAAAAGTCTTCTTAAACTGAATTTATTCATGTCAATTCATTATAACATGGCCTCGAGCGCATTGTTCATAGCGCTGCTTACCTTTTCTGTCATATCATCGGAAATCTGGATATGAAGCATATCGATAACTCTGTTATCTATGGAATATCCAAGGCGATTTGCATGGAACTTAAGATCGTCAGAATGAGTAACCTCATAGCTGTGGCGCATGTTTTCGCTCAGCATTTTAGTAGCTATCATGGAATCATACGCTTCAGCAAACTGCTCTCCGAACTTCTTCTTGGTCTCGTCATCAAGCGCACCTATTGCGGATACTGCGCTGTTTGCTGAATTCTGATTAAGGTATGTATTTGTTATGCTATCGGCTGCTGCCAAGAAACCAAAATCCATCATAATAATAGGAATCCTTTCCTCTACCAAATCTGCATTTATAATATCGGCAGGCAGAAAAGAATCTTAACCCCTATTTTCAAAATAAATTTAGTTTCTCGCAAGCCCTCCAAATACCGTCATCTTCGAGGTTTTCCGTCACAATAGTTCCCAGATTTTTAACTTCCTCCGGAGCTCTTCCCATGACTACTGAAGTACCTGCTACTTCGAGCATTTCTTTGTCATTTATGGAGTCGCCAAACGCCACGGTTTCAGACACATCGCACCCCAAAAGCTCGCACACTTCCTTGATTCCTGTGCCCTTGTTAAAGCCCTTTGGCACCATTTCTACGATTGTATCCGTATGGAGCATGAAATCATAGATATCCGAAAGCTCTTCAAAGCACTCATCCCTTGTCGGACTGTCGCAGATACAGGAGAGTTTGTTCATCTCCCACTCTCCCCACATATCAGTGATGCCAAGAAGTCTTTCTCCCATCTCCCTGATGACCTTCTGTCCAAACATATCGTCTGCAAAGTCCGGTTTATCCATATACAGGTATGTCGGACCCTCAAGGATAGCCTTAAAGTCATGCTTTTTCACGGCTTCCATTGTCCTTATGCCCTCATCTCTGGTCATGAGCTTATTGAAAAGAACTTTATCCTCATATTCGATCATGCAGCCACAGGCAGAAACTATACCGTCAAACCCGATTCCCAAAAGCTCCTTATTATATACAAAAGCCCTTGCTCTTCCTGTATTGATAAAGCACTTGTGCCCGTTCTCCTGGGCAAGCTTAATAGCCTTTTTTGTACTCTCCGGGATATAGTTCTTGTAATCCCACAAAGTTCCGTCAACATCAAAAAATAAAATCATTGTTTCCACTTCCCATTTTTTTAATATAATACCATTTTTCCCCGCGTATGCTATACTAATTCCGATGAAACGAGATTATTTTGAACAAATACGAAACGGCAGTGAAATTACTCTGAGGGACCAGCTCTATATCATAGCAATGCTGAGTATCCCGGCCATACTTTCCCAGATTTCAACCGTAATAATGGAATATGTAGACCAGTCAATGGTAGGGCGTCTTGGCCCCACATCATCGGCAGCCATAGGACTTGTATCCTCAACAACATGGCTCATCGGTGGTCTTTGCAGATCAGTGACCATGGGCTTTACTGTCCAGGTGGCTCACAATATCGGCGCCAAGAAGTTCCCACAGGCAAGGGCTATCAACAAGCACGGCATTATATCCGTCCTTATCTTCAGCTCTTTGATCGGTCTTATTTGCTTTGCCATAAGCGGGCATCTCCCACATTGGCTCGGCGGATCAGAGGACATCGTAAGAGAAGCAACCATCTATTTTGCAATCTTTGCCCTCGCGCTCCCCATCACGAACCTAAACGGCGTAGCCTCAGGAATGCTCCAGTGCAGCGGAAATATCAGAACTCCCAGCATCTTAAATGTTGTGGGGTGTTTTCTCAATGTCTTTTTCAACTTCCTGCTGATCTTCCCCTCAAGATACATTTCACTCTTTGGTGCAAGGGTCTTTTTCCCGGGCTTTAACCTGGGCGTTGCAGGAGCTGCGCTTGGTACAGCCTTTTCCCAGGGCATAGTTGCACTTACATTTCTGTTCTTCCTTCTTATCAAGTCCCCGATACTTCATCTTCGCACCGAGGACAAGATTCCTTTCTCAGTAAAAGAGCTGAAGGCAGCCCTCCACATCGCGATCCCCTTTGCAATCGAGCAGGGAATCATGGGCTGGGGATATGTCTTTTGCACAAGGATCGTATCGCCCCTGGGTGTTACAGCACTTGCTGCCAATTCCTTCTCGGTATCGGCTGAGAGCCTTTGCTATATGCCGGGCTACGGAATCGCCAGTGCAGCTACAGCTCTCATAGGGCAGAGCCTTGGCGCCGGCAGAAACAAGCTTGCAGAGCGCCTCGGGTGGCTTGCAACCATTCTTGGAATGCTGGTCATGACCTGCACCGGAATTCTGATGTACATCTTTGCTCCTTCAATACTTGGCTTCCTCACACCGGATCCCGAGATTCAGGCTCTTGGTGCACAGGTCCTTAGGATAGAAGCCTTCGCAGAACCGCTATTTGCCGCATCAATTGTAGCAACAGGTGTGTTCAGAGGAGCCGGCGATACACTTGGTCCATCCATAATAAACTTTATCAGTATGTGGGCAGTTCGACTTACCATGGCGTTTTTCCTCGCACCCATCCTCGGGCTTCCGGGAGTTTGGATCGCCATGTGCTCAGACCTGTGCGTTCGCGGAACACTCTTCCTCATACGTCTTTGGAGAAAGCCTATCAGTAAAGCTCATTCCATCGCAGGCGCTGCGGGTTAACTTGTGATAAAATTAATGTAATTGGAGGAACATGCTATGAAACTACTTCTGGCCGATGACGAAAAAGAACTGGTAAGCGCCCTTGTAGCTATCCTTAAACACAGCAATTACACCGTAGATGCAGTATATAACGGAACCGATGCCCTGGACTATGCCCTCGCAGGAGACTATGACGGCATAATCCTCGATATCATGATGCCCGGAATGGACGGCATGGAAGTCCTTAAGAAAATAAGAGAAAAAGGTCTTCCAACCCCTGTCTTATTCCTGACTGCCAAGACTGAAGTTGATGACCGCATTAAGGGTCTTGATCTTGGAGCCGACGACTACCTTCCAAAGCCCTTCGATATGGGCGAGCTCCTTGCAAGAGTAAGAGCAATGCTCAGAAGAAAAGAGGACTTCGCGCCCGCTAACCTCACCTGCGGAAACCTTACTCTGGACAGAGCAGGGTACGATCTTTGCACAGAGGGGCACGATAAGATCCATCTCTCAGGAAGGGAATTCCAGATGATGGAGATGCTGATGACTTCTCCCGGAAGGATCATCTCCGTTGACAACTTCATGGACAGGATCTGGTCCGACGGCGAAGCAGACGTAAACGTAGTCTGGGTATATATTTCAAACCTTCGAAAGAAACTCTCATCCCTTGAAGCCACGTGCGAGATCAAGGCATCAAGAGGTGTTGGCTATTCCATAAACGAGATTTCCTAAGCCCTAAATCGAGGAATAATTATGGTAAATAAACTTCGGAAGAAATTCGTGATAACAGCCATGTTATCTCTTTTGGTGATCCTGGTGATCATGATCGCCGTCATTAACATTGCCAATATTTCCCAAAGCGTACGGGATGCGGATAATCTGTTGCAGATCCTGACAACCAACAACGGCTTTTTCCCGGGAATGCTGAAAGATAATAACAATCAGCAGCCACCAAGGCCGGATCGACCCCTTGGCTTTGAGCACTTAAACAACATGCGTTCCATGGAGATGCCCTACCAGACCAGATATTTCTGGGTGCGCTACGACTCATCCGGGAACATCCTTGAAGTTGACGTAAACCATATCGCCTCAGTCACTGAGGATGCGGCAAAAGAGGCTGCCACGGAGGTTATCTCCCGAGGAAAGGAAAAGGGGTTCTATCGCTCCTTCAGATACAGGCTGGGAAACAACGCTGACGGCACACAGATACTGGTCTTCAGCGACCTGAGCACCTCGCTTGTAAATGTGTATAAGCTTCTTCTACAATCCCTGCTCATCGGTCTTTTCACTCTTATTGCAATGTTCATCCTGGTTTTCCTCTTTTCCGGAAGGGCTGTTGCCCCGGCTGTGGAATCCATGGAAAAGCAAAAGAGATTCATCACTGATGCAGGTCATGAGCTAAAGACACCACTTGCCATCATCTCAGCAAACATCGATGTCCTTGAGCTTGAAGCCGGAAAGAGCGAGTGGACCTCCAGCATCAGAAACCAGGTAAAGAGAATGAACTCCCTGGTCAAGAACCTTCTTACACTCTCCAGAATGGATGAGGAGAGAATGCACGTTGTCTACAGCGACTTCGATATGAGTGCCACCATAAAAGAGACTGCTGCTTCCTTTGGAGCCGTGGCTGAATCTACTTCCAAGAAATATGTCACAGACATAGAAGACGGCATTCACATAACCGGAGACAAGAACGCCATCAACCAGCTGACATCGCTGCTCCTGGACAACGCCATGAAATACTCCGATGAAAAGGGCAGCATCAACGTTCATTTATCAAAAGAAAAGAACATCACTTTAGAGGTATCAAATACCACAGACTATATGCCTTCAGGAAATCTGGACAGATTATTTGACCGTTTCTACAGAGCAGATTCCTCAAGAAGCCGCGAAAAGGGCGGCTACGGAATAGGTCTTTCGGTGGCAAGAGCCATCGCCCAGTCCCACGGAGGCGACATACAGGCACTTAAGGACGGGGACAGGATAATCAGATTTGTAGTAACTCTTCCTACCCAGCTCCCTAAGAATCTTCAGAAAATAGCAGCAAAATGACATAGCTAAAGGCCGTTAGACAACTTATTCGGATCTAACGGCCTTTTATATTCAAAATATTAGGTAATAGCTTTTTTATCAGAGTTCCTCAGCCTTAACTGCTACAGGTCTTGAGCAGCTTATCTCGAGATTTCCGTTCCTCTGTCTCATCTCATCGATCATTCCCTTTGTGGATGCTCTGTTTCTCATAACGATGCTGTAGTTAAGCTTGTAAAGGCTTCCCATTCCTGATGTCTTTACTTCGCAGAGCTCAGCCTTTGTTGTGTATCTTGCAAAAATGTCATCAAAGATCCCTTCAAAATCAAGTCCTTCAGGTACAGTGATCTTAAGTGTCTTTTCCTCAGCTGCTCCGCTTCCAAAGCCGCTTCCCATGAGGATAAGATTTGCCACTGTGATGATGACCGCAAAGATTGCTGCGATACCGATGTATCCCATTCCTGTTGCAAGGCCTACTGCCATAGCAAGGAAGATGCTTGTGATCTCTTTACCTGTTCCGGGTGCTGATCTGAATCTTACCAGTGAGAAGGCTCCGGCTACAGCCACACCTGCTCCGATGTTACCGTTTACCAGCATGATGACCATCTGGACGATAGCAGGAAGAAGTGCCAGTGTAATGATGTAGCTTCTTGAGTAGCTGCTCTTTATGGTGTACATAAAAGCTATAAAGAGGCCGATGGCCAGTGAGCAAACAGTGGCGATCAAAAATGACGCCCCTGTGATAGTACCGTTTGTGATGATGCTTCCAAAAATCAAATCTGATGTAGACATTTTATTTTCTCCTTTTTTCTCAAATAATATTTTCTTTAAACTGCTCTGCGAAAGTTTTTGATGTTGCTTTTGTTTCTCTCTGTGGCGTCTTCGCCGTACATATAATCAACGTATCCTTTTCCATACTTGGAAAAAGAGGTTTTTCTGATGTTAAGTTCATCGAGTATCTTTGCAAGTTCGATTGACATTGCTCCTGCGATCTTAAGTTCCATCAGGTGCTGGCCGGGAAGAAGGATGTCTTTTCCCACATTGCCTTCAGATAAGCTAAGCTTATCCGTGCGCCATCTGATGTTGGTGTCGAAGGTGATGCGCAGGTCCGGATCCTCGATTCCTGCCATTGCTATGCGGTCATAAGAGATTGCCATTGCAGGTCTTATTCCTTTGTAATACTTAAGGAAATAATCGATCTCATCTGAAATCTGGCTTCTTTCTTCAGGTCTTTTACCATCTACCAGATATTCCATGGCCTTCTTGTATGGCATTGAGATTCTTCTCTTATAGACAACGCCCTTGTACTTTTTCTTGATCTCGATAAAAGCATTGGTGTCATCATTTGCAACGCCGTATGTCCTTAGCCTTAGCTTTTCCTTGTAGACGGGCTTTTCAAGTGACCTTTCGATCAGCTTATAATCCGGCGTGTCAAAATATATATTTAAGATGGATGTTTTTCCGTAGCTGTCAACTTCTGCCATGCCTTCCAGTCGTTTTCTCAGCTCCGTATACTGCATATCATCCAACAGATATTTCACTTCGATTCTCTGAAATACATCCTTAAATCCTGCCATTTTTTCTCTCTCCGTTTTTGTGCGTTTTTGTTACCTTATAGACACATCATAAAAGCCTTGCCTAAAAATAACTTAAAACAGATATAAAGAAAAAATAATTCGCAATTATGTTATACTAGAGGTAGGGGAACACCGCTAAAAATACAAAGTTTCTAGGAGGTGTAAATGTACAAAAAAGGGGATAAGGTTATAATCCTGGATTACAGTGGCAAGCCACTTGATCCGCCTGTGGTAGCAGAGATCGAGGAAGTCTACGGAGATGACAGAGTAAGGCTCCTTCTGCCGGACCACGCATGCTGTATGGAGTTCGTTGATCGTTTTGAAAAAATAGATGACGAGAAATACGAAGAAATTCTTCACAGTGTAAGAAAAAGGGAGAAAGCCCTTGCAGTCGATCTTCAGCTGGATATCAGGAAGTTCGCTTCCAAACATCCAAGAAGAAGGAAAGATGAGATCTTCAATGTATTTAACCAGGACAAGCACTATGTGTCCGTCCTGAATGCTTATGCCGGCAGATGCCAGATGTACGGCGAGGAAAACATAAGCGAGCGCTTCTTATATGAATATAAGGACGCACTGGCAGGAATCATCAGGACCAGAACCTTCTTCCATGATCTGGATGAGAGCATTCCGGTTCCTACTTTTAACTAACCTCGCTCCTGCAGCTTGAGAGCCCGATTCCTATGGCCAGCATCAGGTAGGGCGTTGAAGTTACAGTTGAGAAAGAGACAAGAGAATTAAGAAAATATGCAATGACAGGGAGTGCGCAGATAGTTGCTGCGCGCTCCTTTTTGTTCTTAATAAATGCGCAGAGGATCGTTCCCATAAAGAAAAGATAAGTGACAACTCCAAGAAGTCCTCTTTCTATCAGCATTGTCAAAAGCTCGCAGTGAGCATTGGTAAGCTTATTGCCGGGGAACGTGTTAAGCAGGGAATCTGCGATCTCAGGCACGGAGTAGGCATAAGAATAAAAGCCGTCCTGGCCGACGCCCACAAGCTTCCTCCAGGGCGATAGAGTATGGAACATATCTGCGCTGATGCTCCAGATAAGCCCTCTTCCGTTTCCAAAGCTATACCCGAAGCTGCTGCGCAGTTTATAAACCGCTACCGCTGCTCCAAGTCCCAGCGCAAACAGCAGAACCTCCGTAAAGAGCTTACCCCTCCACTTTCCGCTGATTTCCTCAAACAGCCTTGATAATCTGTACAGGAAAAAGGCGGATGCCATGAGGATAAGTCCCTTAAATCCGCTGCAGGCCTGAACAAGGAGATTATCCTGGTAATTATAGAGGTTTCCAAAGGCCAGCATAAGGATATCCACTATCTCCATGGAAAGTCCTAAGATAAAGAGCTGAGCTGACATCTTCAAAAAGCTCTTTCTACTGCCAAGGCTCCTGAAGAGCAGCAGCAAAAATGCGCCTATTATCACCAGTGCTCCGCTCTCGCTCCCCTGGGTAAGAAGAGCTACCAGTCCCAGAATCTCGTAGAGGGCAAGAAGAAAGAACTCTTTGGAAAAGAGCTTTTCAGTATAGCAAAGGCCTATCCCCAGCGAAACAAACACTGAAAGAAAGCCCACGTACCAGTTGATGTTACCGATGGTGGCCACAAATGAATTATTCTGATGAGCGATGGCAATTGGGTATATTCCGAATCTCCCGAGAATCCCAAGAACAAACTCAAAGGCGGGAGTCAGCAGCAGAGCAGCTGTGATATATTTTGAAAAAAGTTCCTGCCCGGAAAAGACAAGTGTAAAAAACAGCATAAGGATTACAGTAAGAAAGCCTCCTCTCCAGCCCTCAAGGCCAAAGAAGGAAACGGACTTATTTATGGAAAAGACAAAGCTTATGATGTTGGAGAACAAAAAGGCCATGAGTCCGAAAAAAGCAAAGCTCTCTTTATCTATTCCTGACAAAAGCTTTTTTCTCTCAAACAGCACAAGTACAAGGGCAAAAGCCGCGCTCACTCCCAGGTACAAAAGGCCCTTACTCTCTCCCAGCATATAGTAACCATCCTTCATATATAAAGGAAGGATGGTGCATATTATTATCAGATAACCCCAGGTTATGTATTTTCGCAATTTAGTAATTCTCCTATGGCAGCATTCTTTGGCGTTATCTCAAACTCCACTTTCTTTTTGGTGCTCGGGTGCTTAAAGACATACTTATAAGCGACCAGGCAGACATTCTCTATTCCGGCTTTTTCTGCATATTCCCGGCTTTTCTCATTTCCATACTTATCATCACCAATGATTGGATAGCCTCTGCTGGCCAGCTGGATCCTAATCTGATGGAAGCGCCCTGTAAGAAGATGGATTTTCAAAAGAGCTGTCTCACCCTTTGTAGCTATGACCTCGTATTCCAGTTCTGCCTTCTTGGCTTCTCCTCCGATGGTCTCTATCTTCTCATCTTCCTTATAAATATCGGCAAGTCCGTTGTCCGCGCGCCTTATGAGAAGGTCTGCCAGATGCCCCTTTGATTCCGCAGGAATTCCAAGACACAGGGCATAGTAGTATTTCTCTGTCTTGTGAAGCTTAATCTGCTGTGCCAGATCTGATGCAGCCTTTTTATTTTTAGCCAGCACGATAACACCCTCAACAGGCTGATCCAGTCTGTTCACAGTAGCAACATAGGGCGGCAAATTTCTTTGCCGCCCTTTGGTATTCATCTTATCTTTGCGGGCAAGATAATTTCTTGCTGCGCTCACAAGGTCCATCCTTCCGGCCTTAGCGCCTTCTGTTGCCATACCTGCCATCTTGTGGCAGACCAGGATGTCCTCGTCCTCATAAAGATAATCTATGCTGTTAGTCATTCATCATACCTTGAATCTGTAACCTACGCCCCAGATAGTCTCAATGTACTGAGGATTGGAGGTATCATATTCGATCTTCTCACGGATCTTCTTGATATGTACTGTTACAGTAGCGATATCACCGATGGAATCCATGTTCCAGATCTTGCGGAAGAGCTCTTCTTTTGTGAACACGTGGTTAGGGTTCTCAGCAAGGAAGGTAAGAAGATCAAATTCCTTGGTTGTAAAGCTCTTTTCCTGATCATCGACATATACACGTCTTGCTGTCTTGTCGATCTTAAGGCCTCTGATCTCAACGAAGTCATTGTTCTCATGGCCTGAGCCTACAAGTCTTGAGTATCTTGCCATGTGTGCCTTAACACGGGCAACCAGCTCTGAAGGGCTGAAAGGCTTTGTGATGTAGTCATCTGCACCAAGTCCCAGTCCTCTTATCTTATCAATGTCGTCCTTCTTGGCTGAAACCATAAGGATCGGCACGTCTTTCTTTTCTCTGATGCGCTTACATACTTCAAAGCCATCCATTCCGGGAAGCATAAGATCAAGTATTATAAGATCAAAGTCCTCCGCAAGTGCAGTTGCAAGTCCAGCATCCCCAGTGTTCTCAATTGCAACCTCAAAATCGCTAAGCTCAAGATAATCCTTCTCAAGGTCAGCAATCGCCTCTTCATCCTCAACAATAAGTATTCTACTCATACACTCTCTGCCTTTCTATGGATTATTGTGTTTCATTAGCTACAGTTACTGTATCAGAGTTATCCGCATACTCTACGTACTTCCTCAGTACGAAATGCATGCAGGTACCTTCGTTCTCGTGGCTGGTAGCCCAAATATATCCGCCGTGGTCCTCAATGATCTTCTTGACGATCGAAAGACCGATTCCGCTTCCGCCCTGCTTGGAGTTACGGGAGGAATCCGTTCTGTAGAACCTGTCGAAGATATTGGGGATATCCTTCTGGGCAATACCCTTACCGTTGTCCTCAATCTCGACTCTCACCGAATCGATCTCATCCAGGATCCTGATATCGATCTGTCCGGTTCCGTCGTCTCTTCCCAGGTACTTAACACTATTGTTAACAATGTTGTTTATTACTCTCTTGATCTGCTCAGCATCGGCTACTATCAATGTATCCGGCGCTATCAGATTGGAGTAGTTGAGCTTGATGTTCTTGCTCTCGAGATCAGCACCGATCTCATCTATACAATCCCCGAAATAATCAGCCACATTGATCTTGGTGAAGTTATAGGGAATTCTGTTGTTATCAATACTTGAATACAATGTAAGCTCATTAATAAGGTTGTTCATGTCGTTGGCCTTGCTATTAATGATCTTAATGTATTTCTTCTGCTTGTCGGGACTGTCTGCAACGCCTTCCAAAAGGCCCTGTGAGTATCCCTTTATAGCAGTGATAGGTGTCTTTAGGTCATGGGAGATATTACTGATAAGCTCTTTGTTCTGCTTCTCCCTCTCTATCTTCTCTTCCGCAGATTCCTTAAGACGAAGTCTCATGTCCTCGTAGTTTCGGTACATGGCTCCGATCTCACCCTTTTCCTTGACATCCGTCGGAAGTACAAAGTCGAAATTTCCATCCTTGATGTGCTGCATCGCGATGTTCAGCTGATTGATTGGCCTGAAGAAACTTCGCCCCAGCCACATGGTCAGAAGAAGGCTGGTCACGAGCAATATGAAGATTATCGCAACGCACATGTAAATGACAAGCGATGTAGTGACTGCAGTTCGAATGGTTGAGATGAAATACAGACTACCCCTTGCGCCATCGGAAAACAGAAAGTCTACCTGTCTTACCAGATGCTTGGACGAGGTGTAATAAATACCCTCGATACTGTTACCATAGCCCGGAAGCTCATTGATAACTGCCTTGGCCTTGTCTCTGCTGGCAGCATAATAAAGCTCATTGCCCTTTTTGACTATGATGAAGGAATATCTTGATTCCACCTGCGCATCCAGATCTGAAAGGAACTGTTCATTCTCCAGGATAAACGGATTGGATAACATATTGATGGCGATTTCTTTTACCAGCTCATCGGTCATCTCCGCAAAGGTACCACCCGGATCTGAGATCATACCGTAATCAAACGCGGTGGTATGCTGCTGCAGCTGCTGTTTGTAAGCCATATAGCGGCCAAAGGCCATAAATGTGCCCACTGCCAGGATAAGCGGAATGACAACAATCGCCAAGGACGTAATTAAGAGTTTTGTACGAAATCTCATTGTGTCCCCCTAAGCCATAATTAAGTATATCATATTTTGGGCAAACTTAAGATATTTTTTATAGTAGTTTTGCTTGATATGCGACTTTTACCATGCTACACTTTAATGCGGATAAAAAAACGTTTTCCACACGATTATACGGAGGCTTTGATAATGATCAATTGGAACAATCTTGATACCCTTAATTCCTTTAAGGAACTCTCTAATGTTTCTAAGGTTAACCTTCAGGAGGTTATGTCAGGCGAGAGCGGCGCTGAGAGAGTTAAAAACTACTCAGTACCTATGGCAGCCGGTCTTTCTTACAACTACGCAGCAAAAGAGGTTAACGACGAAATCCTTGCAGCACTCAAGAAGCTCGCTGAGGAAGCTCAGCTTGCCGAGAAGTTTGAGGCTCTCTACAACGGAGAAGTTATCAACACAGGTGAGAAGCGCCTTGTTCTTCACCAGCTCACAAGAGGCCAGCTTGGCGATAAGGTAGTTGCTGACGGCGTAGATAAGAGAGAATTCTATGTTAAGGAGCAGAACAGAATCGCTGAATTTGCAAAGAAGGTTCACTCAGGCGAGATCGTAAACGAGAAGGGCGAGAAGTTCACAACAGTTGTTCAGATCGGTATCGGCGGATCAGACCTTGGTCCAAGAGCTATGTACCTTGCTCTTGAGAACTGGGCACACAGAACAGGCAACTTCAAGATGGAAGCCAAGTTCATCAGTAACGTTGATCCCGACGATGCATCAGCCGTACTTAATCAGATAGATGCAGCTCATTCAATCTTTATTCTTGTATCTAAGTCAGGTACAACACTTGAGACCCTCACCAATGAGTCTTTTGTTATAAATGCTCTTAAGAACGCAGGTCTTGATGCTTCCAAGCACATGATCGCAGTTACATCAGAGACATCACCTCTTGCAAAGAGCGACAACTACCTTGAAGCTTTCTTCATGGATGACTTCATCGGCGGACGTTACTCATCAACATCAGGTGTTGGCGGAGCAGTTCTTTCTCTTGCATTCGGTCCTGAAGTATTTGCTCAGTTCCTTGACGGCGCAGCTGAGGAAGACAAGCTCGCAGCAGGAAAAGACCTTATGACAAACCCTGCAATGCTTGATGCCCTCATCGGTGTATTTGAGAGAAACGTTCTCGGATACGAGAGCACAGCAGTTCTTCCTTACTCACAGGGACTTAGCCGTTTCCCTGCACACCTCCAGCAGCTTGATATGGAGTCAAACGGAAAGAGCGTTAACCGCTTCGGCGATCCTATAGACTATGTGACAGGACCTGTTATCTTCGGTGAGCCCGGTACAAACGGACAGCACTCCTTCTACCAGCTCCTCCACCAGGGAACTGACATCATTCCTCTTCAGTTCATCGGCTTTAGAAACAGCCAGCTCAGGAACGATGTAGATATCCAGGGCAGCACAAGCCAGCAGAAGCTCTGCGCTAACGTTGCAGCTCAGATTGTAGCATTTGCCTGCGGCAAGAAGGATGAGAACCTCAACAAGAACTTCAAGGGCGGACGTCCTTCAAGCATCATCATCGGTGATGAGCTTGATCCTAAGTCTCTTGGTGCTCTTCTTTCACACTTCGAGAACAAGGTTATGTTCCAGGGCTTTGTATGGAACATCAACAGCTTCGACCAGGAAGGTGTACAGCTCGGTAAAGTCCTTGCCAAGAAGGTTCTTGCTCACGATACAGACGGAGCACTTGCAGAGTACAGTAAGCTTCTGAACATCTGATATAACTTAAGTAAATGAAGACAAAAATTAAGGGAGCTGATTTTCAGCTCCCTTTTGTTATATGTATTTATGCTGTTATTACATGGACTTCATCATTTCCATTACAAGTGCCGCGCAGTCTTTTGCTGCCTTCTTCTCAAACTCCGGATAGTCCATTACGTCAGATCCGTCAGCCTTATCTGAGATTGCTCTGATGATAACGAACGGGATCTTGTTGAGATAGCACGCCTGAGCGATTCCGGCGCCTTCCATCTCGCAGCACATTCCGCCGAGATCTTTTATAATGGCGTCCTTGACGTCCTTCTCAGCAATGAACTGATCACCGCTGCATACCCTTCCTTCAAATACTCCAAGGTCAGGTGCTGCTGTCTTTATTGCAGCCTTTGCCTTCTCAATAAGCTCTTTATCTGCAGGGAAAGACAGTACTCCCATCTGTGGGATCTCGCCCTTCTTATAACCAAAGATAGTAGCATCTACATCGTGATAAGCTGCATCGGTTGAAAGTACGATGTCGCCGATGTTGATCCTTGCATCTAAAGATCCTGCAACTCCTGTGTTGAGTACATGTGTTACTCCGAAGGTGTCTACCAGGATCTGTACGCAGATACCTGCGTTAACCTTACAGATTCCGCTTCTTACTACTACAACCTCTGTAGTTCCGATGGTTCCTTCAAAGAACTCCATGGATGCCTTATTTACTGTGTTTTTAATAGTCATGGCAGCCTTAAGAGATTCTACCTCAACCTCCATGGCGCCAATAATGCCGATTTTCACTATAGATTCTCCTTCTTATTCCGGATAAACAAGATGCTTTTCATCTATTCCGTACAATGTATTGTCCAGATATCTCTTTGAAATGAACTTAGCCATTCCAAGGTTCATGTCCAGATAATTGCCGCAGTCTCTGGGGCTTGCTCCGGGAACTTCGCCCTCAAAATCTCTTGCGAACTCAAACATTCTTGTGATAAGAGGGACAATGTCCTTTGAATCAAGGTCTCCTGCAAGAACTACATAGAAGCCGGTTCTGCAGCCCATAGGTCCGAAGTAGATGGTTTTATCCTTGTACTCAGGATCGTTTCTTAAAAATGTTGCACCCAGATGCTCAAGAGTATGGATCTCTGCTGTATTCATAACAGGCTCTTTATTGGGAGCAGTCATTCTAAGATCAAAGGTCGTTAAGGTCTCCTGTCCAACCTTATCTTTCCTTGATACATAGATTCCGGGCTCAAGATCCAAATGATTGACGGTAAAGCTAGCGATTTTTTCCATTTTAAACCATTCCTTTTATTATTCTCTGGCTGTCTTGTGGAATACATCATAGGAGTCTTTTAAATACTCTTTGATATTCTCGTAGTCCCTGTTTGCAATAGCCGTGTAGAGCGTATCTACGATATAGAGCTGAGCAAACCTTGAACTGTTCAGTCCGCTCTTTTTATCAATCTCGGGAGAGGTTGCAAAAAGAACCTGATCACAGCCGGTGGTCAAAGCATTGTTACCAAGCTTTGTAACTGCTATTGTAGCAGCTTTACGCTCTTTTGCAATATTGTAAAGCTGCATAATTTCAGTATTTTTAGCATTGTCTGCAAAAAAGATTGCCACATCATCAGGTGCTATCTGGGAAACTGTCATGAGGTTCATGTGATGATCCTGATTGAAAACTACATTGTAGTGTATTCTAAGAAGCTTGCAGTAAAGATCGTATGCAGCTATTCCCGCAGTTCCTACGCCGAATACCTGTATCTGCTTTGCTCCGATGATTGCTTCAACCGCATCATTGAAAGCTTCTGCAGCAAAGAGTCTGTATGTAGTCTGTATGGCCTGAACACTGGTTGCACAGATATTGTCGGCAATTGACTGAAGCGAAGTATATTCGTTTACATCCTTGAAGGCAATCTTAGGCGCATTCTCACCCACCTTTTCAAGGTTTGTGTTAGCCTCAGCGTAATATGCGTTTTTAAGGTCCTTGAGACCATCATAGCCTATGGCCTGTGCAAATCTTGTCCAGGCAGCCTGAGTAGTCCCCGACATTTCCGCCAGCTCTTTTATGGGATGTTTAAAGAGTGCATCCTTATGTTCCAGAACATAATCTGCCACCAGCTTCTCGGAAGAGGGCAGCTCATCATAACTACTTCTAATTTTTTCACTTACGATATTCATGTGCAGCCTCCATACATAAAATTCTCCCACTTACTAGTATATCGCATTTTTGATAACGAAATGAAATTAATTTTCAAACAATTACGAATCTGTTTCTTAAATATTTATAAAATAAAGAGTATTTTCTGTCTCTTTGTGATATTCTGAATTTACGGCAGTTATTTGTGTATTTATGCACTTAAGCGCAATGCGCAGGAAAGGAGATTTCTTATTATGAAATGGGTATGTCAGGTATGTGGTTATGTTCATGAAGGCGACACTCCTCCGGAGGCTTGTCCTGTATGTAAGGCACCGGCTGAGAAGTTCACCAAACAGGAAGGCGAAATGGTTTGGGCTGCTGAGCATGTAGTTGGCGTTGCTAAGGGCGTTCCGGAAGACATTATTGAGGATCTTCGTCAGAACTTCAACGCAGAGTGTACTGAAGTTGGTATGTACCTTGCTATGAGCCGCCAGGCATATAGAGAAGGTTATCCCGAGATCGGTGATTATTACGCAAAGGCAGGCTGGGAAGAGGCAGAGCATGCTGCTAAGTTCGCAGAGCTTCTTGGTGAGGTATTAACTGACTCCACAAAGAAGAATCTTCAGATGCGTGTAGATGCTGAGAACGGCGCTACAGCAGGAAAGACAGACCTTGCAAAGAGAGCTAAAGCTCTTGATCTTGATGCGATTCATGACACAGTCCATGAGATGGCAAGAGACGAAGCAAGACATGGTAAAGCTTTCGCAGGTCTCCTTAAGAGATATTTTGGATAATTATTCATTTTTATGCATAAAGCAGATTTTGAGGATTGCCATTTCCCGTGGCAGTCCTCTTTTTTTGTGCCAAATTTTTCCTGATATTTATATGAATTTTGATATTCTGAAAAGATTTTTGTAAAATATACTTGACATTATTCTATTGTGGTTTTACTATATGATTATCAGCTGACAGATAAGTAGTTAACATATAAACATTGTTTCATTCTTTATTAGGAGGAGAAATATAATGAACGCAGTTGCATCATATGGAATGGTATTTGGTTTAATGATTGGTCTTGTTATTGCAGTAATACTTCTTAAGTTTGCAAACAAAGATCACAGGTTTAAGACACAGTACGACGAGAGACAGGAATCTATTAAGGGTCGCGGATACAAGTACAGCTTCTACACTCTTGCTTGCCTGGAAGCAGCTCTCGCAATTCTCGAGATCGGTAATATCTCATTTGGAATTGAGAGATATCTGGTACATTTTATTGTATTACTCATCTCTTTCGCAGTTCTGTGTGTACACAGCATCTGGAACGGAACCTACTGGGGACTTAACAACAACCGCAAGCGCTATACTGCAATCATAGTTATAGCAATAGCTTTAAACCTCATCCCGGTTATTGCTTCAATCGCAAACGGAACACTTGCAAAAGAAGGCTTTAATTCACTTCCGCTTCTGAATGTGATCGTTCTTATTTGGATGGCAGTGATCGGCATTTGTGCCCTTGTTAAGAAAGCCTTCGATGCAAAAGAAAATGAGGAGGACTGATCTATGAAGAATCTGAGACTAAAAGCCGCAAGGGCCGGCAAGGATCTCTCCCAGGATCAGCTTGCCAGCCTCTGCGGAGTATCAAGACAGACCATAAGTGCCATTGAAAAGGGTGACTACAACCCCACCATCAACCTCTGCATCGCAATATGCAAGGCTTTGGACAAGACTTTGGACGAGCTCTTTTGGGAATAAGTACAGTATATGGGACACCTCTTTTGCGACAATCTAATCATCGCAAAGGAGGTGTTTTTTATGGATGCAGCATATTCAGCTTACAGAGAGATCAGAATTGAAGAGAACAGAAAGAGACGTCTTCGCATAGTAAGACGCCAGAGAATCATCCTCGGTCTTGTGATAGCACTTGTAGTTTTTAGTTTTGCATTTCTGTGTTCCAAGCTGGTGCTGTCAGCTCATTCCGAGAACGAAAGGTTTAAATACTACACAACTATAACCGTTCACAGTGGTGACAGTCTTGGAAGCATTGCAGGGGATTACATCTCCTCAGAATACAAAGACGCAGACTCCTACATAAGAGAAGTCTGCGCAATTAACAATCTGGGTGAAGACGGACGTATCAATGCCGGCGAGAGTCTTGTAGTGCCCTACTATTCAGATGAATTTAAGTAATTTATTTCTCAGCGATGATTATGCAGTTGGAGTCCGGATATTCTGCCGGATTACCCTTTTCATCAAGGAGTTCTACAAGTTTTCCGAGATTATCAGGATATCCCGGCTCAAGGAGCTCTTCTGCAAATATGATCTTAGCCCCCAGTTCGTTAAAGAACTCTTTATACTCGTTTAATGTAAAGTATCCAAACTGCTCCTGTACCTCATGGGCATAGCTCTCAGCACCCCAGGTATAAGTGTAGAGGAACTCTCTGATAAAGTTCACATCTCCGGTTACAGTAAGGGTTTTCTCATCAATAGAGGAAACCTTTTTCTCTTCCGGAATATCTTTAAGTCCCTTGAAATCATTCATATAGTTTTTAAAGAAATCAAGACCGGCTGCGGTCTTAAACCTGATGCTAAGGGGGTATGAGCCTTTTGTCTTAACACCGTCTCTTATTATTATCCTTCCGCCCTTATTTAAGCTGTCATAGGCATTTCTCAGAGCTTTTTTGACACTGTCGATCTCAAACCTTCCGCCATCCGTCTCAGTATAGGAATAAATTTCATGCAGTATTGAGGAAAAGATAATGCTGCCAACCTTAGGGTCCATGGTATCATCGACAAAGTTGTGGACCTGAACTTCCCATTTGTGGCCATCGCGGTTTTTCTTCTGGTTAAGAGTTTCAATGACATTAGCTGATATGTCTGTTCCGATTACCTTCTTGTCGGGATAGCTCTTTTCCAGCTTATCAAGAAGGATTCCTCCGCCGGATCCAACATCTACAACGCTCTCTCCGACCACGTAGTCGATGATGCTGTCCTTGGTGCTGGAAGTTACATCATTCATGGTCTTAAGATATTTATCCTCATTGTTAAGCCTGTCAAAGGCATCACGCCTGAAACCGAACATGTCATAGAGAACGATTATGCTCTTCTCAAAGGTGAGAAGTCCGCTCCTTTCTGCTTCCACGCAGAAGTCTATGAGCTTCTCACAGACAGGAGAGAACTTAAAGTCAACAAAGGCAGATCCATTTTCTATCTTCACATCTATGTCCACGTTCTGGACCGAAGAGTCGAGAATGTATTTCTCTATGATCCTCTTCTTGTAGATGTTTACGTGCTTTTTGCCCTCGTAGTCGTAGTAGAGACTATCTGAGAGAGGCTTGAAGTTAAGGTGTCTTACTTCTTTTCCTGATCTGTTTATAGCATCTAAAGTGTTTGAAAGAATTGTTCTTATCTGACCCATGTTGAAATCAGAGAGCGCTGATTCAAAATACCACAACTCGAATTTCGGGAAGATGTTTTTCTCAAAGAACTTTACATCATTTTCGAAGAATTCTATTTCTCTGGGGCACAGTTTCTGTAGTCTGTACTGGGCAGTAAACTCAGATAAGTCTCCGGCGATGATCCTGTCAATCAATGACTCAACGCTTTTCTTAATGTTGTTCCAGATATTCTCACTGGCTGCTCTGATAATGCACTCATTGAGAGACATGAGGATTTCTTTCTTCTCATCATCTTTGATCTCAAGAAGTGGAGCATTGGCGGATACGGAGATCTCGCCTCTGATGCATTGGCCCACAATTCCGTGAGTCTTTATGAGAGTATAGATTGTACCTGCATCTCCGGTAACGTCTTTGTAAATTTCAGCTGAGGCAATATTGTGGATATCCAGTGGATAACCCTTTTCAATCCAGGTTTCCCTCTCCTTGGAAAGACCTCCCTTGGCTACTTCCGACCATTTTAGGGTTGTCTCCACAATTTCTTTTACCCTGCTGCCAAGCTTATCCCTCTTGGCTACTTCATCCAGAATATCAAGGGTTCTGATGACATACATGAGAGTCTCTCTGCCGGAAAGGCTTCCCATGCTCTCAAGTCTCTCTGCATTTACATAGACATTGTCAGTGCAGGTGAGAAAGCGAAGCCATACGTGTTCTTCTAAAACTCCCTGTTTAAGGCTTCCGCCATTCTCAAAGTATTTATAAAAATTACTGCTCATTATATGCTCCTTAAAAATTTTTCAGTTCATATCATAGCACAAAAAAAGAAGGAATCAACTTCTGCCTAAGGGCAGCGTTTATTGATTCCTTCTAAATGATGTTAATTGGATTCTCTTGTTTCCATAAACTCATCAATGACTTTATAGATTTCAAGGTTTGGATCATCAGTCATCTTTATCTGTGCGCCAAGCTCAAGGAGCTGATCCTGGCCGGCTTCTCTCTTCTCCCAAACCGGAAGTATCTCTTCTGATGAAGAGCCATCAGGGTTAAGAAGATATCCGTTGGGATCGCCGTTGTAAGCAAAGTTCACCCAGTAGCTCTGCATGATCTCGGATAGTTTATAGTCTTCATCCTTGTATAGTCCAGGATGTCTCCAGAGATTGCCATAGGCATAGGGAAGCTCACCTGCGTGGTAATTGGAGAGAATATTGTTGGTCTTGGTGAAGTAATACTCGTAGGCCGGTCTGTTCTGAGAGACCATGTAATTGTTCCACACATAGTGGGAATAGCTAAACCACATGGCGCTGTACGCCGTATTCAGAGCACCCTTGGCTTCTCCCTTGGCATCAACAATAAATGACTGATCCCTTTGAGGAAGGTCCCAGGGCACAACCTCTGCCATGTCATCGCCGTATTCAGGCATATCTTCTGCAATCAGGTCCTCATAGTTCTCTCTGGTTGCCTCAGTTCCCAGCAGGAAGGCATCAGCCTCTTTTGCATTAAAGCCGTTAAGCAGAGCCTGCTCGTGATTTGCGCCTCTCTCATAGGTGAGGTAGGGCTGTTCTGTTATTGCATATCCATCAACAGTCATTGATGAATTCTGAGTATGAGTCTTAACCAGCTCCGTGGCAGGGATGTTTCTCAGTTCAGCTGATGATGATACACCAAACTCATCTCTGACCTCGTCGCCTGTTGCAACAGCATCCTCGTAATACCTGAAGGTGTGGAAAGGCTCTTTTGCCACAATACCACTGGACTCGGCTATCGCATATCTAAAAAGTCCCTCGGTAAGTGGCGATACGCACAGTGCGTTTACTGAGGATGCACCGGCTGATTCTCCGGCGATGGTGATCTTGTTCTTATCACCGCCGAAGGCTTCGATATTATCATAAACCCACTGAAGGGCTGCTACCTGGTCAAGAAGTCCATAGTTACCGGTAGTTCCGTTGGGAGATTCTGCCTTTAAGTCATCGGCTGCATAATATCCGAACACGCCAAGTCTGTAAGCAAAGTCGACAAATACTACTCCCTTGGCTGCCAGGTTCTCTCCCCTGTACTCGGAATACGAGGAATGACCTGTGGTAAGGGATCCTCCATGGACATAGAAGATGACAGGAAGGAGTTCAGCTCTGTCGTCTCCCGGTGTAAAGACATTTAAGTAAAGGCAGTCTTCACTAACTTCCTCTGTGTATTCATCCCCGAACTTCACCTGATAATCATGCCAGCCAAGGATGTGCGAAAGAGAATCGTAAAAGACCGAGCCTTGAGTCTGCATAGCTCTTGGTCCGAAGTGGTCGAATGCTCTTACGCCATCCCATCCGTCAGCCTTCTGGGGCTCCTTAAATCTGAGCTCTCCTACAGGGGGCTTGGCATAAGGAATTCCGGCATAAACTCTAGCTGAGTGGTCCTTGTTATAGACACCTGTGAGCTGTCCCTGCTCTACCTCAACAACTTCCGTAACGTCGGGATTTCTGTTATCTACAGCAGGAACTCTTTTAACAGGGGGCCTTGTCAGAAACAGATTAAGCACCAGAATTATCGCAAATATCAGAAAGGCCAGAAGCGTATTCTTTTTGCTTCCGATCTTTTTGTAAAAGACATTTCGGTAAAGAAGCAGAGCAATGGTAGCAAGTATTCCCACTACCCAGCCGATGATCATGTTCTTAGAAAGTTCAAGGACTGCTATATAAAGCAGTCCTGTCAAAATCACAAAAATATTAAATAAAACCATTACAAGATCCTCATGAATCAGAAGCTATAGGTTGCTACAAAGTCCATTCCCTCAGGAGCAGCAACATCCGGCTTGTCGCATGAAAGCACGGGCTTTCTTCCCTCTGAAAGAAGCTGAGCCTCAAAGTTATAAAGGGCAATTCCTATATCTATTTTCTGAAGGTCATAGTCAGGAGTAATGTATCCCTTGTCGTGTGCCTCAAAGAAGTGAGCCTTATTATCCTCTATCACAATTCTCCAGGGCTGCTTGTTTACAGCTGAAGGTGCAAGACGAACTACTTCAAGAGCGTCATGAAGTCCCATTCCCATGGATGCACTCTCGGTTATAGGTGTTGCAAAACTTCCGTTGTAAAAGAGCTCTTCAAAAGACTTTCTGGTATCAGCCTTAACGCCCTTTCTCATAAGGACTTCCTTGACTGACATCTTAGCTGCTGTAACTCCAAGAGGACTCATACATGGCATGAATTCTCCGTCCTTAAGGCCTGAAGCTGTCTCAAACTTATCTCTTGGCATTGTTCCGCCGATCCATACTGTACCAAGTCCCAGCTGATGTGCCTTCATAAGAAGCTTCTGGAAAGCGTATCCGTAAGCCTCTTCCATATGCTCTTCTTTCTTAACCACAGCTGATACATATAACTTCTCGCCGCTGAGCACCGGGCTTGAAAGGTTATTCTCCTTAGCATCAAGGAAAACAAATCTTACATTTACTCCGTAAGGATTTGTGATGTTCTCAGCATACTCTTTTAACTCATTAATAACATCATCAGACGGGTAATTGCCGTCAAATGCTCTGACACTGCGTCTTGTCTTTACTTCCTCAAGAAAACTCATGCGTAGACCTCCATTTGAATTACATTGTGTACAATGCAATTGTATCACACATTCATCAAAACGCAAGTGTTTTTTGAGCCCTAGGGACGGAGTCAGTGGCTCATTTTTATCACGCTCTTGTAAGTGGGATGGCAGGCACTTTCATAAACCCTAATTGTGGCTCGATATTATTAGCCACCATTTTTTCTGCATCTTCCTTACTGATCGGCATATCGACTTTAGTGGGGTCTATACCGTTTGCCTCAAAGAACTCACCCAGTCTGATACCCACAAAGGAACCGCCTTCATCAAGCATGATCATCTGAGCCCCAAGATGCGCAGCTATAGTAAATACAGATAAGAAATTAAACTGATCCTTCCTGATTGCTCCGATGAGACCGTACTTCATATCCTCAGTAACAAACCCATAATGCTGCATCCAACCTGTTGCGACATTAACATCACTAAATACATAAAGCGCCGGAACACCGCCAAAGTCTTTAGTACTTATCAGCGGAACACTTGTATTATTTTCCTTATCATATTGTTCTCTGGACAATGCAAAAAAGAGAACAGGCTGCTCATATACTGCTTTCATAAGCTCAGTATACGGTGTTTTCCAGTCTCCCTGCTCCTCCTTGGCCTTATTAAGCTGCGCCTTGAACTCCTCAAGACTTGCTTTGTCATAAGCCGGCCTTTCCGAACTAACCGGCTTCTCATCTTCTTTCTTTTTTAAAAAATCAAAAATTCCCATATCTCTCTCCCAAATTTTAAATCACGATCTTCTTTCAAACACAATCTCTGTATCGCTTGAAAGATCATCTCTATATACATATCCAAGTCTGTCAAAAGACCTGATATCTTTCGGATCTTCAATTCCGCGCTCAGCCATGAACCTAACCATCTCGCCTCTGGCCATCTTGGCATAGGTACCCTTAGTTACGAATTTCCCCTTTGCCATCTCGCCAAAGGTCACCGTTACATAGTTGTCTCCTGCTCCCAGGTACTTCTCTATACACTTTGAGTACTCCTTGGAAGCCAGGTTGACTATAACCCCGGACTCATCCCTCACTTCTTCGTACAAGCGAGATCCCCACAGCTCATATAAATCTTTATGTCCGCCAATCTCCGCTTTCGCCTGCATCTCAAGCCTGTACGGTGTTACACCGTCCATGGGCTTTAGTACACCATAAAAACCTGACAGTATCCGCAGATGCTCCTGAACATAGTCAAAAGAGCTATCCTCAAAAACTGCAGGTGCCATGTATTGAAATGCGATTCCTTCATACGCCAGTATAGCAGGCGTCAGCCTTTTGCTAAGATCCATTTCCTTGATACGCCTAAAATTCTGCTCGGCTATCTTGTCATTACAGCCCCAAAGCTTTTGCAGATCTTCATAAGACTGCTCGCGTAGCCACTCAAGAATTTCCTGTGTATGCTCCAGAAACACAGGTAATCCCTGATACTCAAGCTTATCCGTATCTACATTCATTTTCTTGGCAGGGGAAAGGATTATCCTCATTCAAGTTCTCCCAACATCTTTTCCGGATCATCAGCTGCCTTAACTTTGTCATTAGCCCTTATGATGATGCCTTCTTCATCGATCAGGTATGTTGTTCTTACTACGCCCATGGATACTTTTCCATAGTTTTTCTTTTCTTTCCAGACATCATAAGCTTCTATCACTTTGCGCTCAGGGTCAGCAAGAAGCGTAAAAGCAAGACCGTATTTTTCCTCAAATTTCTTGTGTGAAGCTACCGTGTCTTTGCTTACTCCCAAAACCACAGCACCCTTCTCTGTAAACTGCGGATATCTCTCAGAAAAACCACAAGCCTGCTTGGTACATCCTGCGGTATTATCCTTGGGGTAAAAATACAGAATTACCTTCTTACCTCTGTAATCCTTAAGTGAATGCATTTCTCCGTTCTGATCCGGAAGCTCAAACTCCGGAGCCTTAGTTCCAACCTCTAACATAAGATAACCCTCCTTTTAGCTTGTTACCAGCCTTCCTCTGCGCTCTGCAACGCCTACTGTTATCTGCATACCGGCGTTGAATTCGATGACGTCATCAAGAATTCCGTCGGAAAAGACAACTCCCTTTTCACTCATGTCCGAAGTGAGTATCAGGTTCTCCTTCTCTTTGATCTGTCCGTAAACAATATCCGCCTGTGTGAAACGGCTTGGATAAGGCTCTCTTACCTGGAAGGTAAGATTTCTGCTGCTCCAGTCATATTCCGGTTCTCTGATCGCTCCCAGGCCAAAGGCCATTGCCATTCCCTTAAACTCAGCCATTACAGATTTATGCCAGCCGGTCATTCCAAAGCCTGTTGAAATAATGATACCCGAAGATGACTGATTTTCAATACGATTCCTGTAATTTATGTGATACTTGGCAGACGTATGATTCTCTACGCCTACAAAGAAATCATTTACTGCGTAAAGAACCTGTCCGTCCTTTGATGTGACCTTACCCATTGTAACATCTTTTGCACTGAATTTCTCATCTATTACTCGTGGAAGGATTCTCTCCATATCCCCTGCTTCAAAGGGGAGCAGCACCCCGTCCCATCTTTCAGGATCGGGGTTTACTCCTATGAGGGGCTGGCCATCCAGGTACTTCATGACATTTGCCACAAGACCGTCCTGGCCTACGGCGATAACGATATCCTTCTCTCCGAAGATCATGTTGGGAATATACTCCCTGTCAATCTCCTGGAGTCTTGCTACCGGGCGGACATAGCTTCTTACCTGCTCTAGGACTGCATTATAAATCTTGTCCTCTCTCTCGTAGTCGGTAAAATCCGCACCCAGATGCTCTATGTAAAATCTTGCCTGCTCTACTGTGTTGTAGCGCCTCTTAAGTTCTTCATATCTGGTGCGTCTCTTAATGAGAACTACCTTATTCATTCCTCTGTCAGCCATGTCCGCCTCCTAAAACTTATGCCTGTTTTTTTACCAGGTTTTCTCCGATTCCGTTTGCTATTGTCTGAAGAAGATCAGGTGTCATGTTGAAGGTACCGATCTTATCAGCGTTTTCTCCGATGTTCATGAATGCCCTTGCCATGAGGGTTCCGGGATCCATCTGAGCCATTGCACATGCTTCAACCAGTGCAACGTTTAGGTTGTTGTATGCTCTCACAATGCCTTCAACTGCATAGGCTTCCTGGTCCGCCTTGATCTTAGCATTCTCGGCTTCCAGAGCTGTATACTCTTTGTTTTTCTTCTCCAGTTCGATTTTTCCAAGCATCTCTTCATTGTCGATCTCCATTTTCTTTGTTGCTGCTTTTTCTCTAAGTTCCAGTTCTTTTTCCTGTTTCTCTGTATCAAGTGCAAGATTGGCCTTCAGGGCTCTGAGCCTCATAGCCTGCTCTTTTTCCTGCTTCTCATTGTTCATGGTAAGCTCTGCCTGAAGAGCCTTGAGCTTCATTGCCTGCTCTCTTTCCTGCTCTTCCTTCTTCATGTCCAGTTCACACTGCTGGACATATTTCTTCATATCCTGCTCTTTCTCTTGCTTCTCACGTTCCTTCTCTGCAACCTTGATCTCGGTGTTGATCTCATTTTCCTTGATGATCCTCTCCTGCTCGATGGCTGCATTTCTTCTCATGTAGATCGCATCATCCTGTTCCTTAAGGATTTCCTCTCTGGCTGCTGCTTCAAGAGCTTTCCTTGTCTCAGCGTTTGGATTGATGCCAAGGATATTAACTCCCACGATGCTGACACCGAGCTTTGTAATAGATTCATCAGCTTCAAGCTTATCGACGATCACCTTGGCCATCTCATCGGCACATCTTATCACTGTCCTTACATCTTTCCTGCTGACTTCCCTGATGATGATCGCCTTGATGATGTTGTTGATCCTCTTTTCCAGAAGTGCCATCGTAACAGCTATCTTCTCATATACCGCAGCTCCCTTGTTGTAAGAGAAGTCCAGCATCTGTGTTGCCTTCTCGTAATCCGTGAGCATGTAGGTCGTAACACCCTGTACACATACTCTCTGATAATCACTGGTAACAAGGTCATCAAATGCAAATGCTCCGTCAAAGGCGGTAGAAGGCGCTACCATAATATTCGTTGTCAGCTCGTTGTAAAAAAGTGAAAGACCAAGTCCCTGTTTCACTATCTTTCCGTTCTTAACCACCATTACATAATCATTTGGACTAAACTTTTTAAATTTCATATCCTGCCCCTCCTTATTTATAGGTTTTATTAGTAGCGATTTGCTACTATTTATTTCTTGATTACATATTAGTAGTAATTTACTACTTTGTCAACAGGCAAAATAAAAAAACCTCGAAAAATTTCTTTTCCAAGGTTTTCATTCGTTATTCTTATCCAATATATCTGTATTCTGCCGACATCTTATTGCTGGTCTTGGACTTTATCTTTTCCCCTGTGGCCTCGATCTTGGGCGCTACCAGTGCTCTGAAATTGGTCTTATAGAGCTTCTTGCCAAGGACCAGCTCGTACAGAGCCTGAAGATCAGGAAGAGTAAAGGTTTCCCCGGCCATGTTAAAGGCAAGGTCTGAGTTTTCAAAGAAGGTCCTGAGCTTCATTATAGATTCAATAATGATCTCCACATGGTCAAAGGCAAGCTTCTCGCCCTTACCTTTTGTGTCTGCCACCCTGTTTTCATACTCAATCCGGCCATTCTTAAATCTCTTTATGCTGACAGGATAAACAATCTCAGCTCCGGACTCATCGTTATAAAGCCTTATCTTATCATCCTCAAACTCAAGGTCAAACCACTCTCCTGTGGTCTTTATCTCTGACACATCGCCGACCAGAGCAAGGTATGCGATACTCATAACCCAGGTTCTCGGGTCACGCCCGGGCCTTGTGAAGGTATAAATCTGGTCAAGATACACATCCTTGATACCGGCTTCTTCGTAGAGCTTCCTGGCTGCAGCCTGATAAGCTGTCTCGTCCTTTTTGATAAATCCTCCGGGCAGAGCATAAAAGCCAAGATATGGGTGTTCATCTCTTTTTATCAAAAGAGCCTTCAAATGGGCGAAAGTCTCGTCCACACCAAGGACGAGAATATCCGTCGTAACTGAAGGCTTGTCATACACCGTATCTGTGTACTTTTCCAAAAACTCTTTTTCAGTTAATCCGTTTAAGTCTCTGCGCTCTGTCATGTGAGCCACCTTTTGTCATGCATTCATTGCCTGCTCGATTGCGTAGGAGAGCTGATCCGGACAGGATGTTGGCTTAAAGCCGCACTTTATTCCGCGGAGCTTCGCAATAGCATCTTCTGCCTTCATGCCCTCAACCAGTCTTGATACTCCCTGAAGGTTTCCGTTACAGCCGCCTGTAAATTTGACCGACTTAATTATATCTCCGTCAACCTCAATATCTATCTGGGTTGAGCAGGTTCCTCTTGTCTTGTATATCATGATATTACCTCTATTACTGAATTTCTTCGTTTATTATCTTAACGATTGTGTTTGTGGCGCTGTGAAGATTACTCTTGCTCATTGCCTCAACATATTTCTCTCTGTCGTTGTAGAGCTCTTCTATTGTCTCAACAAGAATGTCCTCATCAAGGTCGTCATTGTCGATTACCATAGAGAATCCCTGCTGTTCAAAGCTCCTTGCGTTGAGCATCTGATCTCCTCTGCTGGATTTGGTTGAGAGTGGTATCAGAATGTTGGGCTTTTTCAGAGCCAGCAGTTCGCAGATTGAGTTTGCGCCTGCTCTTGATACAACTATGTCAGCCATTGCAAAGATATCTTTAAGCTCATTCTTGACGTACTCAAACTGCTTGTATCCCGGTACTGTGAGCTTGAGGTTGTCCATCTTCTCTTTTCCGCAAAGGTGCACTACGTTGAAGTTGGGAAGGAGCCTTGGAAGTGCATATCTTACTGTCTCGTTGACAGACTGCGCACCGAGAGATCCTCCGATAACCATAAGAACCGGTTTGTCATCTGTAAAGCCGCACAGCTCTTTTCCTGCCTGCTTTGATCCCTTGCCGAGCTCTTCTCTTATAGGTGTTCCTGTAAGAACCGCCTTATCTGCGGGAAGAAGTCTCATGGTCTCAGGGAAGTTGCAACAGATCTTGCTTGCTCCTGACATGCTCAGTCTATTGGCAAGTCCGGGAGTCATATCCGACTCATGGACGATATACGGAATCTTAAGAAGGCCTGCAGCTCTTACTACGGGCACGCTGACATATCCGCCCTTTGAAAAGACAACGTCAGGCTGGATCTTCTTAAGAAGAGTTCTTGCTTCGGACATTCCCTTTAAAACTCTGAAGGGATCTGAGAAGTTCTTGGGATCAAAGTATCTTCTGAGCTTACCTGTTGAGATCCCAAAATACGGAATGTTGTAGTCCTCAATAAGCTTCTTCTCGATGCCTTCGTAGGAACCGATGTAGTATATTTCAAAACCTGCCTTCTTCAGGGCTGGTATCAGGGCAATGTTAGGTGTTACATGTCCTGCGCTTCCGCCGCCTGTAAGTACAATTTTCTTAGTTGCTCTCTCACTCAATTTCTTATCCTTCTTCCAAGCTTACTTGCTGTATAAGTATATCATTTTTTAGCACATGTAAAAAGTCATTCTTCCTCTGATGCGTAGTTAAGAAGGCCATCCTTCTCGTATGGAAGGATATAATCATTTACCACATCATCAGCAAAGGCGCTCACTTCATCCAGCATTTCTTCGTAGTTATCCATAGTCATCTCATACTCCCCGGCAATGATGTGATCAAGCATAAGTCTGTTGATCTCCGGAGAAAAATGAATGGTATCCATGTAGTTATCAAGGTTTGTCGTAACTTCCTTCTCGCCCTGGAAACAGAAAATCCTGACGTTGTCATAGGACAAAAGAGCCTTCGTCATCTCTTTTTCGCATCGGATAATTGCGTCTTTCTCGCCTTCCCGAAGGCTCATATCCCACCAGAGCATTGAATAGGGCGGATAAAAGAAAATGAATTCCGTCTCGGGATGAGCCTCAACCTGCGCTGTCAAAAGTTCAATGTTTGCATTTACCTTATCAAGATACGCATCCTCTGAGAGCATCTCTTTTACCTCAGTAGGTCTGAAGTACAGACCCAGAGCCATATCCGAACCAAAGTTCTTCCACTTGGCCCAGTTATAGGAGAGATTCTCATTATAGTCTCCCATGAAGGAATTGGCCACTGCATAGGGAATCTTCTCAAATAAGACATCCTTGTTATAGAGGTACTGAATGTCATTAAACGGATTGCTGTCATAGAGATACATGGGACAACCTGTGGATTCGTAGGTAGTCTCCGCCTCTCCGTAAAGCGAGGATGGATCAATATTGTAAAAGACATATTTAAGATCATGCTCTTCGTAGGCCACATCCAAAAGGTAACACAGATCCGCTGTGGCTCCATAGGACCTGATAGCCTTGATGGCTTTAACGCCATAGGCATCGTTATACCAGGAGTTGTCGTTGTTCTCCATTACTGAAGATCCCACAAGAAGAGCATCGTAATCAAAGTTCCTGAGAGTCCCGACACACTGATATTCCTTGTCATTTAAAACCGCCTTCATTCCAAACCATGGCTTATGGTAGTGATAGAAGGGATCAAAGGCATAGACTACTGCTCCGATAAAAACAAGGAGCACCAGAACTGCTATGGCAAACCTTTTTATGAAGTTTTTCGAGTTTTGTTTATCTGACATGTATTGTTACCGTTTCAAGATTAGTACTGGAAGTAAATAAATGTGCTGACATTGGAGAGTGATATAAAGGACCAGACGAAAACTATTGTCAGTCCAAGTACAGTCTTAAAGCTAAACTTCGTCTCCTCAATCATCTCCTGAGTGTTCTTCCTTGTCATGATAAAGGCGCTGACTATCAGAAGTACAATAAGTGTCGCCATATATACTATTGTATCTCCCCCTGCGATACCCAGCTGGGAAAAGAGCTGTCTCGGGATATAGTTCTCTGCAATGACCAGCTGAGATGCTGTCCTGTAGAGGAATCCCGGGTAAGTCCAGAAAAAGAACTGCTTAAACATCTGAATTGCGTAGGTCATATCCTGTGACCTGAAGAACACAAGCGATACTACAAACATAAAGAATGTCAGAGCATTTCCCACTGCCCTCGGAACCATAAATAAAGGCTTTTCCCTAAGGAGGTATCTTCTTGGCTTGGCACTGCTTTCCTCACTCTTTGAAGGCTTAACACCTACAATTCCTAGATCATCCCACACAACCAAAAGCCCCTGCATAAGGCCCCAGCAGATATAGGTCCATCCGGCGCCGTGCCAGAGTCCGCTCAGCACAAAGACTATAAGAACATTAATAACGGTTCTGAGCTTGCCTTTTCTGCTTCCGCCAAGCGGAATATAGACATACTTGATAAAGAATCTGGACAAAGTCATGTGCCATCTCTGCCACAGCTCTTTTGCACTTGATGCCTTGTAGGGTGAGTTAAAGTTTACAGGCAGCTTAAAGCCAAGCATCATGCTGACGCCGTTTGCCATATCGCAGTAGCCCGAGAAATCCAGATATATCTGGAAAGCATAGGCGAGCATTACAGCAATCACGGTTAGCGTATCCATGTAATATGTGTAGTGGAAGCCGTAGTCCACGGATTTAGCAAGAGTGTCTGCCAGGATGACCTTTTTTCCAAGACCTATGATAAAAGACATAAGTCCTTTGGCGAAGGTGTCCGTATCAAAGCGCCTAAGGCTCTTTTGCCCAAACTGGTCTATCATCTCCTTGTGGAACGCAATAGGTCCCTGGATAAGCTTGGGGAAATACACGGTATAGAGCGCATAATCGATGAAGGAATAGTGAGGAGCTTCGCCGTTTGCTCTGTCCACAATAAACGATATCTGTCCGAAGGTAAAAAAGCTGATTCCTATGGGCATTAGTATCTCTCTTGCGGAAAGGTGTGAACCCACAAGAGCATTTAAGTTATCCACAAAAAATCCCAGATATTTGAAGTAAAAAAGCAGTGAAAGATTAAATAACACGCCTATGACTTTCAAAAGCTTTTTGGAAGAAGGTGCCTTCTCCATGACAGCGCTTAAGCAGAAGTTTACGGCAATGCTGACAAGGAGTATCACAAGAAATGATACCCCGAAGGAATAGTAGAAGTATAAAGACAGGCCAATCAGAAAAACATCAGCTATCCTGAAAAGCTCTGCCCTGTTTAAAAGATGCCAGCCTATGAGCAAAATCGGCAAAAAGGCCAGTATAAATGTAAAGGAATTAAAACCCATTCATTTTCTCCACGTGTAAACTCGAAAAGAGTATAACACACTTCGCCATCTTTCTGAAAAAAATGTTAATATAGATATATCTTTTTCAGGAAAAATGGAGATTTTACATGAGTAAGAAAAATGCACTGCTTAAACTTTCAGCCTTAACGGCTTTACTTGGAGGGGCCTTTGCCTTCTCTGATTATGCATATAAGACGTCAACCGTTCCCCGCCAGCACACCGATGACAGTGAGGATCTTGACCCGGCTATCACTAAGGGAAGATCATTTGTAAGAAATCATCCGCGCAGGAGAGACGAATTTATTGAAAGTCTCGATAATCTTCGTCTTCACGCCAGCTTCATTCCGGCTGCGGAAGATACCCACAACTATTGCTTACTTATCCACGGTATCTGGGATAACCACGAATGTAACGGCATTTACGCAGAACATTATCTCGAAAAAGGCTATAACTGCCTGATGATTGACCTTAGAGGCTTTGGCAAGAGCGAGGGAAATTACATCGGATACGGCCTTGATGACAGGCTTGATACCCTCCAGTGGATAGACTGGATTGTTAAAAGAGATCCGGAAGCTAAGATAATCCTTCACGGAATGAGCATGGGCGCTGCCACAACACTTATGACTACAGGTGAAACTCTTCCCGGAAATGTTAAGGGTGCCATTGCAGACAGCTCATTTACAACACTTCCCGAGCAGTTTGCTTCAGCCTATAAGAAATTCAAAGGCTCTTTTGTTCCGACACCACTTGCTATCATCATCTTAAGACTCAGCATTTTGTTAAGAGCCGGATATGACATCAATGACGTAAGACCAATAGATGCTGTTGCAAGATCGACAACACCTACTTTGTTCATCCACGGAGATGACGATACTTTCGTTGATCCCCACATGTGCTCAAGACTGTATGAAGCAGCTAAATGTCCCAAGCAGTACTGTATGATCCTTGGCGCAAGCCATATCTTAGGAGTCGTAAAAGACCCTGTAAACTATTGGAACAAGGTTGATACCTTTATCGGTAAGCTCTTTAGCTAAGCACTATGACCTTAAAAAGAAACCTTCCCATCCGAAGAAGAATGGGAAGGATTTTTTTATTTCAGTATAAGTCCTACAGGACAGTGATCAGAACCCAGGGCATCTGAATATATCTTGGCATCCTCAAGCTTCGGTAAAAGAGACTGTGATACCACAAAGTAATCTATACGCCATCCGGCATTCTTGGCTCTTGCCTGGAATCTGTATGACCACCAGGAATATGCTCCCTCAAGGTCAGGATAGAAATGTCTGAAGGTATCTACAAGTCCGGAAGAAACCACATTGTCAAACTTCTCCCTCTCCTCGTCTGTAAATCCCGCATGTCCTCTGTTGGGCTTTGGATTCTTAAGGTCTATTTCCTTGTGAGCTACATTTAAATCGCCGCAGTAGATAACAGGCTTTTTCTCTTCAAGGCCTTTTATAAATTTCAGGAAATCATCTTCCCAACGCTGGCGATACTCAAGTCTTGATAAGTCTTCCTTGGCATTTGGAACATAAACCGTAACAAGATAGTAGTCGGGATACTCTGCCGTTATGACTCTTCCCTCGTGGTCGTGTTCCTCGATACCCAGTCCGTAGCTGACTGATAGGGGCTTTTCTTTTGTAAAGATAGCTGTTCCGGAATAGCCCTTTTTCTCAGCATAGTTCCAGTACTCCTCGTACCCGGGCAGATCAACTTCAATCTGTCCCTCCTGGAGCTTGGTCTCCTGAAGGCAGATCACATCAGGGTTTTCCTTATCCATAAATTCCTGAAAGCATCCCTTTGAAACGCATGCCCTAAGGCCGTTTACATTCCATGATACTAGCTTTTTGCTCATAAATTTATAAGTTTCCTTTTATTCTCTGAAGGTTTTCGTCAGTTTCTTTTAACATCTCTCTAAGGGATAGATTCTCCTCATGACTGAACTCGCAGATGGAATACTGAAGATGATTCAAATATCTGCTGCGCTCAGATAAAAGCTTGGCATTCTGCTCAGACATCTCTTCTCTTAAGGATTCTGCTTTGCCTTCTTCATCTGCTACCACGATAACGGCAAATTCATCGCCTCTTATTCTGCCATAAACACCGTCACTGAAGACCTCTTCAAGGATCTGGGCTACTCTCTTAACTGCCCTGTCACCCTCTTCATGGCCGTAGAGGCTGTTGATATTCTTAAGTGACTCCATGTGGATATAGGCAACAAGAGCACTCTTTCCCGGAACAAACTTCTCCTTCAAAAGGTCATAAGCCCTGGAGAAGAATCCTCTTCTGTTAAGACCTCCTGTGAGATAGTCGTTCTCTCCGATGTGATCGAGAACTGAGTCATCTCTTGCAAGCTCTTCCTGAACCTCATAGAGTTCTTCTGTGGTCTTCTGAAGCTCTTTTTCAAGAGATGAAAGTCTGCATGCTCCGGTAACAAGAGCCATTATATTATCAAAGCAATAATCGATAAGTATACCCTCTGTAAGCTCGGAAACCATGATTCCAAGCTGATATTCTCCGGCATAAATATCTCCGAGAATATAGGACCTTCCGGGGTTCTTGGCAAAGGTGGATATTACCTTATTGGTTGAAAGAGTCATTCCCTCATCCTTAAAGGAAATATTATTGCCATCGATGATAGCACTCTTTACGCTGATCTCTTCAGGTCTTGTCCATGGATACTTTATGGTATTTCTGGCATTTTTCTCATAGAGAAGAATTCCGCAGGTGGAAATTCCGGCATTCGCAGCCATCTGTGAAAAAGCTTCCGACAATTTGTCATCCGCATATTTCTTGTGAAGGAAAATATCACTTACTCCAAGTACTGCTCTTAGTGCATCAGCTTCAGAACCATTAACAAAAGTAAAATCCTGAGCAGGCTCAAGCGGAGGAAGGACCTGATTCTTGGCATAAAATACAGCATCGCTTACTGCTTCATATCCCAGCTGCTCAAACTGATTCTTAACAGTGTTAACAGGATTAACGCTCTTGTAGCCATCTGTTTCAGTAAGAGTAAGCACAGGAATGCCTTCAAACTTTTTGAGGAAGGCCTCCTTCTTGAGGATAGTTGTCTTAGATCCGATTCGCTCGATATCAATGACAAGCGCATCAAAATCTGAGGTTACAGCATAGTCAAAAAGAGCAGAATACTGGTATTCAAAGCCTGCATTAATATCACCGGCATCTGAAATAAGATACTTACCGGGGATGACGACAAGGGATACCCCCTTGTCCTTCGCCGCCTGGTTTGCACCTATTATGATCTTTTTAACTTCTTTATCCTCAATCTCAGATATAAGCAGTCCGATGTTCATAAGCCCCTCATTTATTCTTCACTGGATTCTTCAATATCGTCGATATTGTCGATCTCTTTTTCACCGTCAGATATCTTTTCTCTTACCTTGGCAATCTTGGCAACGGTTACGCCCTTATCAAGGTTGATCATCTTAACACCTGAGGTTACTCTTCCGTGTACGGAAATGTCATTCATTCTAAGCTGAATAATGATTCCGGCATTTGTGATCATCATGATCTCATTGTCATCGTTAACAGCTTTTACACCTACAACGCTACCGGTCTTCTCGGTGATCTTATAGCACTTAACTCCCTTTCCGCCTCTGAACTGTGAGTGGAATTCTGAGAGTGTTGTTCTCTTTCCGTAGCCGTTCTCAGATACGATAAGCAGTGAATCTCCCTGAGTATCTATCTGCATTCCTACGATCTCATCGGTGTCATCGAGCATCATTCCTCTTACACCGATAGATGATCTTCCGGTTGAACGAACGTCGGATTCATCAAAGTGAATGCACATACCGTTCTTGGTAACCAGGAATATCTCTGATTTTTTCTTTACAGTCTTAACTTCGATGAGCTCATCATCATCACGAAGGTTGATGGCTGCAAGTCCTGTCTTTCTAACATTTGAGAACTCTGTGATAGGAGTCTTCTTAACAGTACCCTTCTTGGTTACCATAAACAGAGACTTATCCTCATCCTCAAAGCCTGTAACAGGGATCATGGCAGAAATCTTCTCTCCGGGTGCAAGCTGGAGAAGGTTTACTATAGCCATTCCACGGGATGTTCTTGATGCCTCAGGAATCTGGTATGCCTTGAGCCTGTATACCCTTCCTGTATTGGTAAAGAACATTACGTAGTTGTGGGTTGTGGTCATAAGGATATCTTCCACAAAGTCATTGTCAATTGTGGTGATTCCCTTAATTCCCTTACCGCCACGGTTCTGTGACTTGAAGTTATCAATAGACATTCTCTTTATGTATCCGAGATCTGTCATTGCAATAACTGTATTTACATTCGGAATAAGATCTTCCATGTCGATATCTGAATCGTCATGACCGATCTGAGACTTTCTGTCATCGCCGTACTTATCGGAGATTTCAAGGATTTCAGTCTTTATTACTCCAAGAAGTACCTTCTTGTCTGCAAGGATAGCCTTCAACTCCTCAATTCTCTTTAAGAGCTCAGCGTGCTCCTGTTCAAGCTTGTCTCTCTCCAAACCTGTCAGAGTACGAAGTCTCATATCAACAATAGCCTGTGCCTGAGCTTCTGAGAGTCCGAAACGGCTCATCAACTGCTCTTTTGCGATAGCTACTGTCTCACTGCCTCTGATGATCTTAATAACTTCATCGATATTATCAAGGGCGATGAGCAATCCCTCTAAGATGTGGTTACGCTCTTCTGCCTTGTTGAGGTCGTATCTGGTCCTTCTTGTAACAACCTCTTCCTGATGCTTGATGTAATGAGTAAGCATCTCGGTGATGCTCATTACCTTAGGCTGGTTGTTAACAAGAGCCAGCATAATGATTCCGAAGGAATCCTGCATCTGTGTATGCTTGTAGAGCTTGTTCAGCATGATGTTAGGGTTAACATCGCTTCTGAGTTCGATTACAACACGCATACCTTCTCTGTCTGACTCATCTCTAAGTGCTGTGATTCCATCAAGCTTCTTCTGTTTAACCAGCTCAGCAATCTTAGCGATCATGTTAGCCTTGTTTACAAGGTAAGGAAGCTCTGTAACAACGATCCTGTTCTTTCCACCCTGCATGGGTTCGATGTCAGTAACCGCTCTTACGATAACTTTTCCTCTACCTGTTCTGTAAGCTTCCTCTGCTCCTCTTGTTCCGAGGATGATTCCGCCTGTAGGGAAATCAGGAGCTTTTATTATCTCAAGAATCTCATCAACTTCGGTCTCTCTGTCTTCAAGTACCTTGTTGTCGATCATCTTAACTACGGCATTTATAACCTCCCTTAAGTTGTGAGGAGGAATATTGGTTGCCATACCTACGGCAATACCTGTTGTTCCGTTTACCAGAAGGTTAGGATAACGGCTGGGAAGAACTACAGGCTCTTTCTCTGTCTCATCAAAGTTTGGAGTGAAATCAACAGTGTCTTTTCCGATATCTGCTGTCATCTCCATGGAAATCTTGGTAAGACGAGCCTCAGTGTATCGCATGGCAGCTGCGCCATCGCCATCCACAGAACCGAAGTTTCCGTGTCCGTCAACAAGGCAGTATCTCATGGACCAGGGCTGAGCCATGTTAACCAATGCTCCGTAGATTGAGCTGTCACCGTGTGGGTGATATTTACCCATTGTGTCACCGACAATACGCGCACACTTACGATGTGGCTTATCGGGACCGTTGTTGAGCTCTATCATGGAGTAGAGTATTCTTCTCTGAACCGGCTTAAGTCCATCTCGTACATCAGGAAGGGCACGGGATGCGATTACGCTCATTGCATAATCGATGTAGTCCGCTTCCATGGTCTTTTGGAGATCGACCTCTTTTATTCTGTCGGTGGTTGTTTTATCAAAAACATCCTCCGGCATTTCGTTGTTGTTATTATTATTATTCTCGGCCATTTAATCGTCCTTCTTTTAGATATCTAAGTTTTTAACGAATTTAGCGTTCTTCTCGATGAACTCTCTTCTTGGTTCAACCTTATCACCCATGAGAGTTGTGAATGTAACGTCAATATCGGACTCGGATTCCTCGTCGATGTTGACTCTAAGGAGTACTCTTCTCTCAGGATCCATGGTTGTCTCCCAAAGCTGTTCGGGATCCATCTCACCAAGACCTTTGTAACGCTGGATCTTATTGTTCTGGTCTCTTCCTACATCTGTGAGGATCTTGTTGAGCTCCTCATCACTGTATGCATACCACACCTTCTTGTTCTTCTCGAGTTTGTAAAGAGGTGGCTGAGCCAGATAAACATGACCTTCTTTGATAAGCTGTGGCATAAATCTGTAGAGGAATGTCAGCATCAGTGTTGCGATGTGAGCACCGTCTACGTCGGCATCGGTCATGATGATGATCTTGTCATAACGGAGCTTGCTGATATCGAAATCATCGTGGATACCTGTACCGAAGGCAGTTATCATAGCCTTGATCTCGGCATTTCCGTAGATTCTGTCTACTCTTGCCTTTTCAACGTTGAGGATCTTACCTCTAAGAGGAAGGATAGCCTGTGTTGCACGGCTTCTTGCTGTCTTAGCTGATCCGCCGGCGGAATCTCCCTCAACGATGAAGATTTCACAGTTCTTAGGATCCTTGTCGGAACAGTCTGCAAGCTTACCGGGAAGTCCAAGTCCGTCAAGAGCTGACTTACGTCTTGTGAGATCTCTTGCCTTTCTTGCAGCATCTCTTGCTCTCTGAGCAAGGATAGCCTTATCCAAGATCTGCTTGGCAATACTAGGATTCTGCTCAAGGAAGTATGTGAGCTGCTCGCCTACAACGCTGTTAACAGCTCCTCTTGCTTCTGAGTTACCGAGCTTTTGCTTGGTCTGTCCCTCAAACTGAGGATCTTCTATCTTTACGCTTATGATAGCTGTAAGTCCCTCACGGATATCTTCTCCGGAGAGGTTCTCCTCGTTATCCTTAAGCATCTTGTTAGCTCTTGCATAATCGTTGAAGGTCTTGGTAAGTGCTGCTTTGAAACCTTCAAGATGTGTTCCTCCTTCAGGAGTATTGATGTTGTTAACGAAGGTATAAATACTCTCTGTGTAGGAATCGTTGTGCTGGAGAGATACCTCAACAGCAACGTTGTTCTTGTTTCCTTCAAAGTACATGATGTCAGGATAAAGAGATGTCTTAGACTTGTTAAGGTACTGAACAAACTCTTTTATTCCGCCCTCGTAGTGGAAGGTCTGGCATATAGGATCCTCGCCTTCTTCTACTCTCATATCTGTAAGTGTGATGCGAAGTCCCTTTGTAAGGAATGCCATCTCACGCAGTCTCTGCTTTAAAATGTTGTAATCATAGACGGTTGTCTCTTTGAATATAAGTGCATCCGGCTTGAAGTAAACTCTTGTACCTGTCACTCCTTCAGGAGCAGTGCCTACTTCCTTAAGGGCATAGCAAACCTTACCTCTTTCGTAGCGCTGCTGATAAACCTTACCGTCTCTTGTTACCTGAACCTCCAGCCACTCAGAAAGAGCGTTAACTACTGAAGCGCCAACACCGTGAAGTCCGCCTGATACCTTGTATCCTCCACCGCCGAATTTTCCGCCGGCGTGAAGAATTGTAAATACTACCTCTACTCCGGTAAGACCTGACTTGTGGTTTACATCAACGGGAATTCCACGTCCGTTATCCTTGACGATAATGGTGTTGTCCTCATTGATGGTAACTTCAATATGATCACAAAAACCTGCAAGCGCTTCATCTACTGAGTTATCAACAATCTCATAAACCAGGTGATGAAGTCCCCTGCTTGCTGTAGTACCAATGTACATACCGGGTCTTTTTCTTACCGCTTCTAGTCCTTCAAGAATTTGGATTTGATCGGCGCCATACTGTACTTCTTCGTTACTCATTCTCTACTCCTTAATTCTCGCTGCTTACTGTTCCTTCTGTAACCTTAAACAGCTTATCTATTTCAAATCTGTTATTTACAAATTCATCAAGTCCGGTACATGTGATGATGGTCTGAATATCACCTATGGTGTTTAAAAGATAATTCTGCCTGTTGCTGTCAAGTTCTGACAAAACATCATCCAGAAGAAGCACCGGATTGTCTTTTTTGGATTTCTTTACAATCTCAATCTCAGATAATTTTAGTGAAAGAGATGCTGTTCTTTGCTGACCCTGAGAGCCATACTTTCTGATATCGATTCCTTCTTGTTCCGGATCCTGTGCCTTTTTTACAATGAATGAAAAATCATCCTTGTGAGGACCAATGGTGGTCTGCTTGGCATACATATCCTTTTTTCTGGAAGCTGAAAGCTTCTTCTCGAATTCTTCAAAGCTTACATTGGGCTCATAATAAACAGAGAGAAGTTCTTTTCCTCCCGTAAGCTTCTCATGAATAGGACTGATTATTTCATTAAGCTCTTTGATGAATTTTTCTCTGGCCTTGATAATGACGGATCCATACTCACAAAGCTGCTTATCCTGAACATCCAAAAGTACACTGTTTTCAGGCTTCTCGAATAGATCCTTAAGAACTTTATTTCTTTCTACTACAAGCTTGTTGTACTTAGAAAGGCTGTTTAGATATATATGATCTAACTGACACAGCTCCATATCCATGAATCTGCGCCTTTCGGACGGACCATTCTTAATAATGCTAAGATCTTCAGGAGAAAAGAAGACCACGTTAAGTCTTCCGATCAGATCTGAAGCTCTTTTTATCTTTTGACCATCAATTGCTATGCCTTTGGATTTGTTCTTTCGAAGGTGCATATCTACGCGGTATTCAGCGTTATCTTTCTCTAAAATGGTTCTGATATGAGCCTCTTCTTTACCAAAGTTAATTATTTCTTTGTCCTTGCTGCCCTTGTGTGACTTAGTGGTTGCTGAGACATAAATAGCTTCCAGGATATTGGTCTTACCCTGGGCATTGTCGCCGTATAAAATATTGGTTCCGCTGCTAAAATCTATTTTAAGATTGTCGTAGTTCCTGAAATCGGCCAGCTCTAATGATTTGATTATCATTTTTCTACTTTTACCTGTTTGCCGTCAAATTCAAAGATGTCTCCGTCGTAAAGCTTACGGCCTCTTCTTTCTTCTATTTCTCCGTTTACTTTAACAAGCCCTGACTGGATATCCATCTTGGCATCTACACCGGAGCTCTCAAGGCCGGCCTTTTTAAGGGCCTGGCCAAGTTTTATAAATTCATCTGTTTCTCTAAGTTTAATAGTTTCCATTAGTGTCCTTTGTTAATCAACTGTTGTAAAGTTAACAGGAAGTACGAGATAGATATAAGTTGAATCCTTATCTCTGATAAAGCATGGAGCCTTAGGATTAACAAAATACATATCAATAGTCTCGTTCTCTATAACTCTTAAAGCATCAATAAGGAACTTAGGATTGAAGCCAATCATAATGTCTTTTCCCTGCTTCTCGATTGTAATTTCCTCATCCATGCTACCTATAGCGGAATTGATCTTGAGTTCCATTGTCTCGTCTGTTACTGACATGATGACAGGCTTCTTGTCGCCCTCTTTTACAAGGAGAGTTGCTCTGTCGATACACTCAAGAAGCTCTTTCCTGTTGATGCTCATCTTGGTCTCATAGTCACTTGAGAGCATCTGATCAATGCTGAAATACTCGCCCTCGATAAGTCTTGATACAACGGTTGTCTTATCAAACTCAAAGAGTACGTGCTTGTCTGTAAAGTAGATGCTGACCATCTTGTCTGTGCTGTCACTGAGGATCTTACTGATCTCGCCCAGTGTCTTACCGGGAACTATAACTTTCTTGTATGGATAGCTTCCTGAAAGCTTAACCTTCCTGATGGAAATTCTGTGTCCGTCAAGAGATACAAGCTTTAAATTCTCTCCGTCAACCTCAAAGAGCTCGCCACCCATCATCTTGTTGGCATCATTCTCTGCAATAGAGAAAATAGTCTGCTGGATAACACTGCGAAGTGTAAAGTGAGAAACGCTGACACCATCGATCTTCTCAATGGAAGGAAGATAAGTAAAATCATCACCCTTTCTTCCGGGGAGATTAAACTTAGCCTTTTCACAGCTGATAGTAACTTTGTTAGATGCATCTGTTTCAATGGTTACATCATTGTCAGGAAGCTTTCTTACAATATCAACAAAGATCTTGGCATCTATTGCAATGAAACCTCTCTCTATAATGTTACCTTCAACAACGGTCTGGATACCAAGTTCCATATCGTTGGCAATAAACTTAATAACTCCTTCTGTTGCATCAACAAGGATACACTCCAATATAGACATTGTTGTCTTAGAAGGTACTGCTTTTGATACAATCTGTAATCCGCTTACCAGATTAGATTTTGAGCAAACAAATTTCATTTAATCCTCGACTCCCTTCAACACAAAACTATAATATAAAATATTTATTAATTAATAATAAAAACAGTATTAATAGATGTTGATAAGTGTAAAACCTATTCTATTATACAATTTTAAAGGCTTTTTTACAAATTTTTAGGTGTTGAAAACAAAAAAATTGATGTTGAAAATTCTAAAGTTATAAACAAGGCAAATATTAGTAAAAAAGGGTGGAAAAACTTATCCACCCTCAATCAACAATCAATCCTCTTTTAAATCACATTATTTTTAAAAAGTTATCCACAAAATGTGGTCTATTTTTTATAAAGAAGGATTCAATTTTTTAACTATAACATCCAAATTCCTGTTAAGGTCATCATCATAAGCAATAAGTTGCTTGATTTTATTGATTCCGCTCATAACAGTTGTGTGATCTTTCTTACCAAGGATCCTTCCGATTTCTTCCAGGGAAGCATCTGTGTGTTCTCTGCAAAGGTACATGATGATCTGTCTTGGAAGAACAATCTCTGCATTTCTCTTTTTAGATACAATGTCTTCTTTCTTGGTTCCGTACTGTTCACAGACGGTATCCATGATAAGAGCAGGAGTAATAACCTTGGTCTTGTCAGGATAAATGATATCCTTAAGAGCTTCCATTGCATTCTCAAGTGTGATATCAACATTGTTAAGTCTTGAGTATGCGATGATCTTGGTGAAAGCACCTTCAAGCTCTCTGATGTTTGACTTGATGTTGGTAGCGATATAGTCGATTACATCATCGCCGATCCTTCTGCCATAGTCTTCAGCGTTCTTACGAAGAATTGCAACTCTTGTCTCATAGTCAGGAGACTGGATATCAGCGATAAGTCCCATCTCGAAACGAGATCTGAATCTCTCTTCCAGAGTAGCCATTTCCTTGGGTGGCTTATCGGATGAAAGGATTATCTGTTTACCTGCCTGATGAAGAGCATTGAAAGTGTGGAAAAACTCTTCCTGTGTTGCATCCTTACCTATAATAAACTGTACGTCATCGACCATAAGAACATCTACAGTTCTGTATTTTTCTCTGAGTTTACTCATGTTCTCAGGTCTATTACTTCTGATTGATTCAATAACTTCATTGGTGAACTGCTCAGATGTTACATAGATAACCTTGGCCTGTGGATTATGCTCAATAATAAAGTGACCTATTGAATGCATAAGGTGAGTCTTACCAAGTCCCGGTCCTCCATAAAGGAAAAGAGGGTTGTAAGCTGTTCCCGGAGATTCAGCAACTGCAAGAGCAGCTGAATGAGCAAACTTGTTGTTACTTCCTACGACGAAGGTATCAAATCTGTATTTAGGAATGAGATTTGAATTCTCGTGTGAAATACCTGATGAATACTGAGGTGAATTATTTTCTTCAGTTACATTTTCATGTGTTTCTTCATTATTAATAATATCTTTGTTTAAAATAAAAGATACTTCTATAACTGTCTCAAGCAGTTCCGAAATTGTTACCTGAAAGAATCCAACATAATGATTTACTATGTATGAAAGAGCAATGGAATTATCCGAAGGAATTAGGATCTTAACTGTATTGTTTTCAAATCCGTATACAGTAAGAGGATCAATCCAGGTTTTATAAGAAATATCAGTAATACCGGCTTCATTCTTGATGGTATTCTTGATAGATTCCCAATTTGTTCTTAATATTTCGGTGATTTCAGTAGATGATTGCATATAAGATTTCCCCAAACAAAGCATAAATTTAGACTTTTTCTATTTTATATTAAATGACTTTAAATATCAATCAGACGAAAATTGTGGATAACTTTTTTTAAAAATGTGAGAAAAACTTACGAAAAAAATCTCTGTGGAAAAATAGGTGTTTATCCACTATAAGCTATCTACTGTTATAAATGGCTTAAATAAGGCATTTCTAGGATGTTAACCACTAAAGAATAACTATCTTTTCCACAAAAATTAAAAAAAATGTGGATATCTTTTTTAAAAAAATATTAATTCACAAGTTATCCACAAAATCAACATTTTGATGTGGATAATTTTTTATGGCACTACATATTGGTGGAAAAATTTTGAAAAAAATATTTAAAATACAATAGGATAAAAAAACGTCCATTAATGGCTTGACCAAGCGGATTTTATTTATTATAATTATAAAGATTTTTTCCACACTGGATGTAATCATTGATAATTGTGAGAAGTTTCTTCTCATTTAACGGACCTTTAAATAGGTTAGTTTGTTTAAGAAGGAGGTGTTTCCGAATATGAAGATGACATTTCAGCCTCATAAGCTTCAGAGAGCCAGAGTACACGGCTTCAGAGCAAGAATGGCTACAAAGGGCGGTAGAAAAGTTTTAGCTGCCAGAAGAGCTAAAGGAAGAAAGAGACTATCAGCATGATTTTAAAGGTCACATAATAATGTGACCTTTTTTCATCTGTAATAAAGGAATTAGAAAATGCTTTTTTCAGATTCAATGAAAAAGACAGAAGAGTTTCGAAACTGTTATGAGAACGGCAAGAGTTATGCCAATAAATTCGTTGTTGTCTATGTGTGGGAAAATGGCGGTTCTAATAATAAGATCGGAATCTCATGTAGCAAAAAAATAGGGAACAGTATTGTAAGGCACAGATTTGCAAGACTGGTTCGAGAAGCGTACCGACTACATGAAAATGTATTCAATAGTGGTTTGGATATAGTAGTCGTTGCCAGAGCCTGTGCGAGAGATGCTAGTTATTTTGATATAGAAGAATCTCTTTTAAGCCTGGCAGGTAAGGCCCGCATAATAAAAAATGGCGGTGAATGAGATGAAAGAGATATTAATCTTTTTGATCAAACTTTATAGGAAGTATATTTCTCCATTAAAGAGAACAAAATGTCCATACATACCAACATGTTCCGAGTATGGACTAGAAGCAATAGAAAAATATGGAGCTATCAAAGGGGGATTACTTGCTGCCTGGAGGATTCTAAGATGCAATCCTTTTTCCAGCGGTGGATATGATCCGGTTCCATAATTCGTTAGGAGGTATGATTTGAAGGGAGTTTTACTTACCCAGTATCAGGGTAAAATTGTAGGACCGGTTGCATGGCTTCTCGGTCATCTTATGAATGGTATTTTCAATGTTTTAAATGCTATTGGTATTCCAAACATTGGTCTTGCCATCATTATCTTTACTATTGTTATTTACTTATGTCTTTTACCTTTGACATACAAGCAGCAGAAGTTTTCCAAGCTTCAGGCTAAGATGAGCCCAGAGCTTCAGGCTATTCAGGCTAAGTACAAAGGTAAGAAAGACAACGATTCAATGCTTGCAATGCAGCAGGAGACAAAAGAGGTTTATGCTAAGTATGGCGTATCTCAGACAGGTAGCTGTCTTCAGCTTCTTATCCAGATGCCTATCCTCTTTGCACTTTACCGTGTTATTTACCAGATTCCTGCTTACGTAACTATCGTTAAGAATGCATTCTCGCCTCTTGTAGAAGATCTTTTAGCAACAACAGGTGCTGCTGATTTCTTACAGACACTTTCAAGTGCTTCAGTGTTCAAGAATCAGTTTACAAATGAAGCATTCACATCAGGTGATCCTACTTATATTAAGAACACATTTATCGATGTTCTCAATAAAGCATCAACAGCTGACTGGAACAGCTTAACAGCTCAGTTCCCATCACTTTCAGCATCAATTGAAAACACACATTCAGCACTTACCAGATTCAACTACTTCCTTGGTCTTAACATCAGTGATACTCCTATGTACATGATCAAGACAGGTTTTGCTGATAAGGCATTCCTTCTGATGCTCGGTGGTGTAATGGTTCCTGTTCTTGCAGCACTCACACAGTGGATCAACACTAAGCTTATGCCTCAGCCTGCTTCGGATAACAGCAAGGCAAATGCTGATGATCCTACAGCTCAGATGCAGCAGTCAATGAAGACTATGAACCTCATGATGCCTATCATGTCAGCAGTATTCTGCTTAAGTCTTCCTGCAGGTATGGGTATTTACTGGATCGCCGGTGCTGTTGTCAGATCAATCCAGCAGGTTGTTATTAACAGACACATCGACAAGATTGATATCGATGCTGAGATTGCCAAGAACACAGCTAAGTATAAAGAGAAGCTTGAGAAGAACAAGACAACCAAGCAGATGAGTCTTTATGCTAACCTTTCAACCAAGAACAACGATCTCTCTTCAGCTAAGGATTCAAGCATTTCAGAAGCTGAGAAGGAAGAGAAGCTTGAGAAGGTTAAATCTGTTTACAACAATAAGGAGATCCGTAAGGATTCACTTCTTGCAAAAGCAAACATGGTAAAAGACTTTAATGAAAAGAATAATAAGTAATCTTTCCGGGAGGTTATATTATAATGGAATATAGAGAGTTTACAGCAAAAAACCTTGATGATGCCATCACAGAAGCTTGTGAGACATTAATGGTTACCAGCGACAGACTTGATTATGAAGTAGTATCAAGCGGATCTTCAGGATTTTTAGGAATCGCTTCAAAGCCTGCTGTTATAAAAGCCAGGATCAAAGAAGAAGCTCCTGAAGTTGAGGAAGTAAAAGCAGAGCCTAAAAAAGAAGAGAAGCCCGAAGTAAAGAAAGAAGTTAAAAAGGAAGAAAAGAAGGAAGCTCCTAAGGAAGAAGTTAAAACTGAGAAAAAAGCTTCTTCAAACATCAACGGAGATGAGCTTGTAGCTAAGGCTAATGCATTCCTTAAGGATGTGTTCGGCGCAATGAATATGGAAGTTAACTTAAACTCCAAATTCAATGACAAAGAGAACATCCTTGATGTAGAGCTTTCAGGAGATGAGATGGGAGTTCTCATCGGTAAGAGAGGACAGACTCTTGACTCACTCCAGTACCTCATTTCTCTTGTAGTTAACAGAGAGACAGAAGAGTACATTCATGTAAAAGTTGATACAGAGAATTATCGTGAAAGAAGAAAGGCTACTCTTGAGAACCTTGCAAAGAATATTTCTATAAAGGTTAAGAAAACAAGACAGTCAGTTGCTCTTGAGCCAATGAATCCTTATGAGAGAAGGATCATCCACTCAGCTCTTCAGAACGACAGATTTGTTACAACTCACAGTGAAGGTGATGAGCCATTCAGAAGAGTAGTTGTTACTTTAAAGAAATAATCTTTGGATGAAGATTAGATTGCCCCTCAAGCCTTGGTCTTGAGGGGTTTTATTTAGGGAAAAATTATGAGCAGTGTTTTAAACAACTTTAATGATGATACAATCTGCGCAATAGCTACTGCCATGTCCGATGCCGGAATTGGTATTATAAGAGTCAGTGGAAAAGATGCTCTTACAATCTGTGATAAGATTTATGTTTCTTCAAAGAAGGAGCACACTCTTTTAACCCACAAACCCAATACCATAAAGTACGGATACATCTGCAATGATCAGGGAGATATTGTTGATGAAGTCATGATCTCTTTTATGAAAGGTCCTCACAGTTATACCAGGGAAGATGTAATTGAGATCAATTCCCATGGCGGAATGCTGGTGATGAATGAGATATTATCTCTACTTCTGTCAAAAGGTTGCAGACTTGCTGAACCGGGTGAGTTTACAAAAAGAGCTTTCCTTAGCGGAAGAATTGACCTTACCAAGGCAGAAGCAGTAATGGACATCATCGGAGCACAGAACAAATTTGCTCTGGACAGCTCCAGAGCCCAGCTACAGGGAAGTATCTACAAAGAAGTTAAGGCCCTGAGGGAAGACATTCTCTATCAGATGGCCTATATTGAATCTGCAATTGATGACCCCGAGAGCTACGATCTTACAGGATATTCTGATAAGCTGAAAGAAAAAGTGACTGCAATGTCAGAAAAAATAAGAAAACTTTTAAAGACAGCAGATGAAGGTAAGATCAGAAAAGACGGAATAAAAACTGTAATTATTGGAAAACCAAACGCCGGTAAGTCGTCTCTTTTAAATGCACTCTCCGGAAATGAAAGGGCGATTGTAACTGATATCGCCGGAACAACCAGAGATGTCATTGAAGAGACAGTAAGACTTGATGATATAATTCTCAATCTTATAGACACTGCAGGAATCAGAGACACTGAGGATCTCATTGAGAAGATCGGAGTTGATAAGGCAAAAGAAAAAGTTGAAGAAGCTGATCTTTGTCTTTATATAATTGACTCCACATCTGAGATTGATGATGAAGATAAGCAGATAAGCAGTCTCTGTGCGGACAAGAAAACCATTGTAATTCTTAATAAGAACGACCTGACTGGTGATATAAAAATATCAAAAGATATCCTTCCTATGCTGTTTTCAGGAAGTGATTCTGTAGATTTTCCTGTCATCACCACTTCATTATTGAATGGAGAAGGTATAGAGGAGCTAAAGCGCGCCATTACTGAGCTTTTCCTTGATGGTGAGATTGCTCCCAAGCAGGAAATCTATATTACTAACTTAAGACATAAGGAGCTTCTTTCAAAAACTGTTGAAAGTCTTGCTCTTGTAATAGATAGTATTGAAAAAGATCTTTCGGAGGATTTTTATACCGTTGATCTGACAAACGCTTATGTATATCTTGGTGAAATAATAGGAGAAGAAATAGGTGATGACCTGGCAGAAGAAATCTTCTCCAAATTCTGTATGGGTAAATAATTTATGATCGAAGTAAGAGAAAAAATTGATGTAGCAATTATCGGAGCCGGTCACGCCGGTTGTGAAGCAGCACTTGCATGTGCAAGACTAGGGCTAGAGACTGTTATGTTTACAATGAGTGCTGACAATATTGCTTTTATGCCTTGTAATCCACATATCGGTGGATCATCTAAAGGACATCTTGTCAGAGAGATCGATGCTCTTGGCGGAGAGATGGGAAAGAACATTGATAAGACTTTCCTTCAGTCCAAGATGCTGAACACCTCTAAGGGTCCGGCTGTACATTCACTCAGATGTCAGGCTGATAAGATGGAATATTCCAAAGCTATGAGAAAAGTTTTGGAGGAGCAAGAACACCTTTACATCAAGCAGGCAGAAGTTACTGAACTTCTTTTTGAAGATACTGATGATGAGGAACTTAAGAAAGAAGGATACACAAAAGTAATAACCGGTGTAAAGATCTTTTCCGGAATTGTCTATGAGGCCAAAGCTGTAATCATCTGTACCGGAACTTATCTTAAGAGCAGATGTCTTACAGGTGAAGCGATTACTTACAGTGGTCCTAATGGTCTTTTACCATCTAACTATTTATCTGATTCTCTTATTAAAGCAGGTATTGAACTTAGAAGATTTAAGACAGGAACTCCTGCCAGAATGGATGGCAATTCAATTGACTATTCCAAGATGAGTGAGCAGTTTGGAGATACTCCTGTTATCCCTTTCTCATTTGATACAGATCCTGCTGATGTGCAGAGACCTCAGGTTTCATGCTATCTCACATATACAAATGAAAAAACACATGAAATAATACGAAATAACATAGATAGATCACCTATATATGCAGGCATCATAGAAGGTGTCGGCCCAAGATATTGTCCATCTATAGAAGATAAGGTTGTCAAGTTCCCTGACCATGACAGACATCATGTATTTGTTGAGCCGGAAGGAACTTATACCAATGAAGTGTATATTGATGGCATGAGTTCTTCACTTCCTGAAGATGTTCAGATTGCAATGTATAGAACAGTTCCGGGTCTTGAGAATTGTAAGATTGTAAAGTCTGCTTATGCAATTGAGTATGATTGCCTTTGTCCCGGACAACTTCATCCTACACTTGAGATTAAAAATGTAAGAGGTCTCTTTAGTGCCGGACAGGTTAACGGAAGTAGCGGTTATGAAGAAGCTGCTGCTCAGGGACTTTATGCCGGAATAAATGCTTCGATGCAGATTCTCGGAAAAGAGTATCTGACCATCGACAGGTCTGAAGGATATATTGGTGTTCTTGTAGATGACCTTGTTACAAAGGAAAACTTTGAACCATACAGAATGATGACTTCCCGTGCTGAGTACAGATTGTTGCTCAGACAGGACAATGCTGATATTCGTCTCAGAGGAAAAGGTCATGAAGTAGGACTTATAAGCGATGAAAAATATGAAAAGCTTCTTAAGAAAGAGGAGATGATAAACGCTGAAGTCAAGAGATTGAAAGAGACAACAGTCGGAGCTAACGCAAGGATTCAGGAGTTCATGGAGAAGTGTGGAAGCTCATCACTTAAGACTGCAACATCTCTTGCTGAACTTATATGCAGACCGGAGCTTAATTATGATCTGATTGCTGAAATAGATCCTGACAGAAAAGAGCTTCCGACAGATGTAATTGAACAGGTTGAGATTACCATCAGATATGAAGGATACATAGAAAGACAGCAGAGACAGGTTGATCAGTTCAGAAAGCTTGAAAAGAAATTGATACCTGCGGATATTAATTATGATGATGTATCCAGCTTAAGGTTAGAGGCCAGACAAAAACTTGAAAAGTTCAGACCAACTAATATTGGTCAGGCTTCCAGAATCGGTGGAGTTAATCCTGCCGATGTTTCAGTGCTGATCATATACCTTGATTCACTTCATAGAGGTACAGAGAATGACAAATGATTACAGTCAGATGATAAAGGATTTTTCTTCCTTTGATATTGAACTTACAGATAAACAGCTTGATCAGTTTGACCAGTATTATCAACTGCTTATTAAATGGAATGAGGTTATGAACCTTACAGCTATAACAGAGTTTAACGACGTATGTAAGTTACACTTTGTTGATAGTATTTCAGGAAGTAAGTATTTTGATTTTTCAAAGAAGGATTATTCACTGGTAGATATTGGAACCGGAGCCGGCTTTCCCGGAATTCCACTTAAGATAGTTTTTCCTGATCTGCACATTACCCTTTTGGATTCTCTTAATAAGAGACTCAATTTCCTTAATGAAGTAATAGATCAGCTTGGACTTAATGAGAGAGGATCAATCGAGACTCTTCATGGTAGAGCAGAAGATTATTGTCTTGCTAAGGAAGGTTCACTGAGGGAGACTTTTGACATTGCTGTTTCAAGAGCTGTAGCTAATATGGCAACTCTTTCTGAGTATTGTCTTCCATATGTTAAGGTTGGCGGATCCTTCATTGCATACAAGAGTGAGAAAGCTCAGGAAGAACTTAAGAATGCAAAAGGAGCTATTCACTTACTTGGTGGTAAACTTGTAGCTGCTGAAGAATTTCTTTTACCGGATTCAGATGTTAGTAGGACAATATGTATTGTTGAGAAGAAGGAGAATACTTCTAAGAAATATCCAAGAAAAGCTGGAGTACCTTCGAAGCAGCCATTACAGTAAACACAAATACTAGTATTCTAATCTTATAGTTTCACGTGAAACATTCAAACGAGGTACAATTCTCATCACAAAAAATTGTTTCACGTGAAACATTTTTATACTAGATATTGTGTTGTTTCACGTGAAACATTAATACAGATGGATATTGTTCTGTAAATAGAGACAATTTCAGACACAAGATATAGTTTATAGTCAAAAAGTTTACATGTTGTGCTCTATAAATAAGAAATTGTGTTACAATCAATATAGCGTTTTGAAAAAGGTGGAGGAATAATGGGAAGAGTTATAGCTATTGCGAACCAAAAAGGTGGCGTTGGTAAAACCACCACTTCTATTAACTTATCTGCTGCACTTGGTGAAGCAGGAAAGAAAGTCCTGGTAATCGATACCGATCCCCAGGGAAATACAACCAGTGGACTTGGTCTTGATAAGAACGAGTTGGAAAACACTATCTACGAATTACTCATAGGTGAGATTACAACTGACGAAGCTATTACAAAAGAAGTAGCTAAGAATGTTGATATCATACCATCTAATGTAGATCTTGCAGCGGTAGAGATAGAACTTATCGATGCCGAAGACAAGGAATTCATTCTTAGAAATGCAATCAGTAATGTAAAAGATAATTATGATTTTATCATAATAGATTGTCCGCCATCTCTTAGTATGCTGACAATCAATGCTATGACAACTGCCAACACAGTATTGGTTCCAATCCAGTGTGAGTATTATGCACTCGAGGGACTTAGTCAGTTGGTTCGCACAGTAAATCTTGTGAAAGACAGACTTAATCCTGAGCTTGAGATGGAAGGTGTAGTATTTACCATGTTCGATTCCAGAACAAATCTTTCTCTTCAGGTAGTTGAGAATGTTAAGGATCACATTGAGGAGAACGTCTATAAGACAATCATCCCAAGAAATATCAGACTTGCTGAAGCTCCCAGTTATGGTATGCCAATAAATCAGTACGAACCAAAGTCAGCCGGAGCTGAGGCATACAGACTTCTTGCCAAGGAAGTTATCGCTAGAAAATTTGATTAATAAGTTTTGGAGGAAAGACATGGCACCAAAGAATGCAAAGAGAGGACTTGGCAAGGGACTGGATGCAATGATCCCGGCTAAGGTTACTCCAAAGAAAGAAGATAAAAATACAGCAGCTCAGCCTGAGGGAGCAGTAGTTACCCTCAAGACAACAGAGCTCGAACCAAACAGAAATCAGCCAAGAAAGACATTTGATGAAGATAAGATTCTTGAGCTTGCAGACTCTATTAAACAGCATGGAGTTATTACTCCATTACTTGTTACTAAGAGAGGTGACAGCTTCCTTATCGTAGCAGGTGAGAGAAGATGGAGAGCAGCTAAGAAAGCAGGACTTAAAGAAGTACCTGTCGTAATTAAAGATTTAACTGATGAGGAAATCGCTGAGCTTGCAATTATTGAGAACTTACAGCGTGAAGACATCAATTCTATTGAAGAGGCATTTGCTTTTAAGCAGCTCATCGAACAGTATTCTTATACTCAGGATCAGGTAGCTGAAAAGATCTCTAAGAGTAGAGTATATGTTACTAACTCTCTCAGACTTTTGAAGCTGACAGAAAAAGTTCAGGAAATGGTAATTCAGGAGCTGCTTACTGCAGGACATGCGAGAGCTCTTTTAGCAATTACAGATCCTAATCAGCAGGAAGAAGTTGCGCAGCAGGTATTCGACGGAAACCTTAGTGTAAGAGAAACAGAAAAGCTTGTAAAGAATCTTGGTAAGACACCTAAGAAGAAAGCATCTTCTAAGTCTAATCCAAGCATCGATGCAGTTTATGCAGAAGTTTCCGAGAAGTGCAAACAGGCACTTGGAACCAAGGTCGAAGTTACATCCAAGGGAGATGGTGTAGGACTTATACAGATTGAGTTCTATAACAACGATGACCTCGAGAAGATCATCGATAGAATCTGCAGAGAATAAAACTTATTTGGGGGAAATATGAACAGCAATATTTTTAATGCTATAGGGCTAGGCGCATTGGATCCGGGAATTCTTTTTCTGGTTTTGATTCTTCTGGTAATTGTTCTTATTGTACTGGTTATTCTTCAGGGGAAGAAATTCAAAAAGCTGGAAAGAAAATACAATAAGTTCATGCAGGGAAAAGAAGCTGACTCACTAGAAGATGAGATCATAGGTCTTTTCCATGATAACAGACTCATTAGAAGTGAGAACGAGAAGAACCGAAAAGATATTATTGATATCAACAGAAGAATGGCAAGAACCTTCCAGAAGGTTGGACTTCATAAGTATGATGCATTCAATCAGAGCGGAGGAAAGCTAAGCTTTGCACTTTGCCTTTTGGATGAAAGCGACAATGGAGTTCTTCTTAACTCGGTTCATAGCACAGACGGATTAAACTATTCTTATTCAAAAGATATAAAAGCCGGAATCGCTGACGTGGAACTTAGCGGTGAAGAAAAGAAAGCTCTTGATATGGCACTTGATAGTGTAAACAGAAGATAAGAATTACAAAATATAATTGCATAAAATATATTTAAGTGGAGGAGATCACAAATGATCGACATTAAATTTTTAAGAGAGAATCCTGACGTAGTTAGGGAGAACATCAAGAAGAAATTCCAGGATGAGAAGCTTCCTCTTGTTGATGAGGTTATTGCACTTGACGAGCAGAGAAGAACCAATCAGCAGGAAGCAGATGAGATAAGAGCTCACAGAAACAAGATCTCAAAAGAGATCGGTGGACTTATGGCTCAGGGCAAGAAGGACGAAGCTATGGCACTTAAGGATGAAGTTGCCAAGGAAGCTAAGCGTCTTGAAGAGCTTGAGGCTAAGCAGAAAGAGCTTGATGAGCAGGTAACAAATAAGATGATGATCATTCCTCAGATCATCGATGAGTCAGTTCCTATCGGTAAGGATGATTCACAGAACGTTGAGATCCAGAAGTATGGTGATCCGTTTGTTCCTGATTTTGAGATTCCATACCACACTGATATTATGGAGAGCTTTAACGGAATCGATCTTGATGCTGCAAGAAGAGTAGCAGGAAATGGTTTCTACTATCTCATGGGTGACATCGCAAGACTTCACTCAGCAGTTATCAGCTATGCAAGAGACTTCATGATCGACAGAGGTTTCACTTACTGTGTTCCTCCTTTCATGATCCACGGAAATGTTGTTGCAGGTGTTATGAGCTTCCCTGAGATGGAGGCCATGATGTATAAGATTGAAGGTGAGGATCTTTACCTCATCGGAACCAGTGAGCATTCAATGATCGGTAAGTTCATAGATCAGATTATTCCTGAAGATCAGATGCCTATGGCTCTTACCAGCTATTCACCTTGCTTTAGAAAAGAGAAAGGTGCACACGGTATCGAGGAGAGAGGTGTTTACAGAATCCATCAGTTTGAGAAGCAGGAGATGGTAGTTATCTGTAAGCCCGAGGATTCAAAGACCTGGTATGACAAGCTTTGGCAGAACACAGTTGATCTGTTCAGATCACTGGATATTCCTGTCAGAACTCTTGAGTGCTGTTCAGGAGACCTTGCAGATCTTAAGTGCAAGAGCTGCGACGTAGAAGCATGGTCACCAAGACAGAAGAAGTACTTCGAGGTTGGAAGCTGCTCAAATCTTGGCGATGCTCAGGCAAGAAGACTTCGTATCAGAATCAAGGGCAAGGATGGAAATTATCTTGCTCATACACTTAACAATACAGTTGTTGCTCCTCCAAGAATGCTCATCGCATTCCTTGAGAACAACCTTCAGGCTGACGGAACAGTTAAGATTCCTGAGGTTCTTCGTCCTTACATGGGTGGCAAGGAAGTTCTTGTTCCCAATGCTAAGGCATGAGATCAATGTAATCGGAAATGAGGTAAAATCTTTTTGCACAAGTTTTTAAGAGCTGTTGGTTTTTCAAAAATTAAAGATAGAAAAGAACTGACTGCGCTTATCACGAGTTCTATTCAGAATGCTCAGAAGAGGTCCTATGTGACCAATAATGAGAACGTGATCCTGGCGGAGTTTGCCAGGGACTTTGCTGACAGGATCGGAGTAGCAGTATGCGGTGAATTTGATGATGAAGATAAGTTCATCTACGAGTACTACTACCCGTACCTTATTCCATCTGCTGTAAGTACCGAAGAAGATATCAATATTGAGAGACATGCAGCCACATATTCATACGCAGGAGTCTGCAATGAACCAAGGCTTGGCGTGACACTTATTTTCTATCTTCAGAACATGGTTCCTTACATCAAGTATGAGAACGAAAACAAGTTTCCTATCAAGGGGACTACACTTTCTCTTTCAGCTCTTTCAATCAAGGGTCAGATCATGATGCCGATTGCAAAGACCGAAGAAGAGAAAGAGGTCGCAAAGAAAAAACTAAACTACAGAAATAAACTTATAAACAATGCAAGACGAGGGGACGAAACAGCCATTGAGTCCCTGACTCTTGATGACATGGATCTTTACACGACCCTTTCCAAGAAGATCAGGAAGCAGGATATCTACAGCCTGGTTGATACTTACTTTATGCCCTATGGTGTTGAGTGCGATCAGTATTCTGTTTTGGGAGAGGTGGTCGATAGTCAGAAGGTCATCAATCGTTTTACGGATGAAGCTGTCTACATTATGAGGATCCTTTGCAACGAGATTGAGTTTGACGTATGCATCAACGAGGCAGACCTTCTCGGAGAGCCGGCTGTAGGCAGAAGATTTAAAGGAAATATCTGGATGCAGGGAATGATAAACTATCCGGATAATTAAAAAAGAAAAAAGGAGGTAGTTATGGCAACACCACACAATCAAGCAGAAAAAGGCGATTTCGCCAAGACCGTTCTTATGCCCGGGGATCCACTCAGGGCGAAATTTATTGCAGAGAACTTCCTTACAGATATTAAGTGCGTAAATGAAGTAAGAGGAATGCTGGGCTTTACCGGTAAGTACGAGGGAAAAGAGGTGTCTGTAATGGGACACGGAATGGGAATTCCTTCAATCGGTATCTATACCTATGAGCTCTTTAACTTCTACGATGTAGACAACATCATCAGAGTCGGCAGCGCAGGCGGACTTCAGGACGATGTAAATGTTATGGATATCATCTTTGCTCAGGGAGCACATACAGATTCCAATTACGGATTCCAGTTCGGACTTCCGGGAACATTCGCTCCTACTTGCAGCTACAACATTCTTGAGAAGGCAGTTGCTATCGCTAAGGAGAAAGGCGTTAAGTATCACGTAGGTGATGTTCTTTCTTCAGATGCATTCTACAAGAAGTGCAATGAAAGTGAGCTCTACAGAAACATGGGCGCTCTTGCAGTAGAGATGGAGACACCTGCTCTTTATATGAACGCAGCAGAAGCGGGGAAAAATGCTCTTACAATCCTTACATGTTCTGATCATCTCTTCAAGACAGAAGAGCTTACAGCAAAAGAGCGTGAGACCGGATTTACAGATATGATGGAGATTGCTCTTAAGACTGCAATTCAGCTCTGATCAGACAAATATGGAGTTAAAAAAATTAAGAAGTCCTGACCTTTTGGTCAAGGACTTCTTTTTATGCGCCGGACAAAAAAAGGTACTATATATTTCTTTTCGTGTATATGATAACGTCATATTAAGAACATCTGTTACAATTAATGTGAAGAATAATAAAGGAGTATGTCAATGAAAAAGAATATACGTACCGTTTTACTTGGAGAGCTTATACTTTTCCTTGTAGTATTTTTTATCAGTACCCTCGGAACAGACTTTGGTTTTTCTGCTGTAGCTTGGTTTCTTGATGTGCCGTCGCTGATTCTCGTTTTGCTTATTCTGATCCCCGGCCTCATTATCATGGGTGAGTGGAAAGATTTTTTGAAGTCATTCTCGGTAGGGATAAAAGATTACAGACTTCTTGAACTTAAAAATATTATAGAAGCAGTAGGAGCTGCTCAGAAACTTACTATTTTTGGAGCTCTTTTTGCAATCATAACCTCAGCAATAATCCTTATGGGACATTTATCTGAACCTGAGACCTTTGGACCAAGCCTTGCTGTCTGCTTCCTGTCAGGTTTTTATGCAGTTATAATTGAGTTTTTCCTTCTGCCGCTTAAGTTAAATGCCGAGCGTAAGATGAATGAAGAGATGGACATGGAAGATGAATGATCCCGGAATTACTAAGGAGCAATATCTTAATATAGCTCGTAAATTCGGATTTACAAAAAGAGAGCTTGAACTCGGATACCTTAAAGTGTCGGGGTTTTCAAACCATAGAATTGCTTATATGCTTGGGATTTCTGAACAGACAGTAAAGAATCATTTCACTCACATTTATGAAAAGGCGTGGGTTCCCGGAAGAAAGGAATTCCAAGAGTTGTTTACACAGGATGGATAGTGATCATGAAGAGATCAGTTAAAAGAGCTATCATAATAATCTTAATTGTAAATGTCATCCTGATAGCTGCTGCTATTTGCGGAAAAATACTAAGCAGATTTGTTTACGAAGACCATCTTGATGAGCCTTTGATCACAGTTGATGATACCGAGATAACTTTAAGAGAGTTTGGCTATTACATATATGAAATAGAAGAGTTTGTCCAGAACCAGGCTCTTTTGTATGATCCTGAGAATCCAAAGCACTGGTGGAATACCCACTTTTCAGCCGGCATGGATTCTCAGTTTGTTTGCGATTATGCCAAGAAGGTGGCAGTAAACACTTGTATATCTGATGAGATTTATTTTAAAAGAGCTCTTTTAGAAGGAGTCGTATTAAGTAGCGCGGAAGAAAAACAAGCTATGGTCGAAGCAAAGATGATCCTAAGTAGTATGACTGGGGATCAGCTTGAAAGGACAGGGCTGGATGAAAGCATCCTCACTAATATGAGGATAAAACAGGCTCTTGCAAAAAAGTACTCCGACAATCTGGCAAAAACTCAGAGCTTTACCGTATACAGCGATGAGCCGGAAAAACTTGTTAACTGGGACGGAGCGTACTATCAGGAAAAAATACTGCCTGAACATACAGTAAAGACCAATGATAAAGTTCTTAATAGAATAACGCTGGGAAAAATAACAGTGAATTATGAGTAATTCTATTAGAATGTGTTAGAATTATTTCATGAAAACAAGAGAAGAAGCATTAAAATACGGATTATCTTTTCCGGATACTTATCAGGAAGCGCCCTTCCATGATCCTAACTGGCAGCTGGTGCGATATAAGTATAATAAAAAAGCATTCCTGTGGACTTATGAACGAGAGGACTTTATAAATCTCAATGTGAAGGTTGATCCCGAGACGGCTTTTTTCTGGAGAAAGGCTTACAGCTCAGTTATCCCCGGATACCATCAGAATAAGGAGCATTGGAATACAATCATCCTCGATGGAAGTATCCCGGATAAAGACATAAAGATCATGATTGCTGAGAGCTACGACCTGATAGCAGACTCTCCAACCAAGAGAATTTATGATGCTGTTGCGAGAATCCCAAAAGGCTGCGTTGCAACTTATGCCCAGGTTGCGGAAGAAGCCGGGGATAGAAAGATGGCAAGAGCCGTAGGAAATGCTCTTCACAAAAACCCTGACCCAAGCACAATTCCCTGCCATCGTGTAGTAAATTCAAAAGGCGAACTTGCCGGCAACTATGCATTTGGCGGAGCCTGGAAGCAGGGAGAAATCCTGCAATCTGAAGGCGTCGAAGTCAAAGACGGAGTTGTTGATCTGAAAAAATATCAATGGAAAAAATAAGAAGAACCCGGAAGCTGTCTGATCAGCATCCGGGTTTTATTTAGTCCATCTCATCTCTTGTAATATTCCTTGCCCACTTGTGACTGTAGAAGTGCTTAAGTACCCAGGGCCATTTCACAAACTCATCAGTGCATAGCAGGAAGAACACTACTTTTACCGGGAGCTTAAAGACAAAGGCTGCAAGGAGTCCCAGTGGTACAGCGTAGCACCACATGTCTATGGTGTCGCAGATAAATCCGAATTTGCTATCACCCCCTGCTCTGAAGATACCGGCGATAAGGCAGGTATTTACTGCAGTTCCCATGATGTAGTAGGTGCTGATAAGGAGCATGAACTTCAGATAATCAAGAGCCTGTGGAGTGAGGGAAGCGTGGGTAAGGGCAAAGGGCATTACGAGAGCAACAACTATTCCGCCTAAGATTCCTGCCAGGATAGTCAGGCGAAAGAGCGTGTGTGCTGCCTTTATGCCTTCATCTCTTTGGCCGCTTCCAAGGATCTGACCTACTATGATGCCTGTAGCAGAAGCCATTCCGAAGCAGAAGACTGTTCCGAGGTTTCGCACGACATTTGTAATGGAATAGGCTGCAACCATATCATTTCCAAGGTGACCGATTATCACGGAGTACATGGAAAAAGCCAGTGACCAGGACAGGTCATTTCCTATAGCCGGCAGAGCCATGGAAAAGAAATCCTTCTCCAAAAGCCTGTGTCTTTCAAACATGGGCTTTAGTGACAGCTTCACTTCGGCACCGGATATAGAAACTACGATGCAGAATATTAGCTGTATCAGGCGGCTCAATGTAGTTGCGATGGCAACACCGATAACACCAAGCTTTGGTGCACCAAGAAGTCCGAAGATAAACACAGCGTTTAAGCAGACATTAACTATTAGTGCAGTAGTTTCAATAACTGTACTTGTTCCGACTCTTCCGATACATCGTAGGATGGCCATGTACACTGCACTTATGGCCCAGAACAACAGGCCCGGTGCGATGAAGCGAAGATACCTGGCACCAAGTTCTATAAGTACCGGATCTGAAGTGTAGATGTACATCAGCTTCTGAGGTATCGTCATGCAGAAAAATGCACCCAGGGCAGCAACCGACAAGGAGAATTTCAGTCCGATTCCCTCGATCTTTTCAATAGTCACAAGATCGCCTTTGCCATAATACTGGGCTGCCAGCATCGCTATTCCTGTACCTATCCCGTAGAGGAGCATAAACAGAATTCCCACAAGAGAGTTTGCAAGGGACACGGCACTTATGGCATCCTGGCCAACATAGTTAAGCATCAGTACATCCGCGCTGTTAACGGATGCGTCGATGATATTCTGAAATATGATGGGCAGAGCAACTACCCATATTTTCCTGTATAAAGATTCTTTGTTATTCACTTTTTATTATCTTTCCGTCTTGAATCAAAAGCTTTTCAGTAGCAACATGTTCCACGAAAGTCTTATCGTGGGAAACGAAGATAAGAGTTCCCTCATATTCCATAAGTAGCTTTTCCAGTGCTTCAATTGATGGGATATCAAGGTAGTTGGTGGGCTCATCCAGTATCAGGAAATTAACATCCGACACAAAGAGCATTGCAAAGGACAGCTTCATCCTTTCGCCGCCGGATAAGTCCGATGCCTTCTTTTGGATATCTCTTTCTGTTAAAAGAAGTCTCGCAAGAATTATACGTGCGATGCTTTCCTTCTGGATACTGACATCCCTGACATTTTCAAGGACCGTTTTGTCCATATCGATCTGGCTCATGTTCTGCCTTGCGTAGCCGATCTTGGCACCCGGGACAACATAGATGCCTTCTCTCTTATTGATGAGTTCAATAAGCGTTGTTTTTCCTGCGCCGTTATCTCCGACAAGAGCTACCTTAGCTCCATTTTTAATTATAAAGTCTGCATCATCAAAAATCAGCTTTTCATCATATCCAAAGGAAAGGTGCTCTCCTCTTATGACAATAGGATTTCTCGGAGGATTGGTGAGGCGAAAGTCAGGACGGGCAACCGGCTCTTCCTTGGGCTTTTCCTTAATCTCCATGTGCTCGATTCTCTTGAGTACGTTCTCTGCACTCTTTTCAAGACTGCGTGCCTTATCCTCGGGCTTTCTGTTTCCGCAAAGAGCAATGGCTTTAGCCTCGCTGGAAGTCAGATTCTTTGGCTTTTTCACAACGCTTTTTGCCTTGGCTTTTTTCTGAAGATAAACACCCTGGAGTCTTTTCTTCTCGGCCTGGTAATTCTCATACTCCGCATACTGGCTCTTTTTCAAAAGAGCTTTCTGCTCAAGATAGTCATCGTAGTTACCGTCAAAGAAATTCAGCTCCCCGAAGGAAACTTCTACAATCCGGTCACAGACTGCGTTTAAGAGTGCTCTGTCATGGCTTATCAGAACCAGAGTCTCGATTTCGGAAAGTCTCTTTTTCAGAAGTTCGACCCCTGAGCTGTCCAGGTTAGAGGTTGGCTCATCGAGAAAGGCGACAGCTCTTTGACTGGAAAAGAGCTGTGAAAGCCTTATCCTTGTATTCTCGCCGCCGCTGACATTCTCCTGCCAGAGCTGATCTGATACGCCGAGTTTACCGGCTTCTGAGTAGTCGGCATCGTCATAGCTTAGCCCGTCACCAAACTGCTCAAAATAAAAGGGAGTACAGTACTGGGAAACCTTGCCTCGTGTGGGCTCAATGCTTCCGGATAATACCTTGAGCAAAGTGGTTTTACCTGCACCGTTTATTCCGACAAGCCCGACCTTCTCGCCTTCGTAGAGGTAGAACCTCTCAAAGTTGAGAACTGTCTGCTCGCCGTAAGTTACTTCTATATTTTCTGCTTCAATCAGTAGTTTTTTAGACATTAACGCCTCCTTTCGAAGGATTACATATTTCTGTTGTAGATCTTTTTAACGTGTTCTCTGTTTCCGCCGATGATCAGGATGGCAGCAACAACACTGGCAAGTTCAAACAGCAGCAGAACTGCTCGTTGATCCATAACCAGTGTAAGAGACCCGGCAAGAAGTTCGGCGATAAGTGAGCCTGAAGTTGAAAGCACCTGGAATGCGCCGTTGAACCTTCCTTTGTTTTCATCGGGAACATAGCTCTGTGTGGAAGAAATCCTTATGGTATAGCTCGTAACTCCACCGACGCCCACGAAGAAGCTCAGTATCATCGCAACACGTAATGGGGTATAGAGATAGAGCCCTTCAAATATTCCGATCATGATGTAAACAAAAAGCGCGATATAAAACTTATTGCCGGCATCAAGCTTTTTCTTGTAATGGAAAGCGCCGCCCAGAGCCCTTCCCACAAAGCTCATACCGAATACCAGCATGAACAGATACTCGCCGTTTTCAAAATTCCCCTTAAAGTAGGGAAGGCAGATTACATTTGATGCGCCTCCTGCCATGGAACTGAACAGGAAATAAATAGCAATCGCCATAAGACCTTTTTCGGAAAAGAGATATCTAAAGCCTTCCTTAATGTCGACAAGGACGCGGGAGACTTTTGAAAGATCTTCACCTTCAATGCTTTTCTTTTGTTTCTCAATGTATTTTTCTTCAGCTCTGATCCGGGTTTCCAGCGTTGCGGCAACTAAAAAGCAGACAGCGTTGATCATAAGAAGTGGTCCCATACCAAAGAGCTTATAGAAAAAGGTCGCTACCGGTACCATGAATATCGCAAATGTTTCAAGGACGCTGGCGATGGAATATGCCTTTGAATAATTTCCCTCTGATATAAGCAGCGGATAAAAGCTGTCGTAAGCAACCATGTAGATACTGTTTACTGATCCTACAGTTAAACTAAACAGCGCAAAGAGCGGGAAATTAAACCATCCGTGGGAGAGCAGTATTCCAAGTAGCAGATATAAGCCGCCCATCATAAAGTCCAGAGTGTAGATCATCTTTTTTCTCGAGAACCTGTCCAGTATTGCGCCTGAAATGATAGGAACGATGAGCTGCGGAACAGTGTAGGTCATAAGGTAGATCGCGTAGAGCATTGTGGATCCGGTGTAATCCAGCACCATAAGGCTTAGTGCAAATCCTGCCATGCTGTTTCCCAGCATGGAGACTACGCTGCCCACGGTTATTATTGTGAAGTCCCTTGTCCACAGGGGCTTTCTTATTTCTAAATCATTCGAATCTGTCTTTTCCATGATGTCCTCCTAAGTAAGTCGAAATATAAAACAAAAAGATCCATTTGCATTACGCAAACGGACCTTGTCTATCTCAAAATCTAATTATCCCGGTGTTTTGGTATTTAAGATATGGCACAAAAAAAGCACCTATCCGGAATTAGAAAAGATCTGAAGTAGAATGATACGATTCGCGCAACGCAAATAACACCCTTGCGGGTTAATTACTGCTATTACTTACTGAATCAATATCACCTATTCAACATCCCTCTCTACCTCCAAATTGTGCTTGGAAACTAACCACTTACATTTGTAACATGTTTATCTGACTTCGTCAACAAAAATCAGAAACAAATTTATGCAGGATCATAGATATCTGATAATTACGTATGTCAGAACCAGAGCGATCAGGAACACTACATTCACTGCGGTGAAGACCAAAAGATATTTTCCGCTCTTTTCCTGATACTCTTTGCTGTAAGCTTTATATGAAATAAGTGAAGCCATGGAAGCAATGAGTGTTCCAAGACCACCTACGTTAACTCCGATAAGGAGTGACTTGTAGTTGATAGTAAAGCCGGAGAGCATAAGAGTTGCAGGGACATTGCTGATTATCTGGCTGAGCGCAACGGATATTCCAAACTCGCGACCAATCAAGACTTCTTGTAGGAACGAACTGATAACTTCAATTCTGCCCATATTTCCGGTGAAGATGAAAAATCCGATAAAGGTCAGGAGCAGAATATAGTCTGCACGGAAAAGAATCTTGTAATCCATGCCTCCAACAATTACTAGAACGATGATCGCAAATACGTACCAGGGAAGGATCCTTACTACTGTTAAAAGAGCTATCGCAAAAAGCACAGCGTAGATGATGATCTGGCGCTTACTTTCGAAATGACTGGTGATGGAAGAATTGTTGCTCTTCTTAAGGCTCTTTTCCCTGCCTGGTATGATAAGGAGGCCGAGAACAAGGAGAACTGCAGAGACAAGAGAAAAGGGCAGCATGATCATGACAAAGTGGTCAAGGCGCATGCCTGTAAGTCCGTACAGATACAGGTTCTGGGGATTACCGATGGGAGTCAGCATGCTTCCCAGGTTTGCTGCAACTGTCTGAAGAACAACGGTTGGAATCATCATATCTTCGCGTTCGCAGTCATGAAGTATCATCAGAGCAAAGGGAACAAAGGTGATGAGCGCCACGTCATTGGTGATCAGCATACTTCCGAAAAAGCACATGAAGATCAGCATCGCTGCCAGCTGCCAGCTCTTTGTGACTTTGGATAAAAGAAATCCCGCAATCCTGTCAAATACTGAATTCTCTTTAAAGCCCTGGATGATAACCATAAGTCCCCAGAGAATTCCCAGAGACCTGAAATCTATATAGCCAAGGTACTCTTTGCCCGGGTGAACAAAGAATGCAGAGATAATAGCCAGTATCCATGCGATACACAGAACGGTGTCGATTTTACGTATATTTTTAAAAACTCTTCCCATGTTTTTTTCCTCGAATTCTAAATCTCAAAACGACGAAATAATACCACAAAAATGTGTCTTTTTGCAAGGATTACATTGTGTTATGTTAGTAATAGGGAGAAACAGCCATGAATATCGACATTCAGAAGATCACTGAAGGGGAAGAGAGCATTGTCATCAGGTACAAGGAACCGAGCCCTACAGTTGAGAGAATAATAGGAATATTGGAAGGCGGCGACGGCAAGCTCTGGGGCAGGACAGAGTCGGGGAGCGTCTCCATTGAACTGGGAGACATATTATATCTGGAAACGGTGGACGACAAGCTCTTTGCATATACGACAGATGTTGTGGCCAGGATTGAAGGGACACTGGTTTCCTTTATGAACGAAGTTAAGGATGAGACGTTTTTCAGGTGCAGCAAGTCCATGATCATAAATGTTGGAAAGGTCAGAGCACTAAAGAGCCTTTCCTCCAACAGGATCGACGCCACCATGGAAGGCGGAGAACACATCATGATCTCAAGAAGATATGCTGTGGATTTCAGAAGACTATTGAAAGGAGAAAGATGAGATGGGTGATAAAAAGAAAGACAAGTCGCGTGTTACCTTGTGGGAGCTCTATCTCACAAAAGAGATCGGCATAGAATTTAAGGCCTGTCTCTACTTCTTTGCTATACTGTTCTTCTACTGCGTGGTGAGGATTATTGGTGGCTCTTTTGTTGCGGATATGCTGCACATGCTGGAGATGATACTTGCGTGCTACGTGATAGGATACATCCAGGTTTATCTGTTATGGAACTTTGATGAGGCGGATAGTCTCGGGGGAAAAGAGCTGTTGGGAATGGTGATATGCACGGCGGTTTATAGTGTATTGTCATATGTCTTTAAGTGGTTTGACAGGAACCTTACGGCTACGTTCATATTTGCAGCGTATGTTTTGCTTTGCTATATCTGTGTCTATTTTATATATAAATCAAAGCGCTATATCGATGATAAAAGACTCAATGAGGACCTTCGGATATTCCAGTCCGAACATAAAAAGTGAATCTTAGGGGAATTAAAGTGCACCTTGCGGGAACAGCCATTGTTCCCGCTTTTTCTTTGTGTTAATCATAAATTAAGGATACGAAAATGATGATAAACAGGAGGGGAAAGATATGAGTAGTGTGGTTGAAATTAAAAACCTTACAAAGAGCTACGGAAAAAACCGCGGAGTCATAGATGTCTCTCTTGGCATTGAAGAGGGTGATATATTCGGGTTTCTTGGACCAAACGGCGCCGGGAAGTCCACGACAATCCGCTCTATGCTGGGATTTCTTAAGATCAACAGCGGAGAAATAAAGATACTTGGAATGGACAGTATTAAGCAGCATGAGGAGATTCTAAGGAATGTGGGCTACATGCCATCTGAAGCCTGGTTCTACGATTCCATGAAGGTTAAGGATGTCATTAAGTATGCAGCGGATGTCAGAGGCCTTGACTGTTCTACCGAAGCTGAGAAATTATGTGAGCGATTAAAGGTTGATAAGGATAAAAAGATCAAGCAGCTCTCTTACGGAAACAGAAAGAAAGTCAGCATAGTCTGTGCAATGCAGCATAGGCCAAAGCTCTTTATATTTGATGAGCCGACGGGAGGTCTGGATCCTTTGATGCAGAGGACATTCTTTGAACTGGTCAGCGAATACGTGGACGAGGGGGCGACATGTCTTTTGTCCACACACGTACTTACTGAGGTCAACAAGTACTGCAGGCATGCGGCCATCATGAGAGAGGGAAGGCTCACAATGCTTGAAGATGTTGGAATTGATGACGATACGTTCCTTAAGTTCTATGAAGATTAAAGAAAGGAGGCAGCTATGAAACACATATTATTTAGAGAATTAAAGCTTAACTTAAAGACATTTCTTATATGGAGTTTATCGGTAGGACTCATGGGCCTTGTCTGCATCCTTCTTTATCAGAGCATGGAAGGCGACATGAAGGACATGGCGGATATGTTCTCCAACATGGGAGCGTTTTCCGATGCTTTTGGTATGAGCACTTTGAGCATTGCGACGATTGAGGGATTTTTTGCGACGGAGGTCGGCACGGTACATGGCCTTGGAAGTGGCATGTTTGCTGCAATTCTGGCGATCGACATCCTGTCCAAGGAAGAGGATAAGCACAGCGGAGAGTTTCTGTTCTCGCTTCCGGTTTCAAGGAGCAAGGTTCTTGCAGCAAAGGGTGCATGCGTGGTTATCCTGCTCACACTGTTTACTGTAATCTGCGCTGTATTCTATATCTGCGGTTTTGTTTACCTGGGGGAAGATGTTCCGACTCAGGAATTTACTGCATTCATGCTCAGACAGTTTTTGATGAACATCGAGACTGCAGCAATATGCTTCGGAATCTCTGCATTTTCCGGAAAGAGCAAGATGGGTATGGGACTTGGAATAGTGCTGCTTTTCTATGTGTATGATCTTATGGGACGAGTTGTTCCGGACCTTAAGGATTATCTCTTTATCGGACCATACTCTTACGCGAATGCATCTGAGATTTTCTCGGGAATAGAAGTAGAAGCCTTGGCTCTTGTTATGGCAGCTATAGTCACTGTCTGCTGCGCAGCCCTGGCGTTTGTAGTCTTTAATCGCAGAGATCTCGCCAGCTGACAAAAGTGAGCACTTTTTGTCGGGAGAAGTATGTACAAGACCTCTATACTAAAGTTACAATCAAGTTGGAGGTTACGTATGAACTGGACAAAAATCATTGAAGACGCCATAAAGTTTATCGAGGAGAATATCACCGAAGATCTGACAGTTGGCAGGATTGCTAAGGAAGTGAATACATCCGCGTTTTACTTTCAAAAGGGCTTTTCTATGCTGTGCGGATACACTGTCGGAGAATACGTCCGGATGAGAAGGCTCTCTCTTGCAGGAGAAGAACTGACTTCTTCAGACATCAAGGTGATTGACCTTGCCATGAAGTATGGCTACGACTCGGCAGACAGCTTTACCAAGGCGTTTACAAGATTTCATGGAAGCACTCCAACTGATGTAAGACAAAATGGTGCAAGCATTAAAGCTTTTGCGCCGCTGCATATTAAACTGACATTAGATGGAGGGAAAACAATGGAGTACAGGATTGAGAAAAAACCGGCATTTAAAGTAATGGGCGTTTCGAAGATCATTGATTATGGTAATGGCTACAGCACAATACCTAAGTTCTGGGATGAGGTATTTGCTAATCCGGCAAACAAGATCATGGGCGTTTACGGAGTATGCCTTGATGATGAAATCAAGGGTGATCAGTTCCGCTACATGATCGCAGATGATTACGACGAAGACAAGGCAAAGTCAGAAGGCTATGAGGTAAAAGAGATCCCGGAGTACACCTGGGCTGTGTTCCCATGCAAAGGTGCAATGCCACAGGCTCTGCAGAGCGTTAATACACAGGTCTTTAATGAGTGGCTTCCTGCCAGCAGTTATGAGATAGCTGCCGGATTTAATATTGAATTCTATACGGATGAAAAGAAGTATGCTAAGGGATCGCAGAATCCTGAGTATTACTCAGAAATATGGGTTCCAGTGAAAGCTTAAGAAAAAATGAGTCAAAGTGAAACGTCCCCGTTGACTCAAAATGAGTCAAAGTGAAACGTCCCCAGTGACTCAAAACGTCCCCAGTGACTCACAAGCCATGCGCGACGAGGAAGCAGAGCTTCCTCTCCGCGGGCTGGCGCCCTATAAAAAAATAGATAATCCGACTCGATTGTGAGTAAACTCCCACGAGTCGGATTATCTATTTTTTTGCACGGCTTGTAGCCTTCGCGAGTGTTCCCGATGCGATTCGAACGCACGACCTTTCGCTTAGGAGGCGAACGCTCTATCCTGCTGAGCTACGGAAACATGCACTAAGTATATTATCACAATGCGCTTTGTAAATCAAGGCAGGTATGTAGTAGAATAGGACCATGAGACATGGTAAAAGAGATTTCGGAAAACGCCTGAAGGCCATAATGACAGCGACTTTACTAGCGGCAGTTATGCTGCTTCTTTCGGCGTGCGCAGGATCGGAGAGGAAGCAGGAGATTGAGGAGCTCTCAAGCAGCTATGCTGTACCTCAGGAGAAGCAGCTTATTGTCTACACTTCCCACAAGGAAGAGGTGTATCTTCCGATCATCCGGGAGTTTGAAAGCCGCACAGGGATATGGGTTGAGCTTCACACAGGCGGTACGACGCAGATGTTTTCCGAAGTAAAAGAGGCTTCAGAACAAGGCCGCTGCGACATTATGTTCGGCGGTGGTATCGAGAGCTATGAGGCGGCAAAAGATCTTTTCATGCCTTATGAGCCTGTCGAGAGGAGCGCTCTGGATCCTGACTATGTGGACGATGAGAACCGCTGGATTCCATTTACCGAGCTCCCCATCGTATTTGTCTACAACAAGAAACTGGTATCCTACTCAGAACTTCCCACTACCTGGGAAGAGCTCTTTGACAGCAAGTGGAAAGGGCAGATTGCCTTTGCTGATCCCAATAGTTCAGGAACCAGCTATACGATATTATCAACTATGGAGCAGCTCTTTAACGAAGAGCCCCAGAGTCTGGTACCAAGGTTTTATGAGCAGCTGGAAGGAAGGATCCTCCCTTCTTCAGGACAGGTTATTCCCGAAGTTTCGGATGGAAGTTTCCTTATAGGAATAACTCTGGAAGAGACGGCCAGGAAAGCCATGGATCAATATGAAGATATTTCCATGCTCTATCCGGAGGACGGGACCAGTGCCGTTCCCGATGGCATTGCCATGGTAAAGAACGCTCCCCACAGTTATAACGCGGGTAAGTTTATTGACTTCGTGGTTTCCTACGACACCCAGAGATACGCCACCGAGAACTTCTACAGAAGATCCGCAAGGCGTGATGTGGGCAGCAAACGTGGAAATACTGAGACCTTCATAAAATTTGATGTGGAAAAATCCGCCAGGGAAGAGGAAGAAGTCTTTTCCCTCTGGAATGCCCTAGCCGGGCAGGAAGGAGAGTGAGTATGGGCTTTGTGAGACAATCCTTCAAGCGGCAGATTTTTGTGGTGTTCCTAGCAGTAACTCTTTTCCTTGTAATATTCGGAGGCGTACTGACAATCCAGGGCTTCCAGGCCAGGATAAAGAGCGATTACGAAAAGAGAGATGCGGAGCAGGAAGCCGTAGCTATAGGCAAGATAAATGACATTTTGACAAAATCAGAGCAAACCCTGGATGCCATTGCAGACAGTGAAGTACTCATAAACTCCTTCTATAAGGGAAGGAAGAATTCTATCGCCATCTATGCCGATCTTTACGAGGCAACCAGACAGGTGCGCTCCTTTGCGCAGGTGGATCTTTACATGGGAAGTCGCTGTATGTATTCAACTGCCAGCGGCTCTAAACCCGCAGCACTTCCGGATTATTACGGTGTGATCAGACAGGCAGTTCAGGGAGGAGGCCATACAGTCTTTTCCCAGGATATAAGTAGTAGCACAGAAGACGAAGGTGATTTCCTCATAGCAAGACTGATGGTTGATAAAGAGGAGCCGGGAGTAGCCCTTATCAGGATCGATCAGCAGGTGCTCAGAAATCAGCTTTCAAGTTCCATAAACGCCAGAGACGGCTTCATGCTGACCGGAAGCTTTCTTGAACCGTACTGCCTGGTGGGCACAGCTGAGGACGGAAAAGACCTGTCAGCGATCCGCAGCAATTTGCAAGACGGAAAGCTCTACACCGATGGCTTCCAGAAGAACATTTACATAAAGCAGCTGGGCAATACAGAACTTCTCGGAATTTACGTTACGCCTCCGGTCTTCGATGAATCCGCAGTAAGAGCCAGTTATCAGATCATCATTTTCCTGGCTATCATCAGTGTCCTTATCTGCCTGATAGTTGCCAACCGAATGAGTAACTACGTGGCCAAGCCCATAGGAACACTGGCAGCAGGTATGAGGCGCTTTAGAAAGGGAGACTTCGATGCCAAGATAGAGCTGAGCAGAGAGGATGAATTCGAGCAGCTTGCTGTTGGCTTTAACAAGATGACTACCCAGTTAAAAGACACTATGGAAGAGCGAGTGGCTGCTGAGAGAAAGGTCAACGAGACCAGGATCGAGATGATGCAGGCACAGCTAAATCCGCACTTTTTGTATAACACCTTGGATACCATCAAGTGGGTTGCCAAAGCAAATCATGTGCCGGAGGTTGCGACCATGTCGGCGTCACTTGCCGGGATCCTCAGGACCAGTATTTCCCAGACTCAGTTTGTAAGGCTCTCGGAAGAGATCAAGCTGATCCAGAACTACTGCGACATCCAGAGGATAAGATTTGACGATAAGTTTGACATTACCATAGATATCCCTGAGGATGTGATGCAAGCCATCATCCCGAAGCTTATCCTGCAGCCTATCATAGAAAACGCCATTATTCACGGCATGGACGATATGGACAACGGCCATATTTATGTGGCTTCCATCAAGGAAAAAGGTAAGGACGGATCCCCTGACCTTCTTAAGATTTCCGTTCAGGACAATGGAAAAGGTATCAGCGATGAGATGCTGAATGCCCTTAACAACGATGATCCGGAAACTCTTAAGGGGCACCTGGGTCTTAACAACGTGAACACCATCATAAGACTTTACTACGGCAAGGAGTACGGAGTTATGGCCGTAAGACCGTCGGAGGGTGGAACCATCATGATAGTTACAATTCCTTATTCGGAAAAAGAGCCGGTGAAGGAAGAGGAGAGAAATGACAAGAGTACTGATAGTTGATGATGAAAAATATGTGCGTATGGGAATAAAGAGTGAGACCGACTGGGCTCTTATCGGATGCGAAGTTGTCGGAGAAGCTGCCAACGGCATTGAAGGCCTTGAAGCGGCTGAGACTCTGCGCCCGGACCTTGTGATCTCAGACATTCGCATGCCCAAGATGGACGGCATAGAGATGGCAGAGAAGATCATTGAGAAATGTCCCGGTACCAAGGTGATATTTCTTACAGCCTACAACGAGTTTGAGTATGCCAGGCAGGCTATACGAATCGGAGTATCGGATTATCTTTTAAAACCCTTTCAGGACGGTGAGCTTGAGGGCTCAATCCAAAGGCTCCTTCACCTCCATCCCAATGCGCCGGCATCAAACGCTGAGCTTGAGGAGCAGCTGATTCCGCTCAAGACGAAAGATGAGGTTTCAAACCGCTACGTTCAGACAGCCATAGAATATATTGAGAATAACTATGTTGACTCGGGATTTAGTATCACCAAACTTGCCGAGGCCATGAGCGTAAGCGAGGGGCATATTTCAAGGCTTTTCAAATCAGAGACCGATCAGTCCATAAATAACTACCTCACCAGATACAGGATAAAAAAGGCCATGGACTACCTGAAGGATGTAAACGTGAAGGTCTACGAAGTCGCAGAGAAGGTAGGTTATTCTGACATCGCCTACTTCTCCAACACCTTTAAAAAGCTGGTGGGCAAAAACCCATCAGACTATCAGACCAAAGGACTTGAATAATAACTTGACTTAGCCGTACGACGAAGATTATACTTAAATTAAGTAAATTTGTTCGTACGGCTAAATTTTTGCCTACATGTAATAACTTGTTCGTACGGCGAAGAGGAGATGCCATGAAGATAACCGATGCAAAGAGTTTTGGAAATGCATTAAGGAAGCGCAGAAAGGAACTGGGCTACACCCAGAGCTATATCTCTGAGTTTACAGGTTTCAGTGTAAGTTTTCTTTCTGACCTTGAGAACGGCAAGAGCACAGCGGAACTTGGAAAAGCACTTTATTTGGCAAGTATCCTTGGGCTGGACCTGACTATGGAAGCAAGGGGATAAAAATGAGAACATACAACGTTGGTCTTGAGATAGGCGGGAAACAGATAAAAGTAGGAACAATTGAAGGAGAGTCCTCAAATAACGCGCAGTTTAAGTATTCTGAGGAGTTTCTGTCAGGCTCCTTTGCACATCCGATATCAATATCGTTGCCCTTACAAAAGGAACCTTTTTCTCCTGAAGCAACCCGGATTTTTTTTGATGGCCTTTTACCCGAAGGTTTCATGCGCAGGGCGATTGCAGGAAATATGCACTTTGATGAAGGAGATTATCTTTCAATCCTTTATAATCTGGGAAAAGAGTGCCTTGGTGCCCTCAGGGTTTATCTGGATGAAGAAGATAAAGATATTTCCTATGAGCCGCTTTCTGCAAAACAGGTGGAAGAACTTGCTTCAGAGGGAGCGACAAAATCCACGGAACTGGTTATAAAGACTCATCTGTCACTCACCGGAGCATCAGGCAAAGTGGGGCTTTATTATGATGACAAAGAAGACTCGTGGTATCTGCCGGTGGGGCTTGCTCCCAGCACTCATATAGTAAAACAGAGTCATATAAGGCTTGATGGAATCGTAACCAATGAGCAGTTATCTATGCTTACTGCTTCAAAATGCGGAATAAAGATTCCTCAAAGTTTCATTATAAACATGGGAAAAGGTTTGGATTCCCAGGTGCTCTTTGCAACAAGAAGATATGACAGGACCTTCGAAGGGGCAGAAGAATATGTTGATGGTCTGAAGCTGCCCCATAGGATCCATCAGGAAGACTTTGCCCAGGCTATGGGAATTGCCTCTTTTGACAAATATGAAAAAGAAGGGCAAAACTATGCGCAGAGAATGTTTGAGATACTAAGGCTCTACGCAATCAATCCGCTTGAGGATCAGCTTTCTCTGTGGAGAAGAATTGTATTTAACTACGTAATAGGAAATACAGATTCTCATATCAAGAATTTTTCTTTGCTTTACAAATCTGACCTCTCCGGGGTAAAACTGGCTCCGGCCTATGATGTTATAGGGACGCTGATTTATGAAAGTGCAACCAGAGAAATGTCTTTTAACATAGGCGGAATCAGAAACATAGATGAAGTTACAAGAGACAGTTTCCGGACTATGGCGGGAATGGTCGGACTTGGAGAAAAACCTGCGATCAGGGTATATGATGAAGTGCTGGAAGGATTCGAATCTGCCATAAGGGAAGCATCGAGGGAACTTTCCGACATCGGATTTGAGAATGCCACAAGCATAGGTGACAGAATTCTTTATAGCAGGAAAAGAATAATTTAATAAAATTTGTCATTTTTTTACAAATAATATCAGAATTGTCATCTCAAAATAAATATAAACAAAATCTACAATGTACTTACAGAGCAAACAAACGCCCGTAAGTACATTTTTTTGTACAAAAAACAAAGGGTTAATGTAAAAGGAGGAAATGAAAAGTGAAAAAGAAAGTATTATCTACAATCTTAACTTTCACAATGGTAGTTTCAGCGCTGGCTGGTTGCGGAAGCGCAGCAAGTACACCTGCAGCTACAACTGACACACAGGCAACATCTGATGCAGCTCCTGCAGCAGACACAGCAGTAGCAGAGAGCGCACCTGCAGAGGAGCTCACAGGAATCGATGCCATCATCGCTGAGGCTGAGGGCATGACAATGGAAGAGCTTGCCAAGAAAGCTATCGAAGAGTCAAACGGAAAGACATTCTACGGCGTAGGAAACTCCAGCCGTGGTAAGTCAGCACTTCCTGTTTTCATCGAGTATCTTCAGTCTATCGATCCTTCATATTCAATGGAATTCGAGTGGCAGCAGCCCAAGAACAACAAGATCTTCGAGCAGCTTACATCCGATTCACTTAAGAGCGAAGGCACATTTGCCATGACTCTTATCCAGGACGGTAACCAGATCCAGTCCAAGATGGTTGACACAGATATCCTTAAGACTTTCGTTCCTAAGGAGTGGGCAGAGGCTAACGGAACAACAGCTGATGCTTACGAGGGATTCCTTCCTCTTCAGACACTTAACAAGGTATTCATGTACAACAATCAAGGAACAGCAACATACACAAACTGCTGGGACTTCGTATATGAAGGTTCACACCCTCTTTTCATGGGCGTTGACTCTGAGATCGTAGGAAAGAACTTCCTTATGATGCTCACAGAAGATAAGTACGCAACATGGCTTAAAGAAGCTTATGACAAGCTTGACGATACAAAGAAGGCATACTTCGAGCCTGAAATCCAGGCTATGCAGGCAGATGCCAGCGACCTTGGACTTGGTGCAAACGGCGCTTACGCCCTTGCATGGATCAAGCTCTGGGTTAACAACTACAACGAGCAGACCGATGACGGCCCTATCTGCAACACACTTGTTGATGCATCAGCTAAGGACCAGGCAGGCCTTCTTGTTTACTCAAAGCTCCGTTCAGTTGAGGAGTCAGCTACAGTATCAGTTAACAACATCAACGTAGCAGCTTACCAGGATGGCTACACAGGAATCGGTGGATACGGCTACTGCCACTACCTCTTCCTTACAAAGAACTCACCACTTCCTTGGACAGCATGCGCATTCATCGCATTCATGACATGCACAGAGGCAGGATTTGAGCCTTGGGGTAAGGATATGGGTGGATATTCATCAAATCCTAACGTTGCAAAAGAGGTTGAAGAGAAATTCCAGCACTCACAGGGCGGCGGAGATGAGTTCCCTGCAAAGAACGACCGTGGTTATGACTGGTGGACAACAGACGGCGAGCTCGTTCTTGAGGATCCTGCATACTGCTCAGAGGTTTCCTTCACAGTAGGAAGCTGGATTGACGTACTTGATCACTACGCTCCGGGCGAATGATAAACAACCATATGGTCACAAGGGCTTAATCAGCCCTTGTGATTTTTAAAGAGTAACTGACAATTATAATGGGATGCTGTACTAGACTCGAAAGGACCTCGTCAAGTACACACCCATGGCTCGCACTAGGTTCGTAAAAACCTCACCAAGTGCTCTGCTCAAAGGAGACAACATGCAGACAATCGCAAAACCAGACAAAAGTGCGATTTTCAAGAATAAGGTAAAGACATGGTTTTCCCAACCTCAGAATATAATACTTTTGCTGTTTGGGATTGTTCTGACCTTCAGTACTGTCGCACCTATCATCGCAATTGTAAAAGACACCTTTGCGATCCATCCCGGAACCATTGATCAGCATCTGACCAAGAGAGTATCCGGATACACAATAGTTAACTACACAGATCTTTTCACAAGTAAACTTGCAAAGACAAACCTCTGGATACCGCTTCTTAACACGGTCATCCTCTCAGTACTTACCTGCTTTATATCAATCCTGTTCGGCGGACTTTTCGCTTTCCTTGTAACAAGAACAGATATGAAGTTTAAAAAGTACTTAAGCTCCATCTTCATCTTCCCTTACATCATGCCTCAGTGGACACTGGCTGTTGTATGGCAGCACATGTTCTACTCAAACAAGGTTACGGGAACATCTGATGGACTTCTGGCAGCGATCTTTAATGTGTACTTCCCACACTGGTGGTGCCAGGGAGTATTCCCAAGTGCCATGGTACTAGGACTCCACTATGCACCCTTTGCCTATATCCTTATAGGCGGTATCTTCAAGAACATGGATGCCAACCTCGAGGAGGCAGCAACCATCCTTGATACACCGAAGTGGAAGATCATGTTCAAGGTAACGCTTCCAATGATCAAGCCGGCTATTCTTTCAACAATCCTTCTGGTATTCGGAAGTGCAATGGGAAGTTACCCGGTACCACACTATTTGAACCTTACAACACTTTCAACCAAGTACATCTCCATGAACAGTAAATACACCGGAGAAGCTTCAATCCTGGCAATCATCATGATGGTCTTCGGAGTACTGATCCTTGGAATGAACCAGCTCTCACTAAAGAGTCGCAAAAACTACACCACCGTAACCGGTAAGTCAGGTCAGCTCACAAAGCTTACGATCGGCAAAGTCGGAAAATACCTTGTGGGAATAATCTTCATCATCATCACATTCTTCACAAGTATCTGGCCCATCGTTCTGTTCGCTCTTGAGACCTTCCTTCCAAACCCGGGTGATTACAGCTTCCTTTACACAGGAAACCTTGCACACCTGACAAACAAGTGGTGGGTAACTAACGAGAACATTACAGAGAACGGTATGTACGGTCAGCCGGGTATCCTCTATAACAAGACCATCTGGCATGCGTTCTTCGGAACATTGTTCCTGGCAGTTGTCTGCGCACTTATCGCAGGAACCATCGGAACTCTGATCGGATACGCCGTAGCAAAGAAGAGAAGAAATAAGTGGGCCAACTATGTAAACAACGTAGCATTCCTGCCCTACCTTATGCCTTCGATCGCAGTTGGAGCAGCGTTCTTCATCCTCTTCTCCAACGAGCACATCAATCTGTTTAACACATACACACTTCTGATCATCGCAGGTGTTGTAAAATACATACCATTTGCTTCGAGAAGTTCACTGAACTCAATGCTCCAGATCTCCAACGAGCTCGAGGAAGCAGCGATAATCATGAACACCTCATGGATAAAGAGAATGACCAGGATCATCATTCCGATCCAGAAGTCCTCTATCATAAGCGGATATCTTCTTCCCTTCATGACATGTCTTCGTGAGTTGTCCCTGTTCCTTCTTCTCTGCACACAGGGCTTTATCCTTTCAACTACACTTGACTACTTCGATGAGATGGGTCTTTACGCATTCTCAAGTGCCATCAACCTGATCCTCATCGTAACAATTCTTGTATTTAACACATTAGTAAACAAGCTGACAGGCGCCAGCCTTGACAGCGGCATAGGAGGAAAGTAATCATGCCGGAAATCATTTTAGAAAATATAACAAAGCGTTGGGGAAAGTTCTTCGGCGTAGATAATGTAAGCCTTAATATCCCGGACAATTCCTTTATTACACTTCTCGGACCTTCAGGCTGTGGTAAGACTACAATCCTTCGTATGATCGCAGGCCTTGAGACACCAACAGAGGGAAGGATCACCATCGGAGATAAGGTTGTCTTTGATTCAAACGCAGGTATCAACGTTCCTGCCAACAAGCGTAAGGTGGGATTTCTTTTCCAGAACTACGCCCTCTGGCCTAACATGACAGTTTACGAGAACATCTCTTTTGGTCTTAAGAACATCCACGAGGAAATGCCTGTACTTGACGTTGAAGCCAAGCAGGCAGGGGACCTTATAAGAGCCCTTCAGAACGGTAATAAGGTAAAAGAGATTGTTGAGGAGTGCCGTGATAAGAATGGCAAGCTCGATGAGAACAAGGCTTACGTTAAGCTCATCGACAACTACAACCTCTCTATCTATACAGCAAAAGAGCTCTATGCTATGGGAATTCATACAGCTTCCGATGCATCGGCTGTTGCAAAGACCAAGCTTTCAGAGTATGAGAGCAAGCTCTCAGGCATTAAGAGCAGATATGAAAAAGAAGGCAAGAGCCTCAATGATAAGTACGAAGTAACAAAGAACGGAGAGCCTGTGATCGAGAACAGAAAGCTCTCCAAGGAGGAGATAGATTCAAGGGTAAGAGCATGTTCAAGGATCGTTAAGATCGGTATGTTCATGGACAGATACCCTGCAGAGTTGTCAGGCGGACAGCAGCAGAGAGTTGCTATTGCCCGTACCCTGGCTCCGGAGCCACAGGTTCTTTTCATGGATGAGCCTTTATCAAACCTTGATGCCAAGCTCCGTCTCGAGATGAGATATGAGCTCCAGAGACTCCATGTTGAGACAGGATCAACCTTCGTCTATGTAACACATGATCAGATGGAAGCTATGACACTTGCAACCAGGATCTGTCTTGTAAGCAACGGTGTGCTTCAGCAGTACGCTGCACCTCTTGAAGTTTACAACAGACCTGCAAACCTCTTTGTTGCTGACTTCGTAGGAAATCCTTCCATGAACTTTGTTGATGCAAAGGGAACTCAGGGAAGTGACGGAAGTCTTTCTCTTGATATCCTCGGCGGAATCAAGGCAAGATTTGTTCCCACAGAGAAGATGGACCTTACAGAGTGGAGAGCAGCAAGGGATAAAGAGGCAGCAGATAAGGCTGAGTTCGAGAGACAGAGACTCCTTCAGAAGGGTGCTGTAGAGAAGAGCAATAAGGACGAGGTATTTAAGTACCATGTTCAGAAGGTGGAAGAGCAGGATGATTCAATCGTTGATGAGCCTGTTATCACTGATGAGGACTTCGTTATTGGTATCCGCCCTGAGGCAATAGACATCGATCCCAACGGAAAGATCGACACAACCATCTACGGTGCGATGCCTACAGGTATGGAGTCAACTCTTAAGCTTAAAGTAGGTGAGTTCCTTCTTACCAGTGTTATCTTCGGTGGCGTGATCTATCAGATCGGCCAGGAAGAGAAGATCAATATCAATGGAAAAGACATCCTCCTTTTCGATAGAAGATCAGGTAAGCTCATCTGCGCAGGAAGTATTGAACTGTAATAAAAAGACGCCAAGTAATTCTATAACAATAAAAAGAGCGGAAGGCCAAGGCCTTTCGCTCTTTTAAAGTGTCACTCTTTTTCTTTCTTTCTGGTAGTGTCTGCCATGAACTCCCTCGCCTTTTTCATGGATCTGAACTTTGCGAGGTACATATATTTGCCCATTACCTTCCAGTCATTCTTTTCCATCAGCTTGTAGACTACGATGGATTTGCCGTACTTTTCCAGCACTTCTTCATGACTGAGGTCGTAGGTAAACCTGTCTTTCCTTCCGGTGTAAACGCAGTAGTACTGCTTCTGGATCTGAGGCTCTTCTTCCTTATTGCCGCTGACAATCTTTGCGTAGATGTTGTAGACATCGCAGGAACCGGCATAGTTCATCATGTCGAGAGTATAGCCTCCCGGCGGACGCATGTTGTGTTCAAGGATTGAGAAGTCACCTTTCTTGCCGATGCCGGGATAGTCTCTGTCAAGGCAGATGAGCTCGATGTGGGCAAAGCCGGCTTTGGCTTCCAAGGCCTTGATAAGCTTTGTACAGAGCATGCGCACGTTGTAGGGAACCTCCGGAATTGTTGTGTAAACAAGATCCTCATCGTTGGTGACAGCATCCAGTATGGGGTCGCAGTCCATAAACTGCTCAAATACGATATCGCCGCTTTGGTCAATGATGACGTTATAGGCGTCGATTCGTCCGTAGAGGAATTTCTCCATAACGTATGGAACATCGGGAAGGTTTTTAAAGAACTTCTTTACCATCTTGTCGTTTTCCAGCTTCCAGGTGGAGGAAGCACCAACACCGATATCGGGTTTTACAACAACGGGATAACCCACTTTGTTTGCAAACTTAAGGGCACTTTCAAGGTCTGTTACGTTGATCTGAGGAGCTGTAGGAAGCATCTCATGTATATAGATCCTGTGCATCAGGGACTTCCTGATGTAGCGGTAAATGCTATCTCCCTTTACACCGGTGTTTACATTAAAGTCTTCTCTGAGTTTTGCATCTGACGGAAGCCAGAACTCATTGTGGGAATCGATCCAGTCTATCTTGCCGTATTTAAAAGCAAAGAAGGCCACTGCTCTGTATACCTGGTCGTAATCCGCAAGGGAATCCACTTTGTAATACTCAGTAAGGGACTCGATGATCATAGGAGATAGCTCATCGTAAGGAGCATCCCCTATGCCAAGCACGGTCACGGACTGCTTGTTTAGACAGTTGCAGAAGTTTTCATAACACTTTGGAAAGTTGGGCGATATAAAGATATAATTCATAAGCTTCTCCTTTGGTCAGATACAGGCCCGAAACTGATCCACTCTTTTACCGGATCGTCACCTTTATTAGCGTTTAGTCTTATATCGATAGCTACCCACAGTATGCAGATGATCTCACATATCGGGAAGGCGTACCAGGCGCCGTTTATGCCCATGATACTGATGAGGATCACTGCTAGAGCTGCGATCATGAGATTCTCAGCAATGGAGAGGATGTTTACAAGAGTTATCCTCTTCTGGCACTGATAGACTCTGAGCAGGATCGTCAGTACCGTGTTAAATACCAGAAATGACGGGAAGATAAGAAGCATGTCCCTGGTCATCAAAAAGGCCGGATCGCTCTTGTCAAAATAGAAGGAGGATATCAGGTAAGATCCCGCCATAAGGAGAATTGCAAGAAAGGCGGACAGGATGATCCCTATTTCCATGGCAAACTTAAAGGCCTCTGAAAAGGTCTTTTTATCCCTGCTTCCAAAATACAAACTTCCAAGGACCAAAAAGGTTCCGCCACATCCCTGTGGCACAGCTCCAAGGAAGCTGCAAAGAGAGTTCTGTACATTAGCTGTAGCGATGGCAGAAACACCGAAGCTCTTCATGAGAGCCCAGTTGAGCACGTAGGCCTTTATTACAGTGCCAAGAGTAAACATGAGATTCGGAGAACCAAGCTTAACAGCTTCTGCCACGGGCTTAAAGCTAAGGAGCTTAAAATCTATTCGAAGCATTTTTTCAGAATTTATAAAGCCCGGCACAAGGAGAAGCGCCGATAAAATATAGCTTACGGAGGATGCAAGGCCCATTCCGAATACGCCCATATCAAAGAAGATGACAGTTATGAGGTCAAGAGCTACATTCGATACGATAAGGGCTGCAATGCCGACATAAGATCTTTTTGTGTCGCCGTTTAGCGGAAGGAAGATCATCATTATCGCCATCAGCACATCGCCGATAAAGCCCGGTGAGTACCCGAGAATATAATCAGCAAGAAGGACTTCTGTTGCCGGATCGGCTCCAAGCAGGCGTGATAATGGGAACCTGAAAACGACGCAGATAAGCGTGGTCAGGATACATAAGAGCCCCGCGATAAAGATACAGGTGGAAAAGAGTGAGCTGGATTTCTCCTTATCTTCTTCTCCCAGAGCAGTACTGCACAGGATCTCAAACCCGGTTATCAGGATCATAAAAAATCCTACAGCCGAGATGATGGGGGCAAACAGACCAATTGCGCCAAGGGCCTCTGACCCTATGTACCTTCCGGTGATGATGCTGTCTATAAGAGAATTTGTGGCAGATACCACAATGCCCAGAATCTGGATGGGAAGGAGCTTTAGATATTTATTTATGACCTCTTTTGAGATATGTTTCATTTCTTCTTAGGCCTTTCTGCAGGCTCTGCAACTAGTACGATAAGGCTCCGGGATTCGATATCAATATAGCCGCCGTCGCCGATTCCGGGTTCTTCTTCATCGGCTGTATAGGCATATACGCTCCAGGTCAGGCCTTCAGGTATGATGGGAAGTCTAAGGCTTTGTCTCTCCCAGAAGGCATTTACTCCGCAGTAGATAAAAGAGTCTTCTGAAGGTTCACAGTACATGAATCCGAAAGTCAGGAACGGAGCGTTTTCATCAAGGCTCCAGGGCTCTGTCCCGTGGAAGGACAGGTCGGGATAGCCGCCTTCTTTCAGGCTTCTTTCAGGAGCTTCTTTTCTGATGATGGGATGGGCGTTCCTAAGAGCCGTCATCTTTTTATAAAAGTCCAACACGTCTTTGTGCTTTTCCATGTTTTCCCAGTTGATCCAGGAAATCTTGCCGTCACGGCTAAAGACGTTGTTGTTCCCCTGCTGGCTATTTCTTATTTCATCTCCTGCGAGCATCATGGGAGTTCCGCGGCTTAGCATCAGGAGGGCAAAGAAGTTTTTTACCTGTCTGTTTCGAAGTGCTTCTGTTTCAGGGTCATCTGTAGGCCCTTCTACTCCACAGTTCCAGCTGTAGTTCTCAGCGATTCCGTCGCTGTTGTCCCACCCGTTTTCAAGGTTGTGCCTCTCGTTGTAGGAGACAAGGTCGTTCATGGTAAAGCCGTCATGGCAGGTGACATAGTTAACGGGACTGTGAGGGCATGTGCCTCCAAATATATCCGGAGAGCCCTTGATCCGTCTTATCAGCTCAGGGCCGGCATCAGCATCGCCCTTGATAAATTTCCGGACACAGTGTGAGAACTTGTCGTTCCATTCGCCCCAGTGACCGGGAGCAGGATAGGAGCCCACCTGGTAGAGGCCTGAAGCATCGATTGCCTCTGCAATAAGATAAGATGAAGACAGGATGGGATCCAGGGAAATAGCTTCAAGAACCGGAGGGTGCTCCATAGGGGTTCCGTCAACTGATCTTGAAAGCACAGCGCCTTCATCAAATCTGAAGCCATCGATGTGGTACTCGGTTTTCCAATACCGCAGGCAGTCCAGGATAAAACCGATAACTATAGGGTCATTACATTTAAAGGTGTTTCCGCAGGCGGTAAAGTCCTTGTACTCCCCGTTTTCTCCAAGGATGTAGTAGGTTCTGTTATCAATTCCCCTGAAGTTGTAGGTATCTCCCAAAGGCGGAACATATTCGGCAGTGTGATTAAAGACCACATCAAGGATTATCCTGATGTCGTTTTGATGCAGCTTTTGCACCATGGTCTTAAACTCTGAAACGGCCTTGGTGGCAGCGCCTCCCTTGGCGTAGGCAGCTTTGGGGGCAAAAAATCCTACAGTGTTATAGCCCCAGTAGTTGTATAAAGTCTTTCCTTCAAAGGTTCCGTTGTATTCAAGGTCATCAAATTCAAAGGTTGGCAGCAGCTCAATGCAGTTGATGCCCAGCTCCTTTAAGTAAGGAATCATCTCAACAATCCCGGCGTAGGTTCCTTTGTTTTTTATCATGGAGCCACAGTCCATGGTAAAGCCTCTTACGTGAAGCTCATAGATCAAAAGGTCATCAAAAGAAAGCTCTTTTAGAGCATCATCCTTCCACTCAAACTCCTGCGTCAGGATCTTGCCCCGAAGAGGCTTCGATATGTCTTTTTGCCAGATCTCTCTTCCGGTGATTATTTTGGCGTAGGGATCCAGAAGACAAAAAGAGGGGTCAAATCGAAGTCCCAAGGACTCATCGAATTTCCCCCCAAAGCGATACGTATATGATATTTTTTCAGGATCAAGTCCGTAGATGGTTATCGAGTAGTTACTTCCGCTTTTAAACTCCCCCGGAATCTCAATACTTGCGAAAGCTTTTCCGCTGTCCTTATAAAGCTCTAGCGTGCAGGACGTAGCGTCTCTTGAATTTACGGAGAAGTTGATCCCGCCGTCATTTGTGAGACTGACACCGAACGGAAGCGGATTTCCGCGCTTACACCTGATCCCGTCTATTGTTTTATACATAGGCAGATCTGCCTTTCTTTTAAAGTGCGACCACTATAATTTTATCAAGCTATGGTAATTTTATCCACGAATAAACAGTAAAGTTTATAGTATGTTTATATATCGCGAATGTGATAAAATAGCTATGTACGACAATCTTTGACAAACGGGAGGCTATTATGGAAAACAGACCTGTAGGTAGAAAGAAAAATGTCACCGAAGGCGGTTCCGGAGTTCATAAAAGAGGCGAAGGACTGGGCACAGGCCCTGTCGGTAACAGTTCAGGTTATTCATCGGGATCATCAGGATCAGGCGGAAGCGGAGGCCCCCAGAGATCCGGCGGCAGAAGTCCGCTGTTTATGATCATCATCGTTTTATTTCTGGTACTCGGAGGCGGCGGAGGACTTACGTCTTTCCTTGGAGGCGGAGGCAGCAGCATAAGTGATACTTCTCAGTACACAGCTCCTGCTCAGACGACTCAGACGACGCCGGCCACAACTACGACCACAACACCATCAACATCCACCGGAACAGGACTTGGTTCATCCGGATCATCCGGAATGTCCATTTTGGGATCTCTTCTTGGCGGCGGATATGGGTCCTATTCAGGCGCAAGTTCAGGTTCATCAGCAGCCTGGAGTTCAGATGCCAACACAGGAAGACTCAACACATCTGTATCTCCCAAGGCCCGCGCTAAGAGAACAGTAATCAAGGGCAACGGTGATGACGTAGTAACCATCATGGTTTATATGTGCGGAGCAGATCTTGAGTCCAGAAGCGCAATGGCCAGCAAGGACCTTCAGGAGATGATCGGCGCAAACCTCGGCGATAACATCAACCTCATCGTATATACAGGCGGAGCAAGGCAGTGGCAGAACAACGTTGTATCAAGCTCCACCAACCAGATATATCAGATAAAGAACGGCAACATGAAACTCCTTAAGGACAACCTTGGAAATGTTGCCATGACCAAGCCTGAGACACTCTCAAGCTATATCAGCTGGGCATCCAAGAACTTCCCGGCAAACAGAAATATCCTTATCTTCTGGGATCACGGCGGAGGATCCACCGGAGGATACGGCTATGATGAGAAATTCCCTCAGGCAGGAGCAATGTCTCTTGGCGGAATAAATAAGGCCCTGAAGGACGGCGGAGTAACCTTTGACATGGTGGGCTTTGATACCTGCCTTATGGCAACAGTAGAAAATGCCCTTGTTGTTTCAAATTATGCAGATTACCTCGTAGCTTCCGAGGAGACTGAGCCCGGTATCGGCTGGTATTACACAAACTGGCTTTCAGCTCTTGGCAAGAACACATCCATGGAGACCACTCAGATCGGTAAGAATATCATCGATGACTTTACCGATGCCTGCGCAAGGAACTGCCCGGGACAGAAGACCACTCTTTCTCTCATAGACCTCTCAGAGCTCTCAGAAACAGTGCCCCAGGAACTGGCAGATTTCTCCAGGGATACATCGGAGATGATAAACGGAAATGACTTCCAGACCGTATCAGGTGCAAGAAGCAGTACAAGAGAGTTTGCTCAGGCAAGGATCGACCAGGTTGACCTTGTGGATTTTGCAACCCGCATGGATACTGCTGAGTCAAAAGAGCTTGCATCAGCCTTAAGGGATGCTATTAAGTACAACAGAACCAGCTCCAACATGACAAATGCATACGGCCTTTCAATCTACTTCCCTTACAAGAAGTCAGGAAGCGTCCAGAACATGCTCCACGAGTATGACGACATCGGAATGGATGAGGACTATGCTAAGTGCATCAGTAGCTTTGCTTCAATGGGTACAGCAGGTCAGGTGGCAGCAGGCGGAAGTGCTACAGGAACTCCTGTAGGATCGATCTTCGGAGACTTCTCGGGAAGCGCAAGCAGTAACGGAGCAGGTTCAGCAGAGCTTATAACTCAGCTTCTTACCAGCTTCTTATCCAGCGACTTTAGCAGTGTATCGGGACTTACTCCTTCCAGCGGAGCATTCATCGGCAAGAGCCTTGATGTTGAGAAGGCAGCAAGCTACATCGCGGAGCATAAATTTAATTCATCAGCTCTTTTCTGGAGCACAAATGATGCAGGCGAGGATGTCATAAAGCTCTCGGAAGATCAGTGGGGATTGGTTCAGGATCTGGCCCTCAACGTATTTTACGATGATGGCGAAGGCTATGTGGATCTTGGACTTGATAACATATTTGATTTTGATGAGGACGGCAATCTTAAGACCCAGAACGATAAGACCTGGATCTCAATAGACGGACAGGTTGTTGCTTACTACGTTATCGACATTCAGGGAACAGAAGACAGTTATGCAATAACAGGCCGTGTTCCATGCTACATCAACGATGTAAGAAGTAACCTCATCCTGGTATTTGATTCTGAGAATGAGGACGGATATGTGGCAGGTGCTTGCTACGACTACGTAGATGGCGAGACAGAGACAATAGCCAAGAACACAACAGAGCTTGCAGAGGGAGATGTCATCGACTTCGTATGTGACTACTACGGATATGACAAGACCTATCAGGACAGCTACTATCTTGGTGAGCCCATGACCGTTAAGGGCAGCATGTCTGACATGAAGATCAGCAACACCTACCTTGGCGACGGAAAGGCACTCGTAACCTACAGATTCACTGATATCTATGGTCAGGATTACTGGTCAGAGGCCTTTGAAGTAGAGTAAATTAGACCATAATAAAAGCCATCACTTCAGTTTTGAAGTGGTGGCTTTATTTTGCTTTTAGTATTATACGAATTTCCTTACGTTTACAAATAGTCTTCCTTTTCTGGTGGTTCCGGATGATCCGTCGTAGATGAACTTTCCGTGACCTCTTACTGAAACCCTGCTCCCGGGCTTTAAGTCGTAACCTCCGCTGTAAGCTGTCCTTCCATCTATAAAGACTGATTCTGCCTCAATGAGCTTCTGGGCTTCACTTCTCGATAAGTGGTATACAAAAGCAATGATGGCATCGCACCTCTCAGAGGCAACACTTCCGCCAATCTCTTCAAAGGTAGGTCTTATGTCGCAGTCAGCTGAGCTGACCTTTTCACATTTTACGGAGGTGTGTCTTATCCTGACCAGCTCTTTGCAGATCATTTCTGCAATCTCAGTGGTGGCAAAGACAAAAGCCTCTTTGTCTCCGGTCAGTATATCGCCGATCTGATCACGCTCTATTCCTAAGTTCATAAGAGAACCAAGATAATCCCTGTGATTTAAGTCATCGGAGAACTTGCTGTTAAGTGGTGTTATGTGTACGCAGGATAAAACCGATGGCTCAGCCTTTTCCGATAACAAAAACGTTTCCTCATCCATATAATCCGGAAGGAAACATATCATTGCCCTCTCGGCGTCGTCGAAGCCTCCGTAGATCACGTAGTGAGAGCCGCAGTATTCATGGACATTTGACGATACACCCTCGGATGCGAGCATCTTATAAAAGTGAGATAGCTCAGAGAGCGATAGGAAATCCGTGTGGGTCACAAAACCGTTCTGGTAAGCTCTGTTTGCCAGATCCCTGACTCTTCCTGCAAGAAATTCAAAGCTCTTTTCTTCCAAGTGTAAGCTCCTTCCCGTTTAAGATTGCGAGCCTTAGATTGTCCTCTTTATCGTAGGCCATTTTCAGGGAAAAGAAATCTCTGCTCTCTTCAAGCTGTTTAAAGAAAATCTTATCTCCTTCCCAAAGGTTGAGATCATAAATATCCTTCTTATTAACCCATTCGAGCTTACCTTCGCTGCACTCTTTGGGCTTGCCATCAGGACACTTTGCAGTAAAAAGACTCATCAGCTCATAATCGCCCTTGTCGGAAACAAAGGTGATCACTGCTCTGTAGGCAAAATCCTCTAAGGGAATATCAAAGCCTGTCTCCTCAAAAACTTCTCTTTTAACGCATTCTTCAGGGCTCTCGGTGCCTTCAAAATGACCGCCTACACCGATCCATTTGTCCTTGTTTATATCATTCTTTTTGGAAATCCTGTGCATCATGAGGTACTTATCATCGCGCTCGAGATAGCACAGGGTTGTAAGCTGAAAATCCATATCAGTCGTCATTGTCCTTGCTTTTTAGTCTCTTTTTTATTTTCCTGTGTTTCTTTTTAAGATCGTCCATGTCCTCGCCTGAGATGAACCGGCAGGTCTTGACCACATAGAGCTTGTCGTTTTCTGCCTTCTTGATGCGCACCTTGGCCTTCATATAGCCGTGCTTTTCGCAGTAGGCGACGGAGTAGTAGTGCTTGCCGTTGGGGGAGAACCACTTAACGACTCTCTTAAGGTTCTTTTTACAGAGGTAGCACTTGGTGCTCATGATCTCGATATTCTCAAGGATATCCTCCTTGTTGGCAAACTCACGGGAGATGTACTTCTCGTAGTTGTCGAAGGTTATCCGTATTTCCTGCTTCTTGGTCTTGGGGGTTACATAGGTGTCAAAAGAGATCCTGGTAAGGGCTTTTTCTCCAAGGCGCCCGAAGATCTTGGCCGTGTACTCAGCATCTGCAAGTGCTCTGTGGAAGGGAATGTCCTTTTCAATTCCAAGCTCGTCGATGGCAGACTCGAGTCCCCTTCTGGATTTGCCATTGTCAAAGGCCAGGCTGTAGAGCTTCTGTACATCATAGAAGGCTAGTGGCCTGTCGGATAAAAGAGGCATGCCAAAGAAATCCAGATTGCGCTGGAATTCCGTAAGATCAAGTGGTCCCCAGGTGCAGAATTTGGGATCATCCCCGCACCACTCCAAAAACTCTTTTGCTACATCCTGAAAAAGCTCTCCCTGTTCAAGGTCCTCCATAGAGAGGTGGATGAGCTTACCGGTGATACGGTGCATGTGCTTGTGGACCTGAGGTTTAATGAGTCTTGCGAACTCATCAATTTTTTCTCTTTTTTCATTTAGTTTAACAGCGCCGATCTCAACGATCTCAAAGACCAGTGTCTTGTTATCCTTCGTCACCGGCGCATCACCCTGATTCCACTCAAGGTCAAAGACAATATAGTTACTCATGGATTAATCATAAGAGGAGAAAAAAATATTTGCAACAGGTATTGACAAAATAGATTGTGCACAATATGATTGTATACAGAGACAAGCAGATATATATGCAAATAAATATATCGAGCCTTTGGATACAGTAGATACAGTTGTTTATGGAATTCAAAAGGAGGATTTACCATGAGCTTTTATGATTATTCAGTAACAGATGCACAGGGAAATGAAGTTTCAATGGAGAACTTCAAGGGCAAGGTAGTGCTTGTAGTAAACACAGCAACAGGCTGCGGATTCACACCACACTATAAAGATATCGAGGCTATGTATGAGAAGCTTCATGACAAGGGACTTGAGATCCTTGACATCCCTTGCAACCAGTTCGCAGGACAGACACCCGGAACAGACGAAGAGATCCACGAGTTCTGCCAGCTTCATTACAACACAATGTTCCCTCAGATGAAGAAGTCTGAAGTTAATGGTGAGGGAGCACTTCCTCTTTACAAGTTCTTAAAGAGCCAGAAGGGCTTTGAGGGATTTGGAAAAGGCCCTGCAGCCCTTGCTATGGGTGTAATGCTCAAGAAGATCGACAAGGATTACAAGAACAATCCTGAGATCAAGTGGAACTTCACAAAGTTCGTTGTAGACAGAGAGGGAAATGTTGTTGCCCGCTTTGAGCCTACAGCTGATATGAAGAAGGTAGCAGAATTCGTAGAAGGAATTATGTAATTACCAGTACTTTTTCATCCAGGTAGCAGCAAGATCGATCCACGGCTCAGCACAAGGAGCAATCTCCTTCATCTCCTGACTTGCTGTAAGCTCATTAGCCAGAGCGAGGCCGTGACAGCCATCCGGGAATATATGGAGCTCAGTGTTAATATCATGTGCCCTGAGGGCAGTTGCAAATAGCAGTGAGTTTTCTACCGGAACGGCAGCATCAGTAAATGTGTGCCATATGAATGTCCTTGGAACATGCTCATTAACAGCATTTTCCAGGGACATCATTTCTTTCAGCTCATGGTAGTTGTCTCCAAGAAGATTCTTAATGGAGTCATGATGAGCAAATTTCCCCGAAGTAATAACAGGATAGCAGAGCATAAGACCGTTGGGACGAAGCTTTATTCTGTCAGCATAGGTGATGTTCATTCCGTCTGCCAAAAAGTCGTTCATCCAGTTGCAGGCATAGCTTGCAGCAAGGTGTCCGCCGGCGGAGCATCCCTGAATGACGATGGAATCTTCCTTGACGTGCCACTCTTTTGCATGCTCTCTTATAAGAAGAATGCTCCTTCCAAGCTCCATAAGAGCAGTCGGGAAAACTGCCGGAGCACAGGAGTATCTAAGTACTGCAACGTGGTAACCCTTTGCCATAAATGCAAGGGCAATGGGTTCTGCCTCTCTGTCTGAAGTGTAGGCATAGGCTCCTCCCGGGCAGAGCAGAATAAGAGGACGATCATTGATCTTCAGCGATTCGGAATACTGCTGGATATATACTGTCAGCTTGGCTCCTTCAAGGGAGCCGTTTTCTTTAATGGTAAATTCTTCGTATATCATATTCTTCCCTCACAGTCTTAAAACTTTTTTGATTTAAACTTTGTTTTTTTGTATTCTTTTTTCCTGCGGTTGTAGCGAAGCTTATCGTTTTTGGTGTACATCTTTTTCCCTGAAACGGCCAGGGTCGTAATGGAGCCGATGATAGTCGCAAGAATAAGTATCGCGCCGGCAATCGCAAGGAGTATCTTCACATTTATAAATATGGTCTTATCAGAAGACGCCAAATCTTCAGCAGCATCTTTTGACGTCGGTGAATAGCATACGTAGGCATTACCTATAGGTGCGCCGTTAAAGGTGTAGGCAACTTTGGCAATGGCAGTGGGGATCAGACTCTTTTCCTCATCCGTCAGGTCGTAGAGGATCTCATAATCCGTATCCTCGATGGAAGAGGTCTTGGGGATTATGATCTGATCGTTTCTGCTGAGTTTTAATATGGTTCCGGATCTTCCGAACACGTCCCTGTCTGACTCAAAGAACAGTGAATCGTCGGGCATATATCTGCCATCTTCATCCGCTACGTTAACGGCCTTGAAGTTATTAAAGCCGTAGTTAAACAGTGTAACGGTATCGGTGAACTGGGAGGGTGACTCCTCCATCAGCACCACGCAGATCAGTTTAAGGCCGTCTTTTTCTGCGCAGGTTACAAGGGTCTCTCTTGCAAGGTCCGTATAACCTGTCTTACCACCTACAATACCTTCGTAGGTCATCTCTCCGCTTATTAGCTTGTGCTTGTTGTTCAGATAAAAGTCATCGGGCTGAGTATCTGTGGCTTCAAAGTGGTATCTTGCTGTGTTTCCGACTTTGCACAAAAGCTCGTTTGAGAAAAAAGCTCTTGCAATAAGGGCCAGGTCGTAGGCGCTGGTGTAGTGATCATCCGCCTGGAGACCGTTGGTGTTTGAGAAGTGTGTGTTGGTGCAGCCAAGCTCTTTTGCCCGCTCATTCATCAGGTCAACAAATGCTGAGATGCTTCCGCTTACGTGCTCAGCGACGGCATTGGCCACCTCGTTGGCACTGCCGACCATGATTCCGTAAAGAGCCTGCTCTAAGGTGATGGACTGCCCCACATCCATTCCGATGTTGGAGCCTCCCTTTGGAACGGAGAATACTGCCTCGTCGGAAAAAGAGATCTCGTCTGCAAGAGAGGCATTCTCCACCGCCAAAAGACAGGTCATGATCTTGGTGGTACTGGCGGGATAGAGCTCTTCATTTATATTCTTGGCATAGAGGATGGTTCCTGTGCCGGCTTCCATGACAATTGCAGCTTCTGCAGTGATCTCAGGGCCATGGGGCCAGGCGTTTATATCATTGGACTGAATGGGCAGTTCCTTGCGGAGCTGAGCCTCTGCCTCGTAGTCCGTTGCAGCAAAAGACACATCACAGACGGATACGCTAAGAAAGAGTATCGCAAAGAATGTGATAAATGCCTTGTATATTAAATTTCTTCTTATGTTATTATGTGTAGTCTTCATGACAAGCTTATAATACAATACTTCCAAACTTCGGGCAAATGGTGTAAAATTCTTATTAATAGATTTACAGGCAGGAAAGAAAATGCGTTTACGTAATATTGCAGGATCGAGAGAAGTAATAGCCGACTCAAGCTTTACCGTCAAGGATCCTGAGAAGAAAAAAGGCCTCTGGAAGAAAGAGGTATTTGGAAATGACAACGATATACATATTGAGATAGGCATGGGTAAGGGCAGATTCCTTATGGATATGGCAGCTCTTCATCCTGATATCAACTACGTTGGAATCGAGAAATACTCAAGTGTTCTTTTAAGGGCTATTCAGAAACAGGAGCAGCTTCTTTTGCCGAATATCATCTTCATCAGAATGGATGCGGAGACCATAACAGAAGTCTTTGCACCGGGAGAAGTTGGCAGGATATACCTGAATTTCTCGGATCCATGGCCCAAGGACAGACACGCCAAGAGAAGGCTTCCGTCAAGAGAGTTCTTAAAGCGTTATGATCAGATCCTGGTACCTGATGGAGTGGTTGAGTTCAAGACGGACAATGAGGATCTTTTCAATTTCGCTCTTGAAGAGATTGAGCCGGCCGGATGGCACCTGGATGCCGTGACACGTGACCTTCACCATGACGAAGTGATGAACGCCGGCAATGTAATGACAGAGTACGAAGAACGATTTTCGGGGCAAGGAAACCCCATCTACAAATACATAATCAGCAGAAAGAAAGGGGAGTAATCTAAATGGACTACACATTAAACAGCCAGAATTTCGAAGAAGAAGTGCTTAAGAGCAAACTGCCGGTGCTTGTTGATTTTTCAGCAGACTGGTGCGGCCCTTGCAAAATGATGGCTCCAATGATCGACGAGTTCGCAGAGGAGTACGAAGGGGAACTTAAGGTTGGTAAGATCAATGTTGACCAGTCACCTGATATCGCTCAGAAGTACAAAGTAATGTCAATTCCAATGTTCGCTTTCTTTAAGAACGGCGAGGTTGTGGAGACAGCAGTCGGAGCACTTAACAAAGCAAAATTACAGGGAATAATCGACAAAGTGCTGGCCTAAAAAGCCAGCACTTTTTAAGGAGACCGGGGGAAAAGTTTTGTCAGACAAGATCACAAGTTTTGAAGACTATAAGAATAAAGCTGTAACACCGGAGCCTGTATCTCAGGATACAATGAACATCGAGATTGAGGATCCTTATCAGTTCCTCAGCGCTGAAGAGAGAGAAGAGTACATTCGTCAGCGCCAGAAGGAGCAGGGAGAGTCTGCGCCCAAAGCGCCGGCAAGGGAGGCGGAAGAGGACAGACCACGCAAGGAGAGGCGTGAGAGAGATCCCGAGCCAAGAAGGAGACCACCAAGGGAGCAGTATGAGCCTGAGGAAGAGCCGGACTACGATGAAGAGTATGACGGTGATGAGGAGTACTATGAAGAGGATGAGGATGGCGATGACGGCGATGCGAGCATGAAGCTTGTGGTGCGCATAGCCTCAATTATTACCGGAGTTGTGATCCTTGCCTTTATCGCCATGCTTCTTAAGGTCAAGGTTTATGACAGGTACCTGGCGCCTGACCCGGATGAAGCGCCTGCTGCAAGTGTAGCTGTTGCGATTCCTGCCGGATTTGTGGAAAAGAATGACACGGTGGTAGTTACCGGTGCAAGCACCTTAAATATCCGTTCCGTGCCAAGTTCTGAGAGCAGCGAGACTGTTGTCGGAATGGTTCCGGAAGGCGATGAACTTAAGAGAATAGCTGTTTCGGAGGATGGCTCCTGGGCCCTTGTTGAAGTCGACGGGCAGCAGGTTTATGCCTCCATGAAGTATCTCAAGGAAAAATAAAAACCACTGAAGCTATTCAGTGGTTTTAACGGCTCCTTGTGTGGAGCCAGCTATAAAACTTATCAAGACCTTCAGAGAGGTTTTCGCTTGAACGTGCGAAGGTTTCTACGTGAGAGAGAACCTCTTTTTCTGTGGTGTCCTTGGCGTAATTGGCAATCCTTGCAGCGCATTCACTTTCAAGCCTGCCATAATCCATGTTGATCAGCAGGTTGTTGTGGAATGCTCCGACAGGCTCATAGAGAGTTGGATACCTTTTTCTGACAATAGCAAACTCATCAAGGATCTGCTCTCTGGACTGGAGACAAAAGAGAATATAAGCGGATTCCACGATCTCGTGAGGTTCTATCTCATCCTCGTAGGAATCATCCTCATATCCGACTCTTGTTGCGTAGTATTCGCAGATCTCCTGAACCAGCGCACCGACCTTTGAGTTGTCATACAGTTTTTGAAGTTCATCAAATATTTTTTCACTCATGAGTTTATTGTAACACAGAGGAAAAAGAAATATGAAGATAGGAATTTTTGATTCCGGCATCGGAGGCCTCTCGGTTTTGCACGAGGCGTATCACCTGCTTCCGAAACAGGAATTCATTTTTTATGCGGATACTGAAAATGTGCCCTACGGGACCAAGACCCCGGAGCAGATAGTCGGCTATGCAACCAAGATAGCGGACTTTCTTATAGAAAAGGGAGCCGGAGCAATTGTAGTTGCATGTAATACAGCCACCAGCGTTGCCATCAAGGAGCTTCGCAAGAACTACAACATTCCGATACTTGGAATGGAGCCGGCAGTTAAGCCTGCGGTAGAAGGTACTGAAGGCAAGCGAATCATGGTCATCGCAACGCCTGTCACCATAAGGCAGGATAAGCTTAAAGATCTGCTCCACAGAGTTGACGAAGATCACAGGGTTGACCTACTGGCGATGCCTAAGCTTGTGGAGTTTGCAGAGCGGGAAGAGTTTGAATCCGAGGCTGTAAGAGAGTATATAACCCAGCAGTTCGGGGCTTTTGATAAAGAGAAGTACTGCGCACTGGTTCTTGGGTGCACCCACTTTAATTACTTTAAGCCTCTCTACAGAGAGTATTTCGGGCAGGAGACTCTTTTGATAGACGGCAACAGAGGAACGGTAAGACATCTTGCAGATGTTCTTTCTCTGGATATGGCACAAGATATAGATATGTCTTTTGACAAAGATAACGAAATGTCGTGGATGAAAAACACGGAATATTATTTTTCCGGAAAAGAGATAACCGGGGGAGAAACGCTGGAACACCTGAAAAGACTGCATTTGCGCCTGGAAAAAGTTCGAAATTTTTGAGCTTGAATTATCCCATATAATGTATTATCATATTTATGTGACCACAAGATATTGTGGACGGAAGGTGTTTCGAAAGGAAAGGGGTTAGTTATGAAGATAATAAAGAGAAGCGGAAAAGAAGTTGCCTTTGACGGCAGCAAGATTATCGCTGCGATTGAAAAGGCCAACAATGAGGTTACTGAGGAGAAGAAGCTGACAGACGGTCAGATCAGTGACATCGAGAAAGCTGTTGAAAAACAGTGCGCCTCTCTTACCCGTGCAGCCAGCGTGGAGGAGATTCAGGACATGGTTGAGGATGGCCTGATGAAGTCCGGCAAGTTTGAGGTTGCAAGGAAATATATCACATATCGTTATAAACATGCTCTGGTTAGAAAGTCCAACACAACCGATGAGCAGATCATGTCTCTTATTGAGTGCAGCAACGAAGAGGTTAAGCAGGAGAATTCCAACAAGAATCCTACTGTTAACAGCGTTCAGAGAGACTATATGGCAGGCGAAGTAAGTAAGGATATCACAAAGAGATTCCTTCTTCCCGATGATGTTGTTAAGGCACACGAGGAAGGTCTTATCCACTTCCATGATGCTGACTACTTTGCACAGCACATGCACAACTGCTGTCTGGTAAACCTTGAGGATATGCTTCAGAACGGAACCGTTATCTCCGAGACCATGATCGAGCGTCCCAAGAGCTTCTCAACTGCTTGCAATATCGCAACTCAGGCAATTGCACAGATCGCAAGCTCACAGTACGGCGGACAGTCCATCACACTTTCACACCTGGTTCCTTTTGTTGATGTCAGCAGACAGAAATTCCGCAAGGAAGTTGCTCTTGAGTTCGAGACAGCCGGCATGAAGATCAACAAGAAACAGGTTGATGAGATCGCAGAGATGCGAGTTAAGAAAGAGATCGAGAGAGGATGCCAGGTTATCCAGTATCAGGTAATCACACTTATGACCACAAACGGTCAGGCTCCTTTCATTACAGTATATATGTACCTCGATGAAGTTCCTGAGGGACAGATGAGAGACGACCTTGCAATGGTAATCGAAGAGATGCTAAGGCAACGTATCTACGGTGTCAAGAACGAGAAGGGTCAGCTTATAACACCAGCATTCCCTAAGCTCATCTATGTTCTCGACGAGGACAACATCACTGAGGATTCCAAGTACTGGTACCTCACAGAGCTGGCAGCTAAGTGCACAGCCAAGAGACTGGTACCTGATTACATCTCAGCCAAGAAGATGAAAGAGCTCAAGAAGGGTGATGTTTATCCTTGCATGGGATGCAGATCATTCCTTACACCTGATAATGAAGCTCTTGCAGAGGGACTTTGCAACGCAGGAAATAAGGCTAAGGCCAAGAACTATACAGAAGGAACACACAAGTATTACGGAAGATTCAACCAGGGTGTTGTAACCCTTAACCTCGTTGATGTTGCATGTTCATCAGCTAAGGATGAGGACAGATTCTGGCAGATCCTCGATGAGAGATGTGAGCTTTGCTACAGAGCACTGATGGCAAGACACAACAGACTCCTTGGTACTCCTTCAGATGTAGCTCCTATCCTTTGGCAGAACGGAGCACTTGCAAGACTTGAGAAGGGTGAAAAGATTGATCCGCTTCTTTTCGGAAACTACTCAACAATTTCCCTTGGCTATGCAGGACTTTGCGAGTGTACCAAGTACATGAAGGGTGTATCCCACACCGATCCAAGAGGTAAGGATTTCGCACTTAAGGTTATGCAGTTCCTCAACGACAAGTGCGCAGCATGGCGTGCTAAAGAGAATGTATCCTTCTCACTTTACGGAACTCCTCTTGAGTCAACAACCTACAAGTTTGCCAAGGCTCTTCAGAAGAGATTCGGAATCATTCCTGAGGTTACTGACAAGAACTACATTACAAACAGCTATCACGTACACGTAACAGAGCAGATCGATGCTTTCACCAAGCTTAAGTTTGAAGCTGAGTTCCAGGCTCTTTCACCGGGAGGAGCTATCAGCTACGTTGAGGTTCCTGATATGAACAGCAACATTGAGGCTGTTATCTCTGTTATGAAGTACATATATGAGAACATCATGTACGCAGAGCTCAACACCAAGTCAGATTACTGCCAGTGCTGCGGATATGACGGAGAGATCAAGATTGTTACCGATACAGACGGCAAGCTCATCTGGGAATGCCCTAACTGTGGCAACCGTGATCAGAACAAGATGAACGTTGCAAGACGTACCTGCGGATATATAGGAACCCAGTTCTGGAATCAGGGACGTACTCAGGAGATCAAGGAGAGGGTTCTTCACATGTCCAATCCTAAGATTTCCTGCTGATAATTGTTTAATGGCGAACCCGTGTAAGGTATCGCTTGGGGGTTATTGAAAAAGTATGAAATACAGATACAAGCCGGGCGGATAAAGTCCGGCTTGTATTGTAATTTAGAGGATCGAAGCTATGAATTACGGACAGGTTTATTACAATGATGTTGCCAACGGAGTGGGATGCAGAACAGCCTTTTTCGTATCGGGCTGTACTCATCACTGCAAGGGGTGCTTTAATGAGATGACCTGGGACTTTAATTACGGTCAGCCTTATACAAAAGAGGTTGAGGACGACCTTGTTGAGTCCCTTAAGCCGGGATATATTGACGGCCTTACAATTCTTGGGGGAGAGCCCATGGAGATAGTAAACCAGAAAGAGATAAGACCGCTTCTTGAGAGGATCAAAAAGGAAGTCCCAAAGGCTACAATCTGGATCTATTCGGGGTATCTGTGGGAGGAGCTTACAGATTCGGACAACAAGAGGTGCCATGGGGAAGATACAGATGCAATCCTTGCATTGACTGATGTCCTGGTGGACGGAGAGTTCATGCTTGATAAGAAAGACCTGATGCTGAGATTTCGCGGCTCCTCAAACCAGAGAGTCATTGATGTAAAAGAGACATTAAAGAAGGGCGAAGTCGTGCTCTCAAAATATAATGACAGAGATACTTCCAGGGGATAAGTTTTATCCCCTGTTTTTTTGTTCAAAATAATCCATATTATCAACAATGTAAGCTCTTACACTTGCATTTCTCATATATTATCATATAGTTGTCTGCAGATAGTCTGTAGTTTTGATGGTGAATAAGGAGGCCGGCTATGGGAGATGGAAGATTTGATCTTTTGACCTTTGGAGAAATTATGCTTAGACTTTCTCCACCCAATTACGAACTAATGACAAGGGGAGATGTGTTTGATAAACGTGCCGGCGGATCCGAGCTCAATGTGGCGTCCGGTGTAGCTCTTTTGGGCCTGCGCACCGGCGTTATATCGAGGCTTCCAAAGAATGCTCTCGGAACCTTTATCAAAAACAGGATAAGGTTTGAGGGTGTTTCAGATGATTATCTTATCTATGACGATGCCCCTGAGGCTCGTCTTGGTATCTATTACTACGAAAATGGAGCTGCGCCCAGAAAGCCCTCCATTGTCTATGACCGAATGAATTCCTCTATCACAAGGATAAGCCTTGATGAAATTCCTGAGAGTGTATATTCCAATACAAGAATGTTCCATACCAGTGGTATAACGCTGGCGCTCAACAAGAATACCTGCGAAGTAACCACAGAGATGATAAAGAGATTTAAGGCAGCCGGAGCGAAGGTGTCTTTTGACTGCAACTACAGAGCAAACCTCTGGAGTGAAGAAGAGGCAAGGACAGCCATCAAGAGCATTCTGCCATATGTTGATGTTCTCTTTGTTTCCGAGGAGACTTCAAGGCGCATGATGCAAAAAGAGGGTGAGCTCTCCGATATCATGAAGAGCTACACTCAGGATTATCCGGTAGAGATTGTCTGCACAACCCAGCGCGAAGTAATAAGCCCCAAAAAGCATAACTTTACTTCAACCATCTACAGCGCCAAGGAAGATAAGTTCTATACAGAAGAGCCCTACAAAGGCATTGACGTAATCGACAGGATCGGCTCGGGAGATGCATATGTATCGGGAGTTTTGTACGGACTTCTTGAATATAATGATGTGGAGAAAGCTCTTTTCTACGGAAATGCAACCTCCAGCGTTAAGAATACAGTACCGGGCGACCTTCCTGCCTGTGACAAGCAGGTGATCGACAGCATCATCAGAAACCACCACTCTGACGGTCCCCAGAGCGAGCTGAACCGGTAATGAACCCAGGGGACGGAGTCAGCGGCTCATAATCTGACAAATCGGTCAATTGTCAGATTATGAGCCGCTGACTCCGTCCCCTGGGTTCAAAATGGCTTGACAATCTTTGGGTTTGAAACTAGAATGAGTGAAATAAATAAATCGACGTTGAAGAGGAATAGTAACTGCAATCACGTTTCAGAGAGAGGGCTGTATGGTGTGAGGCTCTTACGGAAGAACAGCGAACCCGCCTTGGAGTCCTGTATGAAAGCATCAGCATAAATACAGCGTTACCCGCGTTAAGGGCACAAATGAAGTGAAATCTGCTTTTGCGGATTTAAATAGGGTGGTACCGCCGAGCTTTCGGTCCCTGTTTTTAGGGATGCGAAGGCTTATTTTTTTAGCATAAACAACCTCGTATCCACTTCATAGACAAGAGAGAGGAGAAATTATGGCAGACAACAAGAAACTCGTTTCTGAGATCACATCCATGGATGAAGATTTCACACAATGGTACACAGACGTATGTATCAAGGCAGACCTTGTAAGCTACTCAAACATCAAGGGATGTATGGTCATCAAGCCTGCAGGCTATGCAATCTGGGAGCTTATTCAGAAGCACCTCGATGCAAGATTTAAGGAGACAGGCGTTCAGAACGCATACCTTCCTATGTTCATTCCCGAGTCACTTCTTCAGAAGGAGAAGGACCATGTAGAGGGATTTGCTCCTGAGGTAGCATGGGTAACTCACGGAGGACTTGAGCCTCTTACAGAGAGATACTGCGTACGTCCTACATCAGAGACACTGTTCTGCGATTACTACAAGGGAGAGATACACTCATACAAGGATCTTCCACAGGTTCTCAATCAGTGGTGCAGCGTAGTTCGTTGGGAGAAGGAGACAAGACCTTTCCTTAGAAGCAGAGAGTTCCTTTGGCAGGAAGGACACACAGCTCACGCAACAATGGAAGAGGCTGAGGAGAGAACACAGCAGATGCTCAATGTCTATGCTGATTTCCTTGAGAACGATATGGCTATTCCTGTTGTTAAGGGACGCAAGACAGATAAAGAGAAATTCGCTGGTGCTGAGGCTACTTATACAGTAGAGGCACTTATGCATGACGGACGTGCTCTTCAGAGCGCAACAAGCCACAACTTCGGTGACGGCTTTGCAAAGGCTTTCGGAATCCAGTACGCAGGAAAAGACAATCAGCTTCACTATGTATGTCAGACTTCCTGGGGACTTACAACACGTACAATCGGTGCCATGATCATGGTACACGGCGACAATTCTGGTCTTGTAGTACCTCCTAAGATCGCTCCTGTACAGGTTGTTGTCATTCCTATCCAGCAGAAGAAGGAAGGTGTTCTTGATGCAGCTTACGATATCGCAAAGAGCCTTTCAGATTACAGAGTAAAGACTGACGATTCTGACAGAACACCGGGATTCAAGTTCGCTGAGCAGGAGATGAGAGGTATTCCTGTTCGTGTCGAGATCGGACCTAAGGATCTTGAGGCAGGTAAGTGCGTACTTGTAAGAAGAGACACAAGAGAGAAGATCGAATGTGCTATCTCTGAGGTTTCAGCTAAGGTTGGCGAGCTTCTTGATACAATCCAGAAGGATATGTTCGAGAGAGCCAAGAAGCACCTTGCAGAGCACACCTTCGCAGCTCACAACAAAGAGGAGTTTGCAGAAGCCTTCAAGGAGACCAAGGGCTTTGTAAAGGCTATGTGGTGCGGATGCCAGGAGTGTGAGGACAAGATCAAGGAAGAGTTCTCCGCTACCAGCAGATGCATTCCTTTTGAACAAGAAAAGCTCTCCGACACATGTGTAATGTGCGGAAAGCCTGCAACCAAAATGGTATATTGGGGACGCGCGTATTAATGCGCGTCCTTTTTTTATCTCTTCATCATGTTTGCGTAGTGAGCTCTCTTGTAGTCATACATTCTCTGATCAGCAAGCATGAACACCGAATGTGTATCCCCATCTTCTACCTCTTCTCTGAAAGCGTAGCCATAGGACACACTGTGATTGACGTCAGGAACTTTTTTATCAAGCTCTAAAAGCTCCTGATCCAGTTTAACAAGTCTTTTATCAAGCTCCATTGGAGTTGTCTTTTCAATCAGAACTAAAAATTCGTCTCCGCCGATTCTGGTACAGACTCCGAGATCCCCAATAACTGCTTTAAGTGTATCCGCAAAGGACTTAAGAAGCCTATCCCCGGCCGGATGTCCGGCGTTGTCGTTGACCTCTTTAAGACCGTTAAGATCAAGGCTCAGCAGACAGAAATTCTTGTCTGACTTATTAAAGACATCAAGCCTTTCGTCACAGCTGACTCTGTTTGGAAGGCCGGTGAGATTGTCGATGTAGGCAATCTTTGTAAGGGCTGCATACTCTTTTTTCTGTGCAAAAGAGTGGGTCATATATACAAAGTAATTAAGCAGCTGCATAAATACGAAGAACATAACTCCGGTGGGCATGATGGCGGAGATGATCGGGGTGCTGGCAAAGCCAATATACTGGTGAAGCACAGCGGCTATTATGTAGCCAAACAGTGACACTGCCATGAAAGTTATGCCTATCATCAGGATCAGCCTCGAGGAATTGTGGCTTTTGCTCTTTAAGTCCATGTAGACATAGGCTACCAGTATGATCATACCCACAGTAGAAATAAAGTAGTAGGGATACTGGAAATGATTTATGTGCACAACATTCAAGAAGTGCAGGAACATGAAAGTGAGAGAAAAGGCAAGAGTCGAAAGCCCCATTACTATCAGTATTTTATTCTCCCAACGTCTGTGAAGATCAAATACAATGGCATAGATAAGCGGCGTTATCAGGTACATGGTGCAGAACTCAAGCGTTGTATTTATGTTGGGAGGCAGCACAAAGTCCGTGACATCAAAGGCGGTTAAGATCCAGCATCCAAGAACAATATTGAGGACAGAGCACAGAATCTGTGTTGTAACGCCGGCTGACCTGATATAGAAGAGCAGTGATATTATCAGGAACACCTCTCCAAACATAAGCATGAAAAGACCTATAGTGAAGGGGTAGATCATTGAATGGATCATGTCTCTGTAAATATCATCGAAGTCACCGATCAAAGGCGTGATTATATCGGCTCTTGTGGAGTTTTCGGTAACATAGAGCCTGATGGTAAGTCTTTTACCCACGTAGTTATCGGGGAGTGGGATGAAATTGTAACCGACACCGATAAACTCTTTGTTTGAAGAGCTCTCAGGGACAGTGCTGCTTATGAGTTCTTCATCCAGGAAGATCTCATAGTAGCAGTATCTTGTCTTGAAGGCGAGGTAAGGGAAATCGCAGCGAATATCAACAAGAGGTGAAGTCTGGCTTAAGTAGACAACGTCACCTCTTGAGAATGTAGCTCCAACCTGAGTGCTCATATGCTCAAGATTAGTGTTTAAGTACTGCTGGTTTCTGTAGGTTACAGTCCAGCCTTTTTCGAGTTTCATAATAGGGTGCGTGGGCTTAAAGGAGAAGAAAAATGCTGCAAATGTAAAGAACAGCGCAAGTAAAGCCAGGGCTAATGTAAGGAAAGATAAGAATTTACGCATTCTTTATCACCTCCTTACGCTTGTCTGACTGATGCTCTCTCTTCATCTCATACATTCGGCTGTCTGCCAGCATGTAGACTTCCTGAGCAGATCCGCTGGGGACTTCGTAGCTGTAGGCATAGCCGTAGGACGCACTGTATTGGAATACCTGCTCTTTGTGATTCCAGTCACTGATCATTGAGTAGAGCTCGTGTATCCTCTTGGTGGTGCTAAGGGCTCTTTCTTCTGTGAGGATTACGATAAATTCATCGCCGCCCATTCTTCCTACAAGGTTAGCATCCAAAAAGCAGTCGGAGAGTATGGTTGCAAAGCCGGACAGAAGGCGGTCGCCTTCGTGGTGGCCAAGGGTATCGTTTACCTGTTTTAGTTTGTTGAGGTCGAGACTTATTATGGTGTACTGAGTGCGCTCTTTGGTAAGCAGGTCCATAACCTGTTCGCAACGGGCTCTGTTGGCAAGACCCGTAAGGGGATCCGTGTAGGCAAGGGATGATATCTTGCTCTGCATGGACTGAAGGTTTGAGTTGTAAATGATGTATAGCAGGTAACTTATAAGGAGCGAGCAAACAAGAAGTACAGCGCCGCCGGTGAAGAATGCGATGGTAGTTGATGATTCTCCCTGCTTTGAGAGGTACTTGGTGTAGTTGTATCTGAAGATATCAACAACCGACAGAGCCGTGAAAATGATAAGACCTACGGAAAAGACATTGTCGGAGGAAATCAGACGGAAATCCGGATCCTTAAACAATTTTGCTGCAGCTCTTATGATTATTACGGTGCAGACGATTGCCTCAAAAAGGGCAAGACCCTGAAGCATCGGTGTAAATTCGAAGATCCTGCGGTTTGCAATAACAGTAAAGAAGAATACCGAAAGGAATACCAGAACATTTGCAACGAAAAGTGCTCTGAATATCTTCTTTAGCTTGTCTGTTGAGATGGACATGAAGTATCCGATGATGGCTGTCGGAATATTGTACATGGAAGAATATTCGCAAATGGTGTTAAGGCTCGGATTGTTGCACAGAAGATCGATAAGTCCGTAAAAAGAGTATATGAACAGTCCAAGAAGTAGTGATATAAGACCGCTGAAAAAGAGTCTTAAGTCATTGCTGTGGTAAATGACCATGTAGGGAGAGAGGATCATCAGGGCAAGGCCCAGGATCATCAAAAAGTCACCGATTATTATATTTGAGCGCATGTTTGAGATGTGATAGGTTAGAATGTCGCGTCTTTCTCCGACAGTTATGGGAGAGGCGCCTGAAAAAGATCTTGTTCTGGTACCCGAGATGGCAATCCTAAGCTCTTTTCCCAGATAATCCTGTCCCAGCGCAATGTAATTGTAGCGCTTGGGGACAGTCCGGTCGTTTTCGTAGTAGTCATGACCGAAGGAATAGATCATCTCATTATCAAGATAAACATCTACCAAAGCGTGGATGGAATACATGATAAGGCAGGGGTTCTCAAGCTTGAAATCAGGAAGCCTGCGGCTAAGGATCACCACATCACCTTCATCAATAAGGCCAAGGCCGGCATCAAGAAGCGAATCCGAAGAATTCGGGACACCATTTAAAGAGATCTCCCAGTCGTCGTTCAGGCTGTAGATCCCGGATCGTGGTTTAAAGAAAGTATCTGAAATAAAGAAAATTGCAATAACTGATATTATGAGCAGTAGTATTGCCGCTAATTTATCATAGCGACTATAGTCCCAAAATTTCATAAACTTTTCCTCATTATTACATATATTCAGTATATAACCTTAATGACAAAATTCCTAGCAAATATTCACAAAATCAGGCCTATAGGCTATTATGAAGGTATGAAGATTACAATACCGGAAAATGCAAAATTCATTCTCGACACCATGCACAAGGCAGGGTTTGAAGCTTATATAGTGGGTGGCTGTGTTCGTGATGCTCTTCTGGGAAGGACTCCGGAGGACTGGGACATCACCACGAATGCGCTTCCCCAGGATACCAAGAAGCTCTTTAAAAGAACCATCGACACAGGAATAGAACACGGAACCGTTACGGTGATGATGGGAAAAGAGGGGTATGAGGTAACAACTTACAGGATCGATGGAATTTACGAGGACGGCCGTCACCCCAAGGAGGTCACATTTACAAGGGACCTCTATGAAGACATGATGCGCAGGGACTTTACCATAAACGCCATGGCTTACAATGAGGAAGAGGGCCTGATCGACAGGTTTGATGGCAAGAAGGATTTAGAGGACCATATCATAAGGTGCGTAGGAAACCCAAAGGAGAGGTTTTCCGAGGACGCCCTGAGGATCATGAGAGCTGTGAGATTTGCTGCGCAGCTTGACTATGAGATTGAAGAGGAGACGAAGAAGGCCATAAAAGAGCTGGCGCCTACCCTTTCAAAGATCAGCGCCGAGAGGATTCAGACAGAGCTGGTGAAGCTCCTGCAATCTCCCCATCCCGAGAAGATCAAGATGGCTTACGAGCTGGGAATAACCGCGGTGATCCTTCCTGAGTTCGATAAATGTATGGATACGCCACAGGAGAATATCCACCACATGTACAACGTCGGGGATCACACGGTGGAAGCTATGAAGAATGTGCGTCCTGACAAGGTTTTGCGCCTTACAATGCTGATGCATGATATGGGAAAACCTGATACAATGGAGATAGATGACGAGGGAGTTCATCACTTCTACAACCATGACCTGGTCAGCGCTGAGATCGCAAAAAAGATCTTCAGGCGTCTTAAGTTTGACAGAGATACCATGGACAGGGTCTGCAACCTGGTTCTATACCACGATTACAGGTTTCCGCCAAAGGCTTCCAGTATCAGGAGAGCCATGGCTCGTGTAGGAGAAGAAGATTTCCCTCTGCTTTTTGAGGTCAGATATGCAGATACCATGGCCCAGAGCGATTATCAAAGAGATGATAAGTTGCAGGTCATTGAGCAGTGTAAAGCTGTATACAAGGAGATTTTAGACAGGAAGGACTGTGTTAACCTTAAGAACCTGGCAGTCAAGGGGAAGGACCTCATTGATCTGGGGATCGCCCCAGGTAAGACGCTGGGAAACATCCTTAGTGCGATGCTGATGGATGTCATTGAACATCCCGAGCACAACACCAAGGAGTATTTGCTTAAGCCGGAGCGCCTAAGAGAAGAATACATGAAGGATCATGTGGAACGGGAGAACCATGATTACGACTAAGAGAATACTCAGGGCACTACTTGCAATTACATTATCGTTGGGCATGCTTATCTCTTCGCCGCAGAGCATAACCAGGGCGGCAGACAACGCTGATAAGATCACGGTTTCACTTATCGGCAAGTATGATTCTGCAGATACTGCGGCTATCAGAGAGATCGACACCACCAAAAAGCTCATAAGATTCAGAAATCATCAGACAGGCAAGACCTACACCCTGTCCTATGACAACACGAGCATGATGTATGATGCCAGAGGAACGGTTTTGTCAGCATCTCTTTTAGAGGTAGGCGAGATTGTTGATGTTACCTTCCTTAAGAGCAGCAAGCACATAACAACATTAAATGTTTCATCCGATGCCTGGGTTGTGGAGAACACAAGAAACCATGACCTTGTAAGGGGCGACGGCACAGCAAGGATCCAGGGAGATATCTACAAAATAGATGCAAGGACTCTGGTCATGGCTGAAGGCGAACTTGCTCTTGCTGAGGATGTACTTGATACAGACAGAATTACAGTCAGTGGTATTGGGAAAGATATTTACAGCGTAGTTGTCACAAGCGGACATGGCTATGTGAGCCTTTCCTCGGATACTGTTGAAGATCACAGCCTTGTGGGAGCATGGCTTGAGCTGGACAACGAGGTAATACACAAGATTTCTCCGAACATGATGCTCAGCGCCCCTGAGGGAGATTACAATCTTCAGATCCTTGGTAACGGCGCAAGCTATCAGACGGAGGTCAACATCAGCCGCAATCAGGAAACAGTGGTTGATACGGGAAGAGTATCCATATCTAAGCCAAAAGAGTCACTGATCACCTTTGAGATCATTCCGGAAGATGCTGAGGTCTTCGTTGACGGACAAAGAGCTCTTACGGGAGTTCCACAGAGCATCAATTACGGCTATCACACCCTGAAAGTCCTTGCAGAGGGATATGTTACTCAGAATAAGTACCTCAAGGTTGGAACAGCCAAGGCAGTTATTCAGATAGAACTGGAAAAAGACTCTGATGCAGCAGCGGATGCATCGAGCGAAGAAGCGTCTACTGCAGTCGGATCAAGCAGCAGCGCATCAACACTGACGAGCTATCCTGTCGGAACCATAGACTTTGGTGAATCAAGTTCTGCAGCTTCCAAGGCAGCCACAGTCAGCAGTAACTCTTCATCGGAAGAGGATAAGCCCAACAAAGAGATCAAGGGATACAAGATTTATTTCGATAAACCTTATGGAGCTGAGGTGTATTTCGACGGCGCCTATGTTGGCGTTGTTCCCACCAGCGTAAACAAGATTTCCGGAAATCATGAAGTCATCCTCAAGATGGACGGGTATGAGACCAAGAGCTACAGGATCAACGTGGATAAGGAAGAGGACAACAAGTCCTACTCATTCCCTGATCTTGTAAAGATTGAGACAGACGATGATTCTTCCTCTTCAAGCAGCGCATCAAGCGGAGATTCCTCCTCAAGCAGTGACTCATCCAGCACGGATGACTCATCAGACAGTGGTGACAGTGCCTCAACAGAGGATTCATCATCTTCAGGAGATGCTTCAACTACCGAGGACTCAGCACCTGCAGGAGATTCCGGATCATCATCTGACAGCGCATCCACAGGGGATTCTTCAGGGGAAGGAGACTCGGCAGCAGACGACTCCTCCAAGGAGAGCAGCTCATCCGAGGATGCATCAAAGGAAAGCAGTACAAACGAAGGAGCAAGCGATGCAGCGAGTGCCGCATCCGGTGAATGATAATGAGACTTGATAAGTATTTAAAAGTAACCAGACTGATTAAGAGAAGGACCGTGGCTAATGACGCCTGCGATGCCGGCAGAGTTTCCATAAACGGAAAGCCCGCCAAGGCAGGAACAGAGGTCAAGGTTGGAGACAAGATAACCATAGGCTTTGGCAACAAGGATGTTTCCGTGGAAGTCCTTGACGTGCAGGAAACCGTGCACAAAGAGGATGTGAGTAACCTTTACAGGTACATTTAGCTGTATTACAATAAAAATGGTGATATAGTGTTTGAAAGTAGGGGGTAATTATGGCGGCGAGAGCTCGTTATAAAAGGCGCAGGCTCACAAACAGAGCGGGTATCGTCTGGGCAAGCATCGTTGTACTTATTCTTGTGACGGTGGTTTCTGTAAAGAGTATCGGACTTATGCAGAAAGCCAGGGAATATCAGGAAAAGGAACAGCAGCTTCTGCAGCAGATCGAGTACGAGAATCAGAGAAGTGAAGATATCGCTGAGTTTGAGCGCTATACAGAGACGCGTAAGTATATAGAGGATACAGCCAAGGAAAAGCTGGGACTGGTTTATCCGGGAGAGATCATCTTTAAGAACTCGGATAACTGATAGCTAAGCAGTTAGGCGCAGACATCTATACGGGGTTCGTATGAGTCTGCGCTTTTGATATTCAAGAAGCACGATTCTAATGGACAAATTCACATCAAAGGTACTTAGTTTCATAAAGGAAAACGGGATGTTATCCCCGGGGGATAAAGTTGTGGTTGGCTTCTCAGGAGGAGCGGACTCCACAGCTCTTTTAAACGTGCTCTTTGAACTGAGAGCCGTCCTTAAGATCGAGGTTGCAGCGATCCACCTAAATCACGGGATGAGGCAGGAGGCCGGACAGGACGAGGAGTTTTCAAAGGGCTTTTGTCTTGAGAGAGATATTCCTTTTAAGCCTGTAAAGGTCGATGTCCCAAAGATGGCAAGGGAGCTGAAACTGACAGAAGAGGAAGCCGGAAGAAGAGCCAGGTACGAGGCCTTTGAGCTTTATGCAAAAGAGATCGGAGCAGGAGCAATAGCTGTTGCACATCACAAAAATGACGTGGCGGAGACTCTTCTCATGAACCTGTCGAGGGGGTGCGGTCTTCACGGGGCAGCAGCCATAAGGCCTGTCAGGGACAATATCATAAGACCTCTTCTTTGCGTAGACAGGAATGAGATTGAGAATTACCTTCGGGAAAAAGAGATTTCTTTTTGCACAGACAAAACTAATTATGAAAATATTCATACTAGAAATATCATCAGAAATCGCCTGATCCCGGAGTTTGAAGAAAATGTAAACCAGAAAGCCGTAAGTCACATGGCAAGGGCAGCAGCCTCTTTTGAAAAGGCAGATGAGTTTGTAAGGAGCTATGCCCGTAAGGTATTTGAGGACATCGCAGAGGTTTCAGAAGGATCGGTCAAGCTTGATGCAAAAAAGCTTCTTAAGGAAGCTGACATTATCAGGGAAAATGTTGTACTTATGGCATTTGAGGAGCTTGTTAAGAGCCGCAAGGATATCGGATTTGTCCACGTGGATGACGTGCTGGGGCTTACTAATGACTTATCGGGAACAGCATCGGTGGACCTTCCCTATGGTCTTAGAGCTGTAAGAACCTACAATGTCCTTTATCTGGGAGCTGCGGAAAACCAGGTGGCTTCAGATGAAGAGATAAGCTTATCCCTCGCGGACGGAGAGGAAACCGAGATTGATATTCCGGGTCTGGGAAGGGCTCAGATTGCAGTAATTTCCTACGATGAACAAAAAGAAGTGCCCACACAGACATATACGAAATGGTTCGATTATGATAGAATACAAGCAGTTTCATTTCGAAAGCGAAGACGTGGCGACATCATTCGGATAAGTCAGGGAGATATGCTCCATTCCAAGGATCTGTCCAAGTTTATGACGGATGAGAAGATCCCAAGACCTGAGAGAGTTGGCATATACATTCTCTGTGACGGGGATGAAGTTATGTGGGTTCCGGGCTATCGAATGAGTGATGCTTACAAAGTAAGTAAAGCTACAAAAAGAGTTTTAGCAATAAATATCAAGCAGACTGGAGGAAAGAGTAATGGCTGAATCTGTACGTATATTACTTTCAGAAGAGGAAGTAGACAAGAGGATCAAGGAACTTGGAGAGGCAATAAGCAGGGATTACGCGGGCGAGACCGTGCACCTTGTTTGCGTCCTTAAGGGCGGTGTTTTCTTTATGTGTGAGCTTGCAAAGAGAATCACAGTTCCGGTAACAATGGACTTTATGTCTGCATCAAGCTATGGAAGTTCAACAAAATCCAGTGGTGTAGTCAAGATCGTAAAAGACCTTGATGAGCCCTTAAAGGATAGACATGTACTTATCGTTGAGGATATTGTGGATTCAGGCAGAACCCTTTCATATCTGATCAAGATGCTTGGGGATAGAGATCCTGCCAGCATCAAGCTCTGCACACTTCTTGATAAGCCGGAGAGAAGAGTAACAGATGTAAAGGTTGATTACACAGGATTCGAGATTCCTGATGAATTCGTGGTTGGATATGGACTGGACTATGACCAGAGATACCGTAACCTTCCTTATATCGGAGTAGTTGAGTTCAACTAAATCCGAAAGAAAGTATTGTTAAGAGGGGAAAAACGCAAGTTGAATCGTTCAAGGAACTTTAATTCTATATTTATTTTTGTGATCGTGCTCCTTGTGGCCGTTGTGGCCCTGGAGTACGGAAGAGGACTGGTGGATAATTCAGGACCTGCATATAACAGGGCTTCTCTTGAGAGAGACGTTGAGGCAGACAGAGTCCTGTATGCCGTTATCACACCTAATTCCGAGACGCCGACAGGCCAGGTAAGAGTGAGCTTCAAGGATGAGACCACAGACGCAAGCTTTTACTCAACAGATGTTGTTGATATTGAGAAGTATCTCACCGAGAAGGGTGTAGGCGTTGAGGTCAAGGATGTCCCTTCGGAAAATGTACTTATAAGTGGTATCATTCCCATAATTGTGGGACTGATAGTCATGGTATTTATCTTCTCGCTATTTTCCAACATTCAGAGCCAGGGTTCAGGCAACAGCAAAATGATGAACTTTGGAAAGAGCAGAGCCAGAATGTCCACAGGTGAGGAAAACAAGGTTACCCTCAATGAAGTGGCAGGTCTTAAGGAAGAAAAGGAACAGCTCGCGGAGATAATCGAGTTTTTAAGAGATCCCGAGAAGTTTACCAAGGTTGGAGCAAGAATTCCCAAGGGAGTTCTCCTTGAAGGTGCTCCCGGAACCGGTAAGACCCTTCTTGCAAGAGCAGTTGCAGGAGAAGCGGGAGTTCCGTTCTTTAGTATTTCAGGTTCAGACTTTGTGGAGATGTTTGTAGGTGTCGGCGCATCAAGAGTAAGAGATCTCTTTGCGGATGCAAAAAAGAATGCTCCATGTATCGTGTTTATCGATGAGATCGACGCAGTAGCAAGAAGACGTGGAACAGGAATGGGCGGCGGACACGATGAGAGAGAGCAGACACTGAACCAGCTCCTTGTTGAGATGGACGGTTTTGGTGTCAACGAAGGCATCATCGTAATGGCAGCAACGAACAGAGTAGATATCCTTGATCCTGCTATCTTAAGACCGGGTCGTTTTGACAGAAAGATCACTGTTTCAAGACCTGACGTAGGCGGAAGAGAGGAAATCCTCAAGGTTCATGCCAAGAACAAGCCACTTTCCGATGACGTAGATATCAAGCAGGTGGCACAGACCACAGCAGGCTTTACCGGAGCAGATCTTGAGAACCTTCTTAACGAGTCTGCAATAAGGGCAGCCATCGATAACAGACAGTTCATCAAGCAGGAAGATATAAACAAAGCTTTTATCCAGGTTGGAATAGGTACAGAGAAGCACAGCAGGATCATCTCTGACAAGGAAAAGAAGATCACGGCTTACCATGAGACAGGACATGCGATCCTCTTCCATGTACTTCCGGAGGTTGGCCCTGTTCATACCGTATCCATTATTCCTACAGGTCTTGGGGCAGCAGGCTATACAATGCCACTTCCCGAGAACGACGATATGTTCCTTACAAAGCGCAAGATGCTTGAGGATATCATGGTTTCTCTCGGCGGAAGAATCGCTGAGGAGATCATATTCGGCGAATCGGATATCACAACAGGTGCTTCCAGTGACATAAGAAAAGCTACTCAGGAAGCCAGAAGCATGGTTACCAAGTACGGTATGTCAGGAAATATCGGTGTCGTAAACTATGACGACAACGAGGAAGACGTATTTATCGGCTATGACATCTCTCACACCAAGAAGCACTCTGAGCTTGTGGCAGGAGAGATTGACCAGGAAGTTAAGAATATCATTGATAAGTGCTACAAGAAGGCCAAGGAGATCATCCTTCAGTATGAGGACGTTCTTCATGCAAGCTCAAAGATACTGATCGAGAAAGAAAAGATCGGAAGAGAAGAGTTTGAAGCCCTCTTCGAAGGCCACACCATCACAGAGGATGTGGATGTAGAACTTTGATTGTGAAATATGCACAAAAACATGACGCTGTTTTTGACAAATTTGTGAAGTATTAGTCTTTACGTGGGTTTGAGGGGATGCTAGTATAATAGGCGTAACCCCCCAATACATTATATAGTTTTTTGCTATACCCCATAAGAAAGAAATACCTTCTCTAAAAAGACAGCTACCCCGCTGTCTTTTTTACTTTATACGAAAAAATATTTAAAGGAACTACTATGAATCAGTCGGCATTCTTTCACGACATGACCTTGGATTATCTAAGGCCTGCGGAACCAGATATCGGGCGTATTACGGATTTCAGATTCAGATGCGCTCATGGGGAGGCTTTGCAGGTCTATTTGGTGTACGGATCTGAGAGCAGAAAGATGAAGCACTCCGAGACTGATAACGGTTTTGATTACTTTGACGTTTCAATAAATATAGGCAAGGATCCATTCAGATATCACTTTGAGATCACAGGAAAAGACGGAAGCTTCTGGCGTTATGACAAAAGAGGCGCTGTTTCTGATGTGATGGAGAGCATGAGATTCCTTGTTATTCCGGGATTTTCCACACCTGAGTGGGCTAAGGGTGCAGTTATGTACCAGATATTCGTTGACAGATTCTGTAACGGTGACCCGGCTAACGATGTGATGACCGGAGAGTATTCATACAGTGGCTTTAAGGCAAAAAAGGTCGATGACTGGGGTAGCTATCCGGATCCCAAGACAGATTTTTGTGAGTTCTACGGGGGCGATCTTCAGGGCGTACTGGACAAACTTGATTATTTAAAGGACCTTGGAGTAGAAGTTATCTACTTCAATCCGTTGTTTGTTTCTCCGTCCTGTCATAAATACGATATCCAGGACTATGATCATATCGATCCTCACTTTGGTAAGATTGTTGAGGATGGTGGCGACATTCTTCCTCAGTTTGAAAAAAATAACAAGAGGGCAGAGCGCTATATTAAGCGTGTCACCAATAAAAAGAACCTAGAAGCCTCTGACAAGCTCTTTGCCAAGGTTGTTTCAGAAGCCCATAAGAGAGACATAAGAGTTATTTTGGACGGAGTCTTTAACCACTGCGGATCCTTTAACAAGTGGCTGGACAGAGAGCTCATCTACGAGGATGCAAAAGGGTATGAAAAAGGTGCCTATGTGGCAGCCACAAGCCCTTATCGAAAATATTTCTCATTTTCTCAGGACAAGTGGCCTTACAACGCAAGCTATGACGGCTGGTGGGGGTACGATACCCTGCCCAAGCTCAATTATGAAGGGTCAAAAGAGCTTGAGGACTACATCATAGGCATCGGCAAAAAATGGGTTTCAGAGCCCTATAACTGCGATGGCTGGAGACTTGATGTGGCAGCGGACCTTGGACACTCCGAGGAGTACAATCACAGATTCTGGAAGAGGTTCAGGGATGAGGTCAAAAAGGCCAATCCTGAGGCCATTATCCTTGCTGAGCACTACGGACCTGCCAGGAGCTGGCTTAATGGCCATGAGTGGGATACCGTCATGAACTATGACGCCTTCATGGAGCCTGTAACCTGGTTCCTTACGGGAATGGACAAGCACAGCGACGAGTTCAGGCCGATACGTGTGGGAAATGCCAGAGAGTTTTTTGATACCATGCTCTATGCAGGGGGCGAGAACTTCACAATGCCTTCTCTCTACACAGCAATGAACGAGCTATCAAATCACGACCACTCCAGGTTCCTTACAAGGACTAGTCAGAAGGTGGGAAGGTGCGATACTCTCATGTCCTCATCTGCTGACACAGGTATCAGAAAGCATGTGATGAGACAGGCTGTAATGATACAGATGACCTGGCCCGGAGCACCTACACTGTACTACGGAGACGAAGCAGGAGTCTGCGGATTTACCGATCCCGACAACAGAAGAACCTACCCCTGGGGCAAGGAAGATAAGCAGATGCTCGCTTTCCATAAAGAGATGATCCGCATCCACAAGGAATGTCCGGAACTTAAGACAGGTTCTGTAAGAGAGCTATATGCCGAGAACAACTTCATGGCCTATGGAAGGTTTAACAGAACCGCAGCTGTCGTGGTTGCAATAAACTTAAATGACTACGAGATCACAAGGGATATTCAGGTATGGCCCATGGGAATCCCGAAGGATGCCAAGTTCAGGCAGCTGATTGTATCTGACAGCACGGGATTTGACGTATCACCAACTACAAAGACCGTAACGGACGGAGTTTTGAGCCTTACAATGTCCAGAAATACAGGATACGTTCTTCGCTACGACAGTTTCGAAGCAACAACGGATGAAGAATTCTGGACAGATAACTTCTTTGGGTTTGATTAAACAAAACAACAAGTATATAATGGTTTTAACCATCAAAACTATCAAATATAAAGGGGAGAAACAAAATGTTAGTATCTGCAAAAGACATGCTTGTAAAAGCAAAAGAAGGCCACTATGCAGTTGGTCAGTTCAACATTAACAACCTTGAGTGGACAAAGTCAGTTCTTTTAACAGCAGAAGAACTTAAGAGCCCTGTAATCCTTGGTGTATCTGAGGGTGCAGGTAAGTACATGACAGGTTTCAGCACTGTTGCAGCTATGGTAAGAGAGATGGACAAGAACCTTGGTATCACTGTTCCTGTAGCTCTTCATCTTGACCACGGCACATACGAAGGATGCTACAAGTGCATCAAGGCCGGATTCACATCCATCATGTTCGACGGATCTCACTACGATATCGAGGAGAACGTTGCAAAGACATCAGAGCTCGTTAACGCAGCTCACATGCTTGGCCTTTCAATCGAGGCTGAGGTTGGATCAATCGGCGGCGAGGAAGACGGTGTTGTAGGAATGGGCGAGTGCGCTGATCCTGCAGAGTGCAAGAGAATCGCTGATCTCGGCGTAGATATGCTTGCAGCAGGAATCGGTAACATCCATGGTAAGTATCCTGAGGGATGGCCTGGACTTAGATTCGACGTTCTCGATGCAATCCAGCAGCAGACAGGTGTAATGCCTCTCGTTCTTCACGGCGGCACAGGAATTCCTTCAGACATGATCAAGAAGGCTATTGACCTTGGTGTATCCAAGATCAACGTAAATACAGAGTGCCAGCTTTCCTTCGCAGATGCTACTCGTAAGTACATCGAGGCAGGCAAGGATCTTGAAGGAAAGGGATTTGACCCTCGTAAGCTTCTTGCTCCAGGCGCTGAGGCTATCAAGGCTACAGTTAAGGAGAAGATGGAGCTCTTTGGATCAGTTGGCAAGGCTTGATTCAGGTAATAGACAGATTTTCCGGAAGGGTAGAGCCAAGGCTTTACCCTTCTTTTTCTTTTAAATTTAAATGATCAGGGGTATGGGTTTAAATGAACAACGAATTAACCAAAAAAGACATCGAAGATATGGAAGCTGAGATCGTACATAGAAAGGTAGTTGTAAGAAAAGAGCTTTTGGAGCACGTGAAGGAAGCAAGGGCTCAGGGCGATCTCTCAGAGAACTTCGAGTACTACGCAGCAAAAAAGGCTAAGAATCAGAATGAGAGCAGGATCAGATTCTTAGAGAGAATGATAAAGACAGCTCGCGTTATAGACGATAATACTAAAGACGACGAAGTAGGAATGAATAAGACCGTTACCATCAGAATGGAAGATGACGGCAGCCTCGAGACCTACAAGGTAGTGACAACAATGAGGAAGAATTCCTTAAAAGGCCTCATCAGTATTGAGTCTCCTTTGGGCAAACAATTACTTGGACATAAGGTAGGAGACCGTGTTACTATTATAGTGAACAGTGAAATTAGTTACGATGTAACGATAATGAACATAGAGAATACCGGATTGACCGAGGAGGATACCATAAGGGATTTCTGACTCGGGGCTCTTAAGAGAAGTGGAGGGAATGCATGCACGTTTTTCAGCCAGTTGATCCTATCGATATCGAGCAGGGAGCATATACTTTTGACGGTACCAAATTTCTTGTGACAGCAGGAAGCGGGGGCAAGGTAAACACAACCACGGCCAAATGGGGTGGCGCAGGTTATCTCTTTGATAAGAGAGTTGTTTATATTTTCCTTCGCGGTAAGAGATATACCAGGGAACTCCTTGATGAAGCCGGTGAGTTTTCACTGAGCTTTCTTAATCAGCAGGAATTTAGAGGGGCCTTCAAGTATCTTGAGGCCGTTTCCGGAAGATTAGAGGATAAGATTGCCGGTGCCCGTCTGACAGTCAATTACGACGACGGGATACCTTTTATTGACGAGGCCGACAATGTCATAACAGCAAGAGTACTCTACAAAAAGGACTTTAGGGAGGATGGTTTTGTAGATAAGAGTCTGGCAGAGGAATATGAAAAAGATGGAGAATATTATATCGTCTACGTTGGGGAAATAAAGAAGATCATGATCAGATGACGACTGAGTAAGGCTATTTGTACGAGGTACATATGAAGAGCAGGAAGCTAAGAAAGATCTTTGTAAGTGTTTTTTCCGCAGTAGCTGTTCTGACAGGTGCGCTTAGTGGCATAAATGTTGCCGGGGCGAACCTGTCTTTTGCTGCGGAAATCCCTGAAACCCACGTACTTAAAGGGGTGGAGTCTGCCCCGGCATCAGGAAAAGATGAGGATGCCACAACCATCAGGATCGGTACCTGGTACACTGAGGACAATCTAACAAATCTTAAGGCATATCTGGCCGAAGAATTTCCAAATTATAATTTTGAATTTGAATATATAGGGAAGAGCAATTACGAGCCCATTATGGATGCGAAGCTTTCGTACAAGGGAGCTCCGGATATTATTTACGTCAACCAGGAGATGGCTGAAAAGCATGCCATTACCGGCTATATTGCCAACCTTAGCGACATAACCGAGAAGTTTAATCGGGAGGCAAAGATAGCTTTTGGCTACGGAAACGCAGTTTATGCAGTGCCTAACACCTCGGAGCTGGAATGTATCTTTTACAACAAGGACATGTTCAGCGCAAAAGGAGCAAGTGTTCCAACGGATTTTGCCACATTCATAGGAGCCTGTGACTACTTCAGAGTAGTGAGAAAGATAAGACCACTGGCAGCGAGCCTTAAGGATCCATACAGCTTTGCCAACAGCGCCATGGGAGTTCTTGCAGCAGATTACTTCTCCACCGACAGAGGAAGCGGCTTTGGAGGAAGACTCCAGTACGGAAGGACCACTTTTACGGAGGAGCTTCGTCCCTACATGAAGGACTGGGAGACACTTCTTGAGCATAAGGTCCTTACACCGGAAATGTACACCATTGACGGTAAAAGAGCTGTCGAAGAATTTGTAAGTGAAAAGGCAGCCATGATCGTCGGAACCCCTGAGACATATCTGGCCATCAAGGAAGCAAGACCTGATATGAATATCGGAACGATGCCTTACTACGGGACTGATGGCGTGGGAATGGCGATAATAGGCGGATGCGACCTGGGATTTGCGCTTAACGCAAACGCCATGAACTATGATAAGGCAAAAGAAGTGCTGGCTTCTCTTTCAAGAGTTAAAGGCCAGGAGGCTCTCTGGAAGGACAGACCCGGAAGCCAGACATATCTGGAAGGGTATGCCTTTAATGTAGATGAGGCATATAAAGGGATTGAAGTCTGCTACAAAAAGGGACTGGTGTTTACTCCCTGGATGGACTGGGGAAAGGACTTAAACAGAAGAGTGCACTATACCTACGGAAGAGAACTTCAGAAAGTGCTTCTAAGGAGAGAGACGCTGGATGAGGCGCTTGCCAACGTAGATAAGCTGGTATATGAGATACTCCACGAGTGATAAATAAGGAGCGGCTAAAGAATGAGAAGGATTGGAAGGATTGGAAGGTTCGGATACGCGGACAGCATAAGGAAAACTCTTATCCGGGTATTTGCTGTGCTGATCATAGTTCCCATCTTATTGCTGGGAAGCTATTCCTATATTGTTGCCAGAAATAACCTGATCGAGCAGACTAAGATCGCCATGATAGGAAACGTGGATGTTATCTCTCACGGTATTGAGAACGGTGTCAAAAAAGAAAATGACGTCGTAAAGTTCTTTTCCTATGAAGACGAATTCAGAAAAGCGCTGGAGAGAGTAAAAAATGATCCGTATACCCTGACAGAGGAGCTCAATGATGAGATCGAGCCCCTTATCTGGTATTACCTGAGCAGCGACACAAATATTGAGTCCATAATCATATATTCGGATCTCATAGACGGCGAGCATATGGGGGACTTCCTCCTAAAGCCCACCACCGACAAACAGCTGCAGTGGTATCAGGAGACAAGTGAGGAATACAGCGCTTTTTGGGATGTTGATGATGACGGAGGAGTATATCTTATAAAAGCTCTGCTTGACTCCCCGACATCCTCAAAGCGCATAGGAATGATCGCTCTTAAGGTAAAAGACAGCGAGTTCTTTTCCATAGTAAACAAGACCGGTTACCTCAATAACGGAATCATAATCCTGGATTCCAACGGAAAGACCGTCAATCACAGGAAAATTGAAGATACAGCTCTTGAAGAGAGGATCCTGGCTGATATAAAAGACGGAGAAGTTGAGGAGTTTCATGCAACCGGTGAATACTTTATTGCAGAGTCTCAAGGTACGGCAAATGGCTGGACACTCTATTACTATGTAGACAGAAACGAGATCACAGCTGACGTATACAGCATACTTCTGTCAGTCATCGTAATTGCTGTGGTGCTCTTTTTGGCGGCATTTGTATTCGGTCAGCTGTTTGCGGATCGCTTCAGTAAGAGGCTTGGTGCCATCAATGATATGGCCCATGAGATTGAGAAGGGACATTTTGACGTCAAGAATCCGGATAACCACAATGATGAGATAGGACAGCTCTCTGAGTCAATGGAATCCATGGCTGATACCCTGAACAAGATGGTTAAGGAGATTGACAGGATGAACAAAGAGCAGCTCATGCTCAAAGACAATGATATTCATTACAGAGAGTGGCTCTTTGATTTCGTGGTTGAAAAGAACAATGATATCCTTGCAGTTATAAGCGGAGACGGGTATGAAGCGAGCTTTATCACAGCCAATGCCGAGGCTGTGCTTGGTATACCGGCAGACGAGCTGAAAGCAGACATAAGAAACCTCGATAAGGCTCAGAGAAAGGGCGAGGACAAGAGGCTTTACGAGGCTATTGAGGATGCGAGAAAGACCGGAGATACTCAGGTCTTTGATGAGATAAGGCTTAAGAATGTAAAGACAAATGAGCATCTCTACTACCGCGGAATCATCGTATGCACCATTGATGACGGCGGAAAGAGAATGGCTGTTGCGCTCTATGACAGAACTCAGGAGTTCAGGCGTAATCATCAGCTTCAGGAGGCGCTTAGTGCTGCAGAGACAGCAAACAAGGCAAAGACGAGCTTTCTTGCCAACATGTCCCATGACTTCAGGACACCTATGAATGCCATTACCGGCTTTAACCTGCTGATCGATAAGCATGCAGATGAGCCGGATAAGGTAAAAGAGTATACTCACAAGATTTCACTTGCATCGCACAACCTGCTATCGCTCCTTAATGACGTCCTTGATATGAGTAAGATCGAGTCCGGAAAGACCACGCTGGATATCCAGGAGATGGCTATAGGACTGCTTCTTGAGGAGATCAACTCTGTTATCGGATTCCAGGCAAAGGCTAAGGATCAGACTTATACTGTAAAGATTGAAAACATGCAACATGACATTTTCATGGCGGATAAGCAGAGAGTCAATGAGATTCTTATGAATATCCTTGGAAATGCTGTCAAGTATACTCCTGAAGGCGGAAAGATCGACTTTACTATTTCTGAGTCAGATTCTTCCTCGGAAGGCTTCCAGAATGTAAAGTTTGTTATAGCTGACAACGGAATCGGAATGAAGCCCGAGTATAAGGACAAGATCTTTGATGCCTTCTCTAGAGAAGAAAAAGGCGCAACCAAGACCATTCAAGGAACAGGACTTGGAATGGCTATCACTAAGAGCCTTGTAGAACTTATGGGCGGAACCATAAGGGTTGAGTCTGAAGAAGGCAAGGGAAGTACATTTATTGTAAATCTGCGACTCAAGGCAGTAGAGACTGAAAATGTGGATTTCTGGAAGGCCCATGGAATGCACACTCTCCTTACTGTCAATGGAAGTTTGTCGGATGATAAGGCTTATAAGGAAAAATACAAAAATGATCAGATGGATTCCACAGTTGCAACAGGTGGATATGAAGCCCTGAAGCTGGTGGAGGAAATGGCCGCAAAAGGCAAGGCTTACGATCTTATTATTGTAGATGAAAACTATGACGACATGGAGCCGGCTGAGGTCATAAGAAATATCAGGAAGAAAGATAAGAGTCATCACAGTGTAATTCTTGCAGTTACCGATTTCTTTGAGAAAAATGAAGATGCGCTCAGAGAAGCCGGCTGCAATGAGGTCATGCAAAAGCCGGTATTGCCTTACAACTTAAGGACTACCATAGACGAGATCACCAAGATAGAGACGTCAGCAGCAGAAGAACCAAAGAATCCTCTTGAGGGCATGAAGTTCCTGGCTGCGGAGGATAACGATATCAATGCAGACATCCTGATCGAGCTTATGGATATGTACGGGGCAAGCGTGACAAGAGGCGTCAACGGACAGCAAGTTGTTGAAATGTTCAAAGCCGCAAATGAAGGCGACTATGATATGATACTTATGGATATTCAGATGCCTGTCATGAACGGTTATGAGGCAGCAGCGGCCATCAGAGCTCTTGGAACCGACTGGGCACAGACCATACCTATCATCGCCATGACTGCAAATGCCTATGCCGATGACGTTCAACACGCCTTTGACGCCGGTATGAATGCACATGTTACAAAGCCTATTGATATAAAGGTTGTTGAAAAGACAATCAGCGAGTTTAAAAAATAAAACAGCAGAGAGGAGTTATTTGACATGAAGGGAATTAAAAAGGTTGCAGACGGAATTTTCTGGATCGGAGGGAGTGACAGAAGGCTTGAGAGATTTGAGAACATCTTTCCAATACCTGAAGGCGTCTCCTATAACAGCTATTTTATAGATGATGAGAAGACTGCAGTATTTGATACTGCCGATATCACCGTGGCTGACCAGTACATTGAGAATTTAAAAGAGGCACTTGGGGACAGAAAGCTTGACTATCTTGTAGTGCTTCATATGGAGCCGGATCACTGCTCACTTATAGATAAGGTGGTAGCTCTTTTCCCTGAAGTTACAGTAGTTGGCGGTAAGCAGACCTTTACATTTATGCAGCAGTTCTTCCCACAGTCACAGGGCTTTAATAAGCTTGAGGTCAAGGAGGGAGATACACTCTCAACCGGTGCTCACACCTTCAGCTTCGTGACAGCGCCTATGGTTCACTGGCCCGAGGTATTATTTGCTTATGATGACAAGAATAAAGCTCTTTTATCTGCGGATGCCTTCGGTACCTTCGGAGCGCTTGACGGCGGAATATTCGCGGATGAATTTGACTTTGAAAAAGATTTTCTTGCCTCAGCCAGAAGATATTATGCTAATATAGTTGGAAAGTACGGTCCTCAGGTTCAGGCGGCCCTTAAAAAGGCAGCAGGACTCGACATTCAAATGCTCCTGCCTCTGCACGGACCTGTATGGAGAAAAGACCTTGATGTGCTCCTTGGTAAATATCAGAAATGGAGCACCTATGAATCTGAGGAAGATAGTGTTATAGTAGTATATGGCAGTCTCTACGGACATACAGCCAGCGCTGCTGAGGCAGTGGCTGCATCTCTCCGTGATAAGGGTGCCAAAGGCGTTAAGGTTTTTGACGTCTCCGGAACGGATGTATCATACCTCATCGGGGAAGTATGGCGCTGCAGGAAGATCGTTCTTATGTGCCCTACCTACAATAACGGGGTATATCCTCCAATGGAGAACTTCATAAACGATATGGCAGCACTTGGTGTGCAGAACAGGGTATTTGCCCTTGCTCAGAACGGCACTTGGGCGCCTGTCACAGGAAAGCTCATGAACGATAAGCTTTCAGGCCTTAAGAACGTAACCGTTCTTGAAAATGTATTAACCATCAAGAGTGCACTTCATTCATCGGATGCCGAGGCACTCAATAACTTCACGGATGCGATCATGAACGCATAAGTGGATCAAGTTGGAGGTTTGTTGTGAAAAAAATGAATTTAATGAAAAGGATCCTTGCCGGAGCAATGGTGGCTGTGACTATGATCGCTTCAGCAAAGAGTGCAGCAGTTGTTTCAGACTTCAGCGGAGCTGTGGCTGAGGCAGCCGGAAGACCGGTAAGCATTACATCCTGCACAATTCAGGGGGACAACGTTGTTGTAAATGTTTCATGCAGTTCTGTTCCTTCTTCATCAGACGGAAAGTTCTATCTCTATGCTGATGAGGTTTATCAGGACGGCTGTGTTGGCAAGATCGTTGCCGAGACAGCAGCAGGAACCAATGCCACATTTACTTTCCCGCTCAATCATTACACTGCAGAATCTAATCTTTCAAAGAAGTTCCTGGTAGCTGTAAAGAGCGGCTCAATGGTCCAGGTAAGTGACGAGCACTACATCACAAACCCTGAGGCTAAGGCAACCAAGACCGTAGCAAGAAATGACCACGGTATGAAGGGTATCCTTCCCAACAGTGCAGATGCAGCAACATTCAAGGATCTTGGAGTTGCGCAGATGGTCTACAACCTTTACATGGGTGATATCGTAGGCCCCGGGGATGGATCAAATGTAATTCCTTTCTCATATAACGGAGTTGATTATCAGTTTAACGGTGCAGCTCTTGCGCAGTATGACGGATTTGTTCGCTGGTGTCATGCCAACAACTTCCAGCTCACCATGACCATTCTCAACAACAAGACAGAGGCAGGTGCAGACCTTATCCATCCTCTTTCAAGAGATGCTCATGTTTGTCCCGGATATGCCATGAATACCAAGGAGGACGGCGGCACACAGCACCTTAAGGCTATCGCAGCTTTCCTTGCTCAGAGATATTCAGGTGGTGCATACGGAACCGTTGATAACTGGGTAATCGGAAACGAAGTAAACGCAAGAACAGAGTGGTATTACCTTAACTCAACAAATATTGAGCTCAATGTCAGCGAGTATGTTAAGGCTTTCCGTATCTTCTACAACGAGATCAAGGCTGTAAACGCAAATGCAAGAGTTTACACATCCTTCGATCAGGAGTGGAACAGAAAGTCAAATCCCGGATGCTTCCTTTCTAAGGAGTACATGGACAGATTCAATTACTACATGAACCGTGAGGGTAATATCGACTGGTCACTTTCAGTTCACCCTTACAATGCACCACTCTTTGATCCATATGCTTGGAAGCAGCAGTCACAGTATGTAAATACAACACTTGCAACTCCATACATCACAATGGAGAACATATATATCCTTACAGATTACATGTGCCAGGCATCTTACCTCAATCCTGCCGGAGCGGTAAGAAACATCTCCCTTTCAGAGATCGGCTACACATCAAGCTTTGGTGAGGATGCTCAGCTGGCATCTATCGTATATGCCTACACAATGGCTGAGAACAATCCATACATCTCAAGCTTCATTCTCTTTAGAGAGACAGATGATGCGCACGAGATGGAGAGCAACATTGCTCAGGGTCTTAAGAACCTTGACGGCAGCAAGAAGATGTCTTATGACGCATACAAGAATCTTGGTACAGCAAACGCCGCAGCTGTTAAAGCTCAGGCATCACAGATTATAGGACAGGACGTAAACGCCCTTGTAACAACAAGAACTTTCCTGTCAAGAAAAGGTTGGTTTTTGAACGATTGATATGGAAAGAGATAAAGAATTAGAAACACTCAAGAAAATTACAAATATGCAGAAGGACCTGTTGGGAAGCCTGTACGGAGACTTTTTCTCCGCAGCAGGAACAGGTTCAAAGCCGGAAGCTCCGAGCTTTGAGCCAAAGAGTGAAGGCCCTAAGAACGGAAGCGTATACATTCCCCCTGAGGATAAGAAGAGAGCCGAGGAGGCTAAAGCTCAGGGACAGGATGCAATTACCAATGCCAATGACGCCTTAGAGGAGGCGAAAGCTCTTTTTGCAAAAGATAATAACGTAAAGCCCGCCGAGCCCGAAGAGCCCAAGGAACCTGAAGAGGACCCAATGGAGACTCTCGATAAGCTCATCGGCCTTACTACTATCAAGGATGATGTAAAAGAGCTTACGGCCTTTGTTAAAGTTCAGAAGGCAAGGCAGGAGCAGGGACTTAAGTCAGTTCCCGTTTCACTCCACCTGGTATTTACGGGTAATCCCGGAACAGGTAAGACAACTGTAGCCAGGATCATTGCTCAGATCTACAAGCAGATCGGTGTTCTTTCAAAGGGGCAGCTCGTTGAGGTTGACCGTTCGGGACTCGTTGCCGGATATGTCGGACAGACAGCGATAAAGACCCAGGAGCAGATTGCCAAGGCCAAGGGAGGAGTTCTTTTCATCGATGAGGCTTATGCCCTTGCACAGAAGGATGATGCTTTCGGTCAGGAGGCTATTGATACTATCCTTAAGGCCATGGAGGACAACAGAGATGACTTTGTTGTTATCGTAGCCGGATATACAGAGCCCATGAAGAAGTTCATCGATTCTAACCCGGGACTGAAGTCCAGGTTTAACAAGTACATCGAGTTCCCGGATTACAACATCGATGAGCTTGAAGAGATCTTTAACATGAACTGCAAGAAGTACGACTACATCGTACCTGAGGATGTTAAGCACCAGATCAGAGCTCTTATCACAGCAAGGAAGATCGAGAATATCGACAACTTCGCCAATGCCAGGGAAGTAAGAAATCTCTTTGAGGAGATTATTACAAATCAGGCTAGAAGGATCGCTGCAATGGCGGAACCCAGCGAAGAGGATATGATGACCATTCTTTTGGAGGATCTTACCGATACGGTTAAGAAGCCTGAGGAAGAGAAGAAGGAAGAGGAAACTTCCACAGAGCATACTGCAGAGGAGACTCCTGTAGAGGAAGATGTTCCTGCAGAAGAGGCCAAGCCTTCAGTTGAAGCAACAGAAGAATAATTTAGGCATAATAAAAACCAGTCTACATAAGTAGGCTGGTTTTTTGATGCAACAAATGTTGCGAAATAGTCGAGGCGACAAGATTCGAACTTGCGGCCTCTGCGTCCCGAACGCAGCGCTCTACCAAACTGAGCCACGCCTCGATAGGCATTTCTGATGCCGACTTACCTATTATAGGAGAAAATGCTGTGTTTCGCAAGGGCTATCGGCCAGACGAATATTTAATTATTTTTTAACATTCATTTCTGCCCGGATAACGTACAATTGAGGTGTGGAAAAATATAAAGGTGGGTACATGGGAGAAGAGACTTTAAGGGACAGAACTTATAAAGAAATATCCAATGGTGATTATCTGGATAACAGTCAGTACATGGTGGTGGCTGTTTCTCTTGGAGTTACGCATTTTTTGATGGAGTTCTTCTATATCTGGATTGGCTGCACTCCAATGATCATTATCAACATTTTCAGCTTTCTGTCGTATGTTGTCAGCGCGTTTTTGATATCTAAGAGAAGACATCTGATGACTGTATGGATAATGGAGGCTGAGATCTTTTTGCATGTGATTTTTGCCAGTATTTTCCTTGGGATTAAATGTGGATATCATCTGTGGCTCTTTGGTACATTCTCCAGTATATTTCTTCCTTTCTTCATTCCGAATCTGAGTAAAAGGCCCAAAAAGCAGATTGGAGTTTATGCAATTACAATAGTGCTGGGCTTCGAGATTCTTGTTTTCCTCGGAAAACACGGATACTTACCTACGAAATATAATGTTGATGAGAACTTGGCGGAAATACTTTACTACATAAATGCAGCTCTTGGTTTTATCTCCATTATGATCTACACCTCGATCTATAACCAGAGAATGGCTATGAAGAATGAAGAGATGACGTATGTGGCTGAGCATGACTCGCTTACGGGAATCTTCAACAGAAACAAGATACAGGGTATCCTTGAGGCAGAAATTCTAAGAAAAGGTGACGTCAAAGAAGGAAATCTGTCAGTTGCTATCTTGGATGTTGATCATTTTAAGCAGATCAATGATACTTACGGACATCTGACAGGCGACAGCGTCCTTAAGAGCATTACCGAATGCTTCAAAAAGTATCGTGACAAAGGCCTTATCTACGGAAGATGGGGCGGCGAAGAATTTCTTTTGATATCTCCCGAAACAATTTCCTATGATGAGTTCGGAGAAATGCTGGAGGATCTGAGGATGACCGTTGAAGCCCTGCAGCTTACTTCCGGAGGAGAGACTATTAAGGCCAGCGTATCCATAGGTGCAGCAGCCTACGAAGAGGGCATGAGCATGGATAAGTTCGTGCAGAGAGCTGATGAGAGGCTCTACGTAGCCAAGGAATCCGGCAGAAACCGGGTAATCTGCGAGTGAGTCACCGGGGACGTTTCACTTTGACTCATTTTGAGTCACCGGGGACGTTTCAACTTGACTCATTATTCAAGGCAACGAAAAAGGACATCCGATTGGATGTCCTTAATTTTAGAGCGATAGACGGGGCTCGAACCCGCGGTCTCGACCTTGGCAAGGTCGCGCGTTACCAACTACGCCACTATCGCATTTCGCTGTCATAATTATAAAGGTGACAACGAATTGATTTTAGAATAATATTGTTGTATTGTCAACATATATTTCAAAACAAATCAGCAACAAATCAGATTAGGAGCAATAATGAGCGCAAAAGTAATTCTTAGAAAAGGACAGGGAAGAGAGTTTAAGTCAGGCGGCCTTTGGATATATGACAACGAGATCGACAGAGTAGAGGGGAATTTCGAAAACGGAGATATCGTTGAACTTCATGACTTCGACGATTTCTTTTTGGGATATGGATTTATCAATGAGAACTCCAAGATCAGAGTTCGAATGATGTCCAGGAAGAAAGAAAATCCTGTCACAGATGAACTTATAGAGACAAGAGTCCGCAATGCCTGGGAGTACAGGAAGGCGGTTATGGCGGATTATTGCAGTGAGTACTTAAAGGGCGATGATGCCCTTACGAGGCTCTCCTGCAGACTGATCTTCGGCGAGGCGGATTTTCTGCCTGGAATCACAATTGATAAGTTTTCAGATGTGCTTGTTATTGAGTCTCTTGCCCTTGGAACAGACAGAATGAAGGACAAGATCCTTGATGCCTGCAAAAGAGTTCTCGCAGAAGATGGGGTTAAGGTTCGCGGAATTTACGAAAGAAGCGATGCTAAGGTTCGCGAGCTTGAAGGGCTTGAGAGAACCAAGGGCTTTATCGGAGAGTCTTTTGACACAAAGGTACTTATAGAAGAGAACGGCGTAAAATACTACGTCGATGTTGAGAACGGCCAGAAGACAGGCTTTTTCCTCGACCAGAAATTTAACAGACAGTCTATCAGAGGGCTTTGCAAGGGCAAAAAGGTTCTGGACTGTTTCACACATACAGGCTCGTTTGCGCTCAATGCAGCAGCCGGTGGCGCATCATCAGTCCTTGGTGTTGATGCATCAGACCTTGGATGCGAGCAGGCAAGAGAAAATGCAGCACTCAACGGTCTTGAGAATGTTGCAAGCTTTGAGTGTGCAGATGTATTTGAGCTTCTTCCCGATCTTGAGAAAAAGGGAGAGAAGTTTGATGTGGTCATCCTTGACCCTCCGGCTTTTACAAAGTCCAGAGCTTCCATCAAGAAGGCTACAACCGGATACAAAGAGATCAACCTTCGCGGAATGCGCCTCGTTAAGAACGGTGGATATCTTGCAACCTGCTCCTGCTCTCACTTTATGGATGAGGAGCTGTTCCTTAAGACCATTGCAGATGCAGCAAGAGATGCTCACAAGCGCCTTCGCCAGGTGGAATTCAGGCAGCAGGCTTCTGACCACCCGATCCTTTGGGGAGGAGCAGCTTCATACTATTTGAAGTTCGTGATTTTCCAGGTTTGCGATGAAATGTAAAAAAATTTAAAAAACATGTTGACAACACGCCACAAATACTTTATTATTTATTTTGCTGTCGCGAAAGCGACTTTACATATATGCGATAGTGGCGTAGTTGGTAACGCGCGACCTTGCCAAGGTCGAGACCGCGGGTTCGAGCCCCGTCTATCGCTCTGAAATTAAGGACATCCAATCGGATGTCCTTTTTTTACTCTTGACACAGAGTTGTCAGTCAATTATACTAACAACTAATATTTTTCAGAAAAAGGAAACGCTTATGATCAAATTATTCCTCATCAACCCCGATACAGCATCTGATAAGCCCGTGAATGATAATAATCAGGGGTCTGTTGGTGTTACGGTGATGAGGATGAAGACAGGTGCATAAAGAGCTATCATAAATGCATTATAGTTGTTAATTAAGCCTCATCAGACAGTAAAGTTTGATGAGGCTTTTTATATTCAGAAAACAGGAGGAGAAATTATGGAACTAATCAGAGTGCAGGATTCAGACTACAAAAAGACCTATGATCTTTACATGTCATTCCCGGAGAATGAGAACGGGTATATGAACAATGTGTATGGCTATGATTATGACAAGTTCCTCGATTGGATAGAGATGAAGCGCAACTGGTCCATGGGAAAAGAGCTACCGGAGGGCTTCGTTGCGGATACGACATATGTACTTTCAGACGAAGGCAACTACGTTGGTGTATTTAACTTAAGGCATTACCTCAACGATTTTCTGAGGGAAGGTCCGGGACATATAGGCTACTGCATATCCAAGGAATACCGTGGCAGAGGATATGCCACCAAAGGACTGGCGCTGACACTTGATAAGGCAAGGCAGCGATGCATTCATGAGGTTTATATGTCTGTGAATAAAGACAACCCGGCGAGCCTAAGGGTGCAAATCAAGAACGGAGCCTATATCCATCACGAAAACGAGACCGAATATTTCACCAGGATCAATGCAATAGAAGATGGTGCTTCGAGAAAAGAGATTGTCAGCAAATTCTATTCGCAATATGAAGAGGACGGCAGACTGGAGAGATCTGTACATGGAAGGCTTGAGTATGCAACTACCATGAACTATATTCACAGGTATGCAGAAAAAGGCTCTAAGGTATTGGAAATAGGAGCCGGAACAGGCAGATATTCTGTAGCACTTGCAAGGGAAGGCATGGATGTTACTGCCGTTGAGCTTGTGGAGGAAAACCTGAAGGTTTTAAGAGAACACAGCAAAGATATTGAGAATATAAAGTCATATCAAGGTGACGCCACGAACCTGTCTATGCTTGATGATGCTGCTTTTGATGTAACACTTGCCTTCGGACCGTTCTATCACCTGTATGAATCTGATGAGATAAGTAAAGCAATCGATGAGGCTATCAGAGTTACAAAGCCGGGCGGAGTGATCTTATTTGCTTTTATTTCAGTATTTGCGATCATGTACTCCAACTACTTTTATGGCAACTGGGCTGCAGGAGAAGAAGAGAACTTTACAGATGATCATAAGGTAAGGCATTTTAAAGAGCAGCTTTTTACCGGCTACGATATAGAGGAGTTCGAGCAGTTATTTAAAGGAAGGCCTGTGGAATGGATCACCACAACAGGTGTTGATGGCCTTCTTGAACCAATCGAGCGAAGAGCAGATTTTTCTGTATCAGATGAAGACTTCGAGAAATTGGCTAATTGGTATCTGGCATTTTGTGAAAAGAGAGAGCTTCTTGGTAACACGAACCACCTTCTCTATATTTGCAGAAAAAAGTGAGTCAAAGTGAAACGTCCCCATTGACTCAAAATGAGACAAAGTGAAACGTCCCCGGTGACTCAAAATAAAATGATTGTGCACAAGGTAAATTGATGTTAGGATAATGGGAGTGATTCCAGGAAACTGAGATCACTCCCATTTTTATTTGGAGGAAAAGATAAATGACTGACTATAAACTTCTTGCAGCGCAGATCAGGTCACTGGCTGAGGATGAACCCAATTACATCCCTGTAATGTCCAACGCATCAGCACTGTTATATGAGAATATGGAGGATCTCAACTGGGCAGGATTCTATATCATGAACAAGGGATCCCTTATGCTTGGACCATTCCAGGGCAAGGTTGCCTGCATCAGAATAGAGCTTGGAAAGGGCGTTTGCGGAACTGCAGCACAGAGCAATGAGACCCAGCTGGTAAAAGATGTTCATCAATTCCCCGGACACATCGCCTGCGATAGCGCATCAAACTCCGAGATCGTCGTTCCTATTCACTCAGAGGGCAAGGTAGTAGCTGTACTCGATATCGACAGTCCGAGCCTTAGCCGCTTTGATGAGAACGATAAAGAGGGCCTTGAACAGTTTGTAAAAGCGCTGGAAGAGACCGTAGATTTTACGGAGCTTACAAGATAACAGGAGATTACCATGGCACAGACCATTTCTTTTTCAAGTGATTACACAAAAAACGCACATCCCAATATCCTTAAAAGACTCCTTGATATGGGCATGGAGCAGAACGTGGGCTACGGCACTGATGATATCTGCAAAAGCGCCGCAGAAAAAATAAAGAAAGCCTGTGAGTGTCCTCAGGCTGAGGTCTTTTTCCTGGTGGGCGGAACCCAGACCAATCAGACCATTATAGATATGCTTCTTAAGCCCTACGAGGGTGTCGTGGCAGCACAGACAGGACACATTGCAGCACACGAAGCCGGAGCCATCGAGTTTTCCGGTCACAAGGTTCTTCCGCTTCCTGCAAAGGGAGAGGAGACAGACACAGAGAAATACGGCTCAAACATCGGTAAGATTTCTGCAAAAGAGCTAAAGGCATACCTTTGCACTTTCTTTGGCGATGATAACCATGAGCATATGGTATTTCCCGGCGCTGTGTACATTTCTCACCCCACTGAGTACGGAACTCTTTACACCAAGAAAGAGCTTCAGGACATATCCGCTGTCTGCAAGGAGTATGAGATCCCTCTTTTCCTGGACGGAGCAAGGCTCGGATACGGTCTTATGAGCAAAAGAACTGACGTCACATTGAAAGACATTGCAGAGCTGACAGATGTCTTTTACATAGGAGGAACCAAGGTTGGAGCGATGTTCGGAGAGGCGGTCGTGTTTACAAAGGGCGGAAAGCCAGCTCACCATGTCCCGATCATCAAACAGCACGGAGCGCTTCTTGCCAAGGGATGGCTTCTTGGGGTTCAGTTCGATGAGCTCTTTACCGATAACCTCTACTTTGATATAAGCAGAAACGCCATTGATATGGCAGAACTTCTGCGAGAGAACCTCAGGGAAAAGAACTATGAATTCTTCCTTGATTCACCCACAAACCAGCAGTTCATCATTATAGACAATGACAAGCTGGAAGAACTGGGCAAGAATGTAGGCTACAGTTTCTGGGAGAAATATGATGATACTCACACAGTCATAAGACTTGCCACAGACTGGGCTACAACTAAAGAAAATATCGATACTTTGATGGAGTATCTGTAAAAGTTTATCAAAAACCAAGGGCATTCGCTAAACGGCGGATGCCCTGTTTTTATGGGTTTCTGCTTTGTCCGTTAGGCGCGTTGAAGTAAATACGGTTTAAAGTGCTAAAGTTTTTGTTGACATTTACTGCAGTGAGACCTTACTATGGTTAATATACATCAATTGTATACATGTATAAGCATTAATTTCACTAGGAGGATATAAGTATGAAGAAAAAGTTTTTGTCAGTCATGCTGGCTTCAGTAATGGCCATGAGCATGATCGGATGCGGAAGCTCAGCTGTAAGCGGCGTTGCTGAACAGGCACCTGAGCAGACTCAGAGCACAGATTCCGCACAGCCTGCTGATACAGCAGCTACAGATGCTGCAGAGGCACCGGCAGGTGAGGGTTCAGGAGAGGACCTTAACGTAATGCTTGAGACACCTGTTGAGTCACTTGACCCACAGCAGGCAACAGACGGTACATCATTTGAGGTTATCGCAGATTACACAGACGGTCTTATGCAGATGGATGCAGACGGACAGGCAGTTAATGCTATAGCAGAGAGCTATGACATTTCTGAGGATGGTCTTACATATACTTTCCATCTTCGCGCAGATGCTAACTGGAGCAACGGCGAGCCTGTAACTGCAAACGACTTCGTATTTGCATGGCAGAGAGCAGTTGATCCTGAGATCGCTTCAGAGTACTCATACATGCTCAGCGATATCGGACAGATCGTTAATGCTCAGGAGATCATCGACGGAACCAAGGATAAGTCAGAGCTCGGTGTAACAGCTGTTGATGACAAGACACTTGAGGTTAAGCTCAATGTTCCTGTCAGCTACTTCCTCAGCCTTATGTATTTCCCAACTTTCTATCCTGTAAACCAGGCTTTCTATGAGAGCGTTGGCGATACATTTGCGACAAGCCCTGAGACAACTCTTTCAAACGGCGCATTCGTTCTTGATGATTATCAGCCTGCAGCAACAGCTATCCACCTTACCAAGAACGCTGATTACTACAACGCAGACAGCGTTAAGCTTGCAGGACTTAACTACCAGGTTATCCAGGATTCACAGCAGGCTCTTATGAGCTACCAGAACGGTGACCTTGATACAACTCTTGTAAACGGTGAGCAGGTTGATCAGGTTAAGGATGACCCTGCATTTACTGCAATCGGTGCAGGATATCTCTGGTACATCAGCCCTAACATCAAAGAGGTAAAAGAGCTTGACAACCTCAACATTCGTCTTGCTCTTACAATGGCACTTAACCGTGAGGCCATCACAACAGACGTACTTAAGGACGGTTCAGCTCCTACATTCACAGCAGTTCCTATGGACTTCGCAGCAGGCCCTGACGGATCGGATTTCTCAGAGGATCAGACAAGATTCCAGGATGTATGCAGATATGATGCAGCAGCTGCTGCTGATTACTGGGCAAAGGGACTTGAGGAACTCGGAATCACAGAGCTCAACCTCACAATGATCCATGATGCAGATGATGCACCTATCAAGGTTGCACAGGTTGTTAAGGAGCAGCTTGAGACTACACTTCCCGGACTTACTGTTGATCTTCAGCAGATGCCTAAGAAGGAGAGAGTTGAGCGTATGCAGGAAGGCGAGTTTGAGATCGCTCTTACACGTTGGGGACCTGACTACGCAGATCCTATGACATACCTTGGAATGTGGATCACAAACAACTCAAACAACTACGGTTTCTGGAGCAATGCTGAGTATGATTCAATCATCGCAGATTGCACAACCGGTGAGACAGCTATGGATCCTACAGCTCGTTGGGCAGCACTTTACGATGCTGAGAAGATCGTAATGGATGAGGCAGTTATCTTCCCTCTTTACACACAGTGCAATGCTGAGCTTATCTCCACCAGCGTTTCAGGAATTGAGTTCCACCCTGTAGCTCTTAACAGAGTATATAAGAACGCAGTAAAGAACTGATAGATTAAAAGAACTTTCAGCGCGGGGATGGATTATTGACAGCTATCCGTCCCCGCGTATATTTTCCTTTTTGTTGGGGTAGTCATGAAAAAATACGTACTTAAGCGAGTGGTCACAGCTATATTCACACTGCTTGCCATCACACTTATTCTCTTTATTCTGATGCAGCTGATGCCGGGTTCTCCTTTCAACGACGAGAAGCTAAACGACACACAGAGAGCTGCGCTTTATGCCAAATACGGCCTGGACAAACCAATCGTTGTCCAGTTCTTTCAGTATGTCTTTAATATGTTCAGAGGAGATCTGGGGGTTAGCTACAAGATTTCCAAGAACACACCGATCACGCAGCTTATCGCTTCAAGACTTCCTATCTCCATCGGAGTTGGTTTTGCAGCAGTAATGATAGGCGCGCTTATAGGTCTTTTGCTGGGGCTCCTTGCTGCCTTTAAGAAGGACACAATCTGGGATACTCTGGCAACAATCATATCGGTTATCGGTGTTTCAGTGCCATCCTATGTGTTCGCGCTGGCACTGTCTTACCAGTTCGGCTTCAAACTCAAATGGTTTCCAATGCTGTTCTCCGCCAAGGATGTGATAGGATCCAGTGTTCTTCCGTCAGTTTCGCTCTCAATGTTTACCATGGCCTCCATTGCCAGGTTCACAAGAGCAGAGATGATAGAGGTTCTGGGTTCAGACTATATGCTCCTTGCAGAGTCCAAGGGCCTTTCAGGCAATAAGCTGATCTTCAGCCACGCCCTGAGAAACGCTCTTATTCCCATCATAACGGTGCTGGCACCACTTATCGTTGACCTTATGACAGGTTCCCTTGTTGTGGAAAAGATCTTTTCCATCCCGGGAGTTGGGTCACTACTTGTAAACGCAATTCAGTCTAATGACTATAACGTTGTTATAGCCCTTAGCTTTATATATTCAGCAATGTACATCGGGATAATGTTGGTGGTGGACATCCTCTACGGCATAATCGATCCGAGAATCCGTGTAGCAAAGGAGGGCGACTGATATGGCAGATACAGCAGCAGTAGTAAAAGAGCCTTACGTTCCCACTGAAGCGGATTTCAAATTAAAGAACAACACTGAGGACATCCTCGTTGATTCAAACTTTGCCTCCCAGAGCTTCTGGAAGGAAGTCGTTGCCAGATTCAAAAAGAAAAAGAGCGCGGTATTTGGCCTGTTCTTCGTGCTGGTCATCACCTTCTTTGCTTTCGTCGGACCTGTGATGAACGACTACACATATTCGGGACAGGATCTTTCGAAAAAGAACCTTGCACCGAGAATCCCTATCATCGAATACACGGGAATGTTCGACGGCCATGAGAATATTTCGACGACATCAGGTACAAAGACAATAAATCTGTACTTCGAAAATAAGCTCGCAGATACCTTCTACTGGTTTGGAAGCGACAACTTCGGAAGAGATATCTGGACCAGAACCTGGTCGGGAGCGCAGGTTTCACTCATCATCGCAGTGGCAGCGGCCATCATCGATATGATCATCGGCATGAGTTATGGCCTTATTTCCGGATACTTTGGCGGAAAGGTCGATATGGTGATGCAGAGGATCCTGGAGATCGCCAACGGAATTCCAAGGCTTGTTATCGTAACACTCCTTCTTCTTGTATTTAAGCCCGGTATGCTCACCATCATCGTGGCACTGATGCTCACGGAGTGGGTTGGAATGAGCCGTATCGCCAGAGCTGAGATGCTAAAGCTTAAAGAACAGGAATTTGTTCTGGCATCAAGGACTTTGGGTGCAGGAAGCATGCACATCATTTTCAGTGAAGTACTGCCAAACATCATCGGACCTATCATAACTCAGGTTATGTTCTCTATTCCTACAGCTATTTTCACAGAGGCCTTTCTTTCCTTTGTGGGACTTGGAATACCGGTGCCTAGATGTTCTCTTGGATCTTTGATCTCAGAAGGCTTTAACAGCTTCACAACCCATCCGTACCAGATAATACCGCCAATTGTGGTTATGGCTCTCCTGATGCTGAGCTTTAACCTGGTGGCAGACGGCCTCAGAGAAGCCCTTGATCCAAAGCTTAAGGAGATGTGATCACAGATGAGTGAAGAAAAGAAACGTGAAAAAATACTTGATGTCAAAGATCTCGACATCACCTTTGAGACTACGGCAGGAAAAGTTCATGCCATCAGAGGAGTAAATATAGATCTCTACCAGGGTGAGACTGTAGCCATCGTCGGTGAGTCCGGCTCAGGAAAATCAGTAACCATGCGTGCTGCAATGGGAATCCTTGCCAAGAACGCAGTGGTAAACAAGGGGGAGATTATCTACAGATACCGTGACAATGTGGGCGGAATCGACTACAACCCTGAAGATGATGCAAATGCAGTCTGGAAGGAAGCCGATATCCTGAAGATGGACAAGAAGTGGATCAGAAAGCATATCAACGGCCGAAGGATCGCCATGGTCTTCCAGGATCCCATGACCAGTCTTGACCCTACAATGACCATCGGTAAGCAGATCATGGAAGGCATGATCTGGCACTACAAGATTGATAAAAAGGATGCCTATAACAGAGCCGTAGGACTTCTTAAGGAGGTTGGTATCGAGGATGCGGAAAAGAGAATGAAGCAGTACCCTCACCAGCTCTCAGGCGGAATGAGACAGAGGGTAGTAATTGCCATTGCTCTTTCCTGTAACCCGGATCTTCTTATCTGTGACGAGCCAACAACAGCGCTGGATGTTAATATCCAGGCCAAGATCCTTGAGCTTATCAAAAAGGTACAGAAGGAAAGAGATATCGCAGTAATCTATATCACTCACGACCTTGGCGTTGTGGCTAAGGTTGCCGACTATGTAAACGTAATGTATGCCGGCAAGATCGTAGAGGTAGGAAATATAAACGAGATATTCTACGATCCAAGACATCCGTATACCTGGGGACTTTTATCAGCTATGCCTGACCTTGGCACTGATGATGACAGGCTCTATACAATTCCCGGTTCTCCGCCAAACCTTCTCCATGAGAAGGAGGGAGATGCTTTTGCACCGAGAAATGCTTATGCTCTTGAAATTGATGATAAGCTCGAGCCTCCTATGTTCCAGATAACAGAGACTCACTCGGCAGCCACATGGCTCCTTGACCCAAGAGCACCCAAGGTAGAGATGCCTGTTGAATTAAAAAACAGGATTGAGAGAATGAAGAAGGAGGCGCAGGCAAATGGCAGCAAACTATAATGCAGAGCCTCTTTTGGAGGTAAAGGGACTTAAGCAGTTTTTCCCTGTAAGTAAGACCTATACCGTTAAGGCGGTCGACGACGTCAGCTTTAAGGTTTATCCAGGCGAGACCTACGGCCTTGTAGGTGAGTCCGGATCGGGTAAATCCACCATCGGAAGGAGCATCATAAGGCTCTATGATCCCACAGAAGGATCGATCAACTTCTGTGGAATGGATATTTCCGGCAAGATGTCCAGAGAGACCAAAAACAACCTGCGTCGCCAGATGCAGATGATATTCCAGGATCCTATGGCATCCTTAAACCCAAGAAAGAAGATCAAGGACATCATTGGCGAGGCGCTTGATATCCATAATGATTACAAGTTCAAGGCTGAGAAAGATGCCAAGATCGAGGCAATCCTTCAGAAGGTAGGACTTGCCAAAGAGCATGCTGACAGATATCCGCATCAGTTCTCCGGTGGACAAAGGCAGAGGGTAGGAATCGCAAGAGCCCTTATCCTTAATCCCAAGCTGGTCATCGCAGATGAGTGTATATCAGCTCTTGACGTATCCATTCAGGCTCAGGTAGTAAACCTGATGAAGGATATTCAGGAAGAGCTTGGAACAGCATATCTGTTCATAGCCCATGATCTTTCCATGGTAAAATACATCTCCGACAGGATCGGTGTTCTTCACCTTGGGCACCTTCTTGAGACGGGAACCACAGATGAGATCTTTTCCAATCCGGTTCATCCCTATACGAAGAGTCTTTTATCCGCGATCCCGATTCCCAATCCGGAGCTTGAGAAGAACCGCGAAGTCATAAACTATGACTACAAGACGTCGGGAATCGATTATACCAAGGGCACAGACCACCTGGTTGACGGCACACACTTTGTTAAGTGTACCGACGAAGAATTTGCTACCTGGACAGGGAAATAATCTCTTGCATATTTTTTGATAAGGTAGTAGAATGTGTGCATTAAATCGAATAAAAAAGCTATGACGAAGACAGTAGGCTCTACTGAAAGCATCCAGAGAGCTGCCGGTTGGTGAGAGGCAGTGCGAGTAAGAGATGACCGAAGATCACTTCCGAGCTTCAGGATTGAAAGCATAAGTAAGTAGAGCCTGACGTGAATCTCCACGTTAGAGAGAAGCGTATTCAACCGGATTTCCGGCGCGTATGTGTAAACAGGTGGTATAACGAGAGTACATTATTGGCCTCGTCCTTTTTACAAAGGACGGGGCTTTTTCATTATTGAAAGGAGCTCAAGATGTATAACAAAGTCGAAACCGATATGAACTTTGTCGGAAGAGAGAAAAAAGTTGAGGAGTTCTGGAAAAAAGAAGACATATTCCAGAAGAGCGTTGATACCCGCAGTCAGGGCGAGATGTATATGTTCTATGACGGACCGCCTACAGCTAACGGTAAGCCACATATCGGACACGTTTTAACACGTGCCATCAAGGATATGATCCCTCGTTACAGAACCATGAAGGGATATACTGTTCCCCGTAAGGCTGGATGGGACACACACGGTCTTCCTGTTGAGCTTGAGGTTGAGAAGATGCTTGGCCTTGACGGCAAAGAGCAGATCGAAGAGTACGGAATGGAGCCCTTCATCAAGAAGTGCAAGGAATCCGTATGGAAATATAAGGGAATGTGGGAGGATTTCTCCGGCACAGTTGGATTCTGGGCTGACATGGAGCACCCATATATCACATATGATGACAACTTTATCGAGTCTGAGTGGTGGGCTCTTAACGAGATCTGGAAGAAGGGCCTTCTTTACAAGGGATTTAAGGTAGTTCCTTACTGCCCTCGCTGTGGAACACCTCTTTCATCTCACGAGGTTGCACAGGGCTATAAGACATTAAAAGAGCGCACAGCGGTTGTTCGTTTCAAGGTTGCAGGCGAGGATGCATACTTCCTTGCATGGACAACAACACCCTGGACACTTCCTTCAAACATCGGTCTTTGCGTAAACCCTGATGAGAAGTACGTCAAGGTTAAGGCAGCAGACGGCTATACATATTATCTGGCTGAGGCCCTTGCTGATACTGTTCTTGGCTCACTTGCCAAGGAAGAGGGACAGAAGGCCTATGAAGTACTTGAGACATATGTAGGTACAGATCTTGAGTATAAAGAGTATGAGCCTCTTTACCAGTGTGCTAAGGATGAGGCTGACAAGCAGCACAAGAAGGCATTCTTCATCTACTGCGACAACTACGTAACTATGTCAGATGGTACAGGTATCGTACATATCGCTCCTGCATTCGGTGAAGACGACGCAAGAGTTGGACGTAAGTATGACGCTCCGCTTGTACAGATGGTTGATTCAGAGGGTAGACTTAAAGAAGAGACACCTTTTGCCGGATACAGATGTAAGCCCACTCAGAAGGAGATGGATGAGGGTGCGATCAGCGCAGATCCTGAGGTACTTAAAGACCTCGATAGCAGAAGCCTTCTCTTTGCAGCACCTAAGATGGAGCACGATTATCCTCACTGCTGGAGATGCTCAACTCCGCTCCTGTACTACGCTCGTTCATCATGGTTCATCAAGGTTACAGAGGTTAAGGATGACCTTATCCGCAACAATAAAGAGATCAACTGGGTTCCTGAATCAATCGGTAAGGGAAGATTCGGCGACTGGCTTGAGAACATTCAGGACTGGGGTATCTCCCGTGACAGATACTGGGGAACACCTCTTAATATCTGGGAGTGCGATGACTGCGGCCATCAGCTTTCAGTAGGTTCAAGGAAAGAGCTTGCTGAGCTTTCCGGAGATCCTGCTGCTGAGACAACAGAGCTTCACAGACCATACATCGATCAGTTCGAGATCACATGTCCTAAGTGCGGCAAGAAGATGCACAGGGTAAAAGAGGTTATCGACTGCTGGTTCGATTCAGGAGCAATGCCATTTGCACAGCTCCACTATCCATTTGAGAATAAAGAGCTCTTTGAGAAGCAGTTCCCTGCTGAGTTCATCTCAGAGGCTGTAGACCAGACAAGAGGATGGTTCTACTCACTGCATGCAGAGGCTACACTGCTCTTCAACAAGCCTGCATTTAAGAACGTTATCGTTCTTGGTCTTGTTCAGGACGAGAACGGACAGAAGATGAGTAAGAGTAAGGGTAATGCGGTAGATCCTTTCGAGGCTCTTGAGAAGTACGGTGCAGATGCGATCAGATGGTACTTCTATACAAACTCAGCTCCATGGCTTCCTTCACGTTTCTCCGGCGATGCGGTTATGGAGGGACAACGTAAGTTCCTTGGAACTCTTTGGAACACCTACGCATTCTTTGTACTTTATGCAAACATCGATGGTTTCGATGCTGCTGATTATAAGCTTGAGCTGGATAAGCTCACAGTTATGGACAAGTGGCTTCTTTCCAAGCTTAACAGCTGTGTAAAGGCTGTTGACGAGAACCTTGCTAATTACAGGATCCCTGAGGCAGGCAAGGCACTTGATAACTTCGTTGACGAGATGAGCAACTGGTATGTTCGCCGCAGCCGTGAGAGATTCTGGGCTAAGGGAATGGAGCAGGATAAGATCTCTGCTTACATGACTCTTTACACAGCTCTCGTAACCGTTGCCAAGGCAGCAGCTCCTATGGTTCCTTTCATGACAGAGGAGATCTATCAGAACCTTGTAAGAAACAGCTTTAAGGATGCGCCTGAGAGTATCCATCTCTGCGACTTCCCTGCTGTTGATGAGAGCCTTATCGACACCAAGCTTGAGAAGGACATGGAAGAAGTCCTTGATATCGTAGTTCTTGGAAGAGCAGCAAGAAACGCAGCAAACATCAAGAACCGTCAGCCTATCGGCCAGATGTACGTAAAGGCTGAGCAGACTGTAGGTGAGTTCTACACAGATATCATCAGAGAAGAGCTCAATGTAAAGAATGTAGCCTTCACAGATGACGTAAGAGACTTTACAAGCTACAGCTTCAAGCCACAGCTTAAGACACTTGGACCTAAGTACGGCAAGAACATCGGTGCTATCAAGGCATACCTTGAGGGACTTGATGGAAATGCCACAATGGACGAGCTTAATACTAACGGTAACATCAAGTTCACTGTTAATGATGTAGATGTTGAGCTTGTTAAGGACGACCTTCTTATCGAGATGGCTCAGAAAGAGGGCTTCATTTCTCAGGAGAACTGGGGAATCACTGTTGTCCTTGATACAAACCTCTCTGAGGAGCTTATCAACGAAGGATTCGTTCTCGAGGTTATCAGTAAGGTTCAGACCATGCGTAAGGACTCAGGATTTGAGGTTATGGATCACATCAAGGTTTCTCTTAATGGCAATGACAAGCTTGCTGAGATCGTCAAGGCCAATGAGAGCAGCATCTCAACCAAGGTTCTTGCAAACGAAGTTGTATACGGCTCTGATGTTGCAAATGCAAAAGAGTGGGATATCAACGGCGAAAAAGTTACAATCGGCGTAGAGAAAGTCTGATATAAAAAAGCCAATGGGGGCTGTCCGCAATGTGGACAGCCCTTATTTTGCGCTAATTTACCGAATGTTTATAGAAATGAACATTTATTTGCGGTAAAATAGAGAAGTGTGAAATAAGTAACTGTTCTTTTAGGAGGTAACATGAAGAAGAAAAAGCTTTCTTTTGACAAGGATCTTTTCAAGAGAAGTGTCCAATACAACGTAAAGACCCTTTACAGAAAGACTATGGATGAGGCTACACCTCAGGAGCTCTATCAGGCTTCCGCGTATGCCATCAAGGATGCCATAGTAGACCACTGGATGACTACTCAGAAGGCAGCAGCCGAGCAGGATCCGAAGATTGTATATTATATGTCCATGGAGTTTTTGATGGGAAGGGCATTTGGTAACAATCTTATAAATCTCCAGGCATACAAGCCTGTCAAGGAAGCCCTTGATGAACTTGGAATAGACGTAAACCTTGTGGAGGACCAGGAGCCCGATCCGGCCCTTGGAAACGGAGGCCTTGGAAGACTTGCAGCGTGCTTTTTGGATTCCCTCTCCACCTTGGGATACATGGCTTACGGCTGTGGAATCCGCTATAAATACGGCATGTTCCGCCAGAAGATCAGGGACGGATATCAGGTTGAGGCTCCCGATAACTGGCTTGAGAACGGCAATCCCTTTGAGCTTAGAAGAAATGAATATGCCAAGGAAGTTAAGTTTGGCGGCTATGTAAACATGAAGACTGACGACCGCGGAAGAACCGTGTTTGTTCAGGAAGGATATCAGGTTGTTAAGGCGATTCCTTACGATCTGCCTATTGTTGGATACGGAAACGGTGTTGTTAACACCTTAAGGATCTGGGATGCGGAGCCTGTTCAGTGCTTCCAGCTGGATTCCTTCGACAAGGGAGATTATCAGAAGGCTGTAGAGCAGGAAAACCTTGCAAGTCAGCTCTGCGAAGTCCTCTACCCCAACGATAATCATATTGCAGGAAAAGAGCTAAGACTTAAGCAGCAGTATTTCTTTATCTCTGCGTCTGTTCAGACCGCAATCAAGAGATATTTAAAGTCTCATGATGACATCAGAAAGTTCTACGAGAAGGCGGTATTCCAGCTCAACGATACACACCCGACAGTGGCTGTCGCAGAGCTTATGAGACTTCTCATGGATGAGTATTACCTCTCATGGGATGAGGCTTGGGAAGTAACCTTAAAGACCTGCTGCTACACCAACCACACCATCATGGCAGAAGCTCTTGAGAAGTGGCCGGTAGATCTTTTCCAGAGACTTCTTCCAAGAATCTATCAGATAGTAGATGAGATCAACAGAAGATTTGTTGATCAGATCATGCGTAAATACACAAATCATGCCGGAATAGATGTTCAGGCCAAGATCAGAAGCATGGCAATCCTCTATGACAACCAAGTTAAGATGGCTCACCTTGCCATTGTCGGAGGTCATTCAGTAAACGGCGTTGCCAAGCTCCACACAGAGATCCTTGAAAAGAGAGAGCTCAAGGACTTCTACGAGATGATGCCCGAGAAGTTCAACAACAAGACCAACGGTATCACTCAGAGAAGATTCCTCTTACATGCTAATCCTCTTCTGGCTGACTGGGTTACAGAGAAGATCGGCGATGGCTGGATCACAGATCTGTCCGAGATGGACAAGCTCAAAGCCTTTGTTAATGACAAGAAGGCTCTTGAGGAGTTCATGGATATCAAGTATCAGAACAAGAAGCGCCTTGCAGCCTATATCAAGGAGCACAACGGCGTTGAGGTTGATCCCAAGTCTATCTTTGATGTACAGGTAAAGAGACTTCACGAGTACAAGAGACAGCTCCTTAATATACTTCAGGTTATCCACAAATATAATGATATCAAGGCTCATCCGGGCAAGGATTTCTATCCTAAGACCTATATCTTCGGAGCAAAGGCAGCAGCCGGATATCTTACAGCCAAGCTTACGATCAAGCTTATCAACTCAGTAGCTGATGTTGTAAACAATGATCCTGATATCAAGGGCAGACTCAAGGTCGTATTTATTGAGGACTACAAGGTATCAAACGCAGAGCTTATCTTTGCTGCAGCTGACGTTTCAGAGCAGATCTCTACAGCAAGTAAAGAGGCTTCCGGAACCGGTAACATGAAGATGATGCTCAACGGAGCAGTAACACTTGGAACCATGGACGGAGCCAATGTCGAGATCGTTAACGAGGTCGGCGAAGAGAACGCAGTTATCTTCGGTCTTACTTCTCAGGAAGTTATGGACTATGAGAGAAACGGCGGATACAATCCGATGGATATCTACAACAGCAATCCTAACGTTAAATCTGTTCTGGACAAGCTTGTTGACGGTACATTCTCAGAGGACAGAGAGCTCTTCAGACCGCTCTATAACTGCCTGCTCAACACCATCAACTCCAACAAGGCAGACCAGTACTTCATTCTTAAGGACTTCGAGGCATACCTCGAGGCTCAGAGAAAGATAACTGACGCCTATGCAGACAAGAAGCGCTGGGCTAAGATGGCACTGATGAACACAGCTTGCTGCGGTAAGTTCTCATCAGACAGAACCATCCAGGAATACGTTGACGAAGTTTGGCATCTGGACAAGCTTCAGATTGAAGTTAAATAAGATCATCAGAAATAAGAAGGCCCTCCACTATAGAAGTGGAGGGCTTTTTTGATCAATTTGGATCGTTGGATTCAAGGTGCCTTTCCTCAATGAGTTTTTCTACCTGCAACAGGTGCTCCTTGTTAGCTGCCTGAGTATCGCTCTTTGGCAGGGATTTCCTGTACTGGGAGGGCGATAGTTTCTTTTCCTGGCGGAAGGCCTTGGAAAATACCAGTGGATCGGAATATCCGCAGGAGATGGCGATGGACTCTATGGGGAGCTTTGTAAGCTGCAGCAGTTCCACTGCCTTGGCTATTCGGTAGCTGGTCAGGTACTGCTGAGGGGATATCCCAAGGCTCTTTTCAAAAAGAGTGTACAGATAGCTCCTGTTGATGCAGACATAATTAGCTATATCCGAGACCTTGATGGGGTTGCAGTAGTTGCTGCGAATGTAAGCCTGTGCCTTGGTCACATAGTCGTTGGCACTTCCGGAGTCACTTTTTGCAGTAACACTGATGCCGGAGGCTATGACGGAGAGGAACATGGAGAGAAGGCCGTTTCTTCGAAGAACATCCTCTACACTGAAGGTGTTGTGGTCCATCATGTCTTTTACCAGGTCATAGATATCCTTGGAGGCTGTGCTCTTAAAGACCGGCTGGTTGACCGAAAGACCCAGCTGGGAGACGATCGCTTCTGCTCTTTTTCCGCCAAAACCAACCCAGGCATAGGTCCATGGGTCTTTTTCATCTGAGACGTAATACGCGAGCTCGTCCGGAACGATCAAAAAGCCGTATCCTTCCTTAAGGGGATAGGTCTTTCCGCCAATCTGGAACTTGCCCTTTCCGCTTAAGCAGTAGTGGATCATGAAATGCGGCTTAAGAGCAGGGCCGAAGCTGTGTCCGGGCAGAGTCTTTGAGAGTCCGCAGCAATATACGTAAAGGTCATCTGATTCTTCTGTGTTAAATAGTAGTTTATATGCTTTTTCCATAGCTTAATTGTAATATGCAAATTGTGAGCTTTTCAAGTGGGGGCAATTGTGTTTTCCGCAGTTTTACTGTACAATGAAAGGTGCATTTTGGTATTATCCATCAAAATGTGAAAGGAATTTTGTTTTGGGTAAAGATATACAGGAATTTTTACAAGCAGGAAATCAAATATTGGACAGTGTTTCCAGCGCCATTGACAGAAATGATTACAGTACGCTCCATGCTGATGTGGCAAGGGCTATCAAGTCCGTCAACATCGAGAGACGAGTAAACTACGCAAGTCAGATGGGCTCCACTGCTCAGAGAGCAGCTAAGGCTAAGCCCAGGATCATTCCGTTCTTCCAGAAGCATATCAGCAGATACCTGGGAGTTCCGCAGATGGCCTTCACAGGAGCCATCGGATCCTTCATCTTCATGAGTTTTCTGGGAGCGCTGATCACAGGATCCATAGGGGGATCAATTGCAACAGGCATTATTACTGCAGGTTGTGCATTCGGGTTCTTCAGAGGAATGAAGAAGTATGACCTGGCCAAGAAGTATTATCAGTACGGAAACATTCTTGGTGAGGCTGAGTACTTTAACATATCTGATCTTGCCAAGGTGGCACTCAAGGGCGACAAGGAAGTGCTCAAGGATATCAAGGGTATGATCAAGCTGGGATTTCTTCCAAGAGCAAGGCTTGATTCCACTGAGAAGGTCTGCATGGTAACCGACAGAGCTTACGAGCAGTACCTTGGAGCAGAGCAGGACAGAATTGCAAGAGAGCAGAGAACAGCTGAGCAGAAGAAGGCTGAGATGGAACAGCTCAAGCAGAGGAACGCCGAATATGCGAAGCTCCCTGAGGAGGCAATCGCAATCCTTGAGGAAGGTAAGGAATACATTACTTTCGTCAGAAGCATAAACGACAAGATCCCGGATACAGAAGAGCTTTCAACCAAGCTTTACAGGCTTGAAGAGATAATGAACAGGATCTTTGCTCAGGTTAAAAAAGATCCATCCAGCGCAGATGAGCTTCATAAGCTTATGAGCTACTACCTGCCCACCACCAAGAAACTCCTCAACGCTTACGTGGAGCTGGATAAAGAGCCTGAAGTTGGAAACAACATTACTCAGACCAAGCTTGAGATCGATGCAGCGATCGATACCATCAACATGGCCTTTGAAAACCTGCTGGATAGCCTTTTCCAGGATATGGCATGGGATATTTCATCTGACATTTCAGTAATGAAGACCATGATGGCTCAGGACGGACTTACAAATGAGAGCCAGGGAATCGGAGCACAGGTTATGGGAATGAGCGCCGGAGCATCACAGGCACAGGCGCAGGTTCAGGCCCAGGGCGGCGCACAGGCGCAGACAAGACCGGAATAAACAGTAACTAATATATAACGAATATAGTTTTTAGGAGGACGATATGGGAGCAGAGTTAGAATTCGGAGCAGCACCTGCTGCACCATCACTTAGTTTCGGAGCAGAGGCTCAGGCAGCAGAAGCACCTGCAGCTGCAGCAGCACAGGCAGCACCTGAGGCAGAGAAGACAAACGGAAACATCGCACTTGAGGCACAGCTCACAGCTGAAGAGCTCAAGCAGGTTGATGAATTCAGTAAGCAGATTGATATTTCCAACACCACAGGCGTTATGAACTACGGTGTAGGAACTCAGAAGAAGCTTGCAGACTTCTCCGAGAAGGCAATTGAGAATGTAAGAACCAAGGACATGGGCGAAGTTGGTAACATGATCACAGATCTTGTTACAGAGCTCAAGGGCTTTGAAATTGAAGAAGATGAGAAGGGGCTAAGAGCTCTTTTCAAGAAGAGTGCAAACAAGTTTGAAGGCATGAAGGCTAAATATGCCAAGGCTGAAGTTAACGTTCAGACAATAGCTAATGAGCTTGAGAAGCACCAGGTTACACTTCTTAAGGACGTAGATGTTCTTGATAAGATGTATGACCTCAACCTCAACTACTACAAGGAGCTTACAATGTACATCCTTGCAGGTAAGAAGAGACTTGAGGAAGAGAGAAACACAACTCTTGTAGAACTCCAGAAAAAGGCTGAGCAGTCAGGACTTCCTGAGGATGCAGAGGCTGCTAAGGACTTCGCAAATAAGTGCGACAGATTCGAGAAGAAGCTCTATGACCTTGAGCTTACAAGAACAATCGCAATGCAGACAGGTCCTCAGATCCGTATGGTACAGTCTTCAGACACCATGATGGCTGAGAAGATCCAGTCAACAATCGTAAATACCATTCCTCTGTGGAAGAACCAGATGGTTATCGCTATGGGTATCGAGCACGCTACTCAGGCAGCAAGGGCAGAGAGAGAAGTTAACGATATGACCAACAACCTTCTTAGAAAGAATGCCGATGCTCTTAAGGTTGCTACCATTGAGAGCGCTAAAGAGGCTGAGAGAGGAATTGTTGATATCGAGACTCTTAAGCACACCAATGAGTCCCTTATCTCAACACTTGATGAGGTTCTTAAGATCCAGACCGAAGGTAAGGCTAAGCGTCGTGAAGCTGAGGCTGAGCTTGCTCAGATCGAGAATCAGCTCAAGGACAAGCTTATCGAAGCAGCCAAGAACTAATACGAATTATAGACAAGAGCCCTGCGACTTTTTGGTCGCGGGGCTTTTTTTAACATTTTGACAGGTTGTGCAAACAATGTGGTATGGAAAAAGAGAGCGCTAAAGGGTATTATTAACTCACAAGAAAACGCTATTTAGTTAATTATAAACAGGAGGTTACTATGATCGATCAGGAGATGAAGAAAGCAGTCCTTGAAAACTTTGAGAAGGTTTTCGGTAAGAATGACAAGGTAAAGGCTTATTTTGCCCCGGGCAGAGTCAATCTTATCGGCGAGCACACAGATTACAACGGAGGACATGTTTTCCCCTGCGCACTCACCATCGGTACCTATGGCGCAGCTGTAAAGAGAGATGACAACAAGATCAGATTCTATTCCGTAAACCAGGATAAGCGCGGCGTTGTAGAGACAAGCCTTGACGATCTTAAGCCTTCTGATGAGGCAGGATGGACCAATTATCCCAAGGGAGTTGTATGGGCTTTTGCCAAGAGAGGAATGAACCTTGAAACCGGCTTCGACATGGTCATCTACGGAAATATCCCCAACGGTTCAGGTCTTTCATCATCGGCTTCTCTAGAGGTTCTCACAGGATTTATCTTAAGAGATCTCTACGGCTTTGATGTTTCAAATCAGGATATTGCACTTATCGGACAGTACTCAGAGAACAACTTCAACGGCTGTAACTGCGGAATCATGGATCAGTTTGCAGCAGCTATGGGAAAAGAGAATAACGCCATCTTCCTTGATACTGCCGATCTGTCTTTTGAATATGCACCGATTGCTCTTGAGGGTGCCAAGATCATAATCGCCAACACCAACAAGAAGCACAAACTCACAGATTCTCAGTACAACGCAAGAAGAAGCACCTGCGAGGCAGCTCTTGCAATTCTTCAGAAGAGCCTTGATATCAAGACTCTTGGCGATCTCTCCATCGAGGAGTTTGAGGCTAACAAGCACCTTCTTACAGATCCTGACATGCAGAAGAAGGCAAGGCACGCTGTATACGAGAACCAGCGCACAATCGAGGCTGTTAAGGCTCTTAAGGCAGGCGATATAAACCACTTCGGAGAACTTATGAGACAGTCACACGAGTCCCTCAGAGACGACTATGATGTTACAGGAATTGAGCTTGATACACTCGCCGAGGAAGCATGGAAGATTCCGGGGGTTATCGGTTCACGTATGACAGGTGGCGGCTTTGGTGGATGCACAGTTTCTATCGTCAAGGACGAGGCTATCGAGAACTTTAAGAAGACCGTTGGCGAGAACTACAAGAAGAAAATCGGTTATGATGCGACCTTCTATACAGTAGAGATCGGCGGAGGCCCTCAGGTTATCTAAGGAGAGGATTGGAAATGGAAGCAGTTAATAAACTTGTTGCGTATGCACTTGCAACTAAACTCATAGAAAAAGAAGATATCATCTATTCGGTTAATTCCCTGCTTATAGCGCTAGGACTAGATGCTGCTGAATATGAGGCTTCTGATATCGAGGCCCTTTCAAGGGAGATCTCTCTTGAGGAAAAAGACCTTGCAGCTTACCTTGAGGCTACTTTAAAGGAGCTTGATGACTTCGCTGCAGAAAAAGGCCTTATAGAAAATGACAGTGTTGTCTTTAGAGATCTGTTTGACACAAAGCTTATGGGTCTTTTAACAGAGAGACCAAGCGCTGTTATTGCTAAGTTTAACAGCCTTTATGAAAAGAGTCCTGAAGAAGCAACAAACTACTACTACAACTTCTCCAAGAATACCGATTATATAAGACGCTACAGGATTGCCAAGGATATGAAGTGGATTGCTCCCACTGAGTACGGTGATCTTGATATAACCATCAACCTCTCCAAGCCGGAGAAGGATCCAAAGGCCATTGCTGCTGCAAGAAATGCCAAGCAGAGCGGATATCCCAAGTGTCAGCTGTGCTGGGAGAATGAGGGATACTCAGGAAGGGTAGATCACCCTGCAAGAGAGAACCACAGGATAATCCCTGTAACCATACAGGATTCCAAGTGGGGATTCCAGTATTCACCTTATGTTTATTACAATGAGCACTGCATCGTGTTTAATTCAAAGCATATTCCTATGAAGATTGAGCACGGTACCTTCTGCAAGCTCTTTGATTTTGTTAAGCAGTTCCCTCATTACTTTGTTGGATCAAACGCAGATCTTCCGATAGTTGGAGGTTCTATCTTAAGTCACGACCATTTCCAGGGCGGACACTACACTTTTGCGATGGCTAAGGCTCCTGTGGAAAGGTCTTTTACCGTAAAAGGATTTGAGGATGTACAGAGCGGAGTGGTTAAGTGGCCTATGTCGGTAATAAGGCTCTCTTCTCCCGACTATGAGAGGATAATTGCTCTTGCGGATGTGATCCTTGAAAAGTGGAGAGGATACACTGATGAAGCGGCATTTGTATTTGCCGAGACTGACGGAACTCCTCACAATACCATCACTCCTATCGCCAGAAAGCGCGGAGATAACTTCGAGCTTGACCTGGTGCTCAGGAACAATATAACAACAGAGGAGCATCCTCTTGGCGTATATCATCCACACGCTGAGCTCCATCACATCAAGAAGGAGAACATCGGACTTATCGAGGTTATGGGACTTGCTGTTCTTCCTGCAAGACTTAAAGGCGAGATGGCAGAGCTTAAAGAGGCTATGCTCTCCGGGGCAGACCTTCGTGCAAACGAAGTCCTTGAAAAGCATGCTGACTGGGTGGATGCTTTTAAGACAAAGTACGAGAAGATTGATGAATCCAATATAGATGAGATAATTCAGAACGAGATCGGAGAGGTCTTCATGCATGTTCTGGAGGACGCCGGCGTATATAAGCGCACTCCTGAAGGTCAGGAAGCCTTTAACAGATTTATTCGCTCTCTGCCGGCTGAAGGAGTTTAAGGATTGTCTGACGGCTTAGAGAGTTGAGATTCTTGGCGATCGGAACAAGACCATCGAGCTTCCTTGCAATCTCTTCTTCGTTGAGACCGAGTTTGGTCTTGTAGAGATCTATGAGAAGCCTGTAGGTCGCTGTGATATCCGAGCGGGTTTTTACAGCAAATTCAAGGACCTTTGCAGCATCTTCAAATCTGCCGAGGTCATAAAGAGCCTGACCCCACTTCTGCAGTGAGCAGACCAGGGCTGTGTAGTTCTGGTCGTACTGAGTTAGGGGAGTTATGTTGGCTGTGCCATATTCGAGTTTAAGATCGGTGTTGCTGATTCCGGTGAGATTGACAATCTTTTCATCCTTGAGGGCGGTAAGCTCATTTTCCGCATCCTGAAGAGTTTTGTCATCGCCGGCAGTGCCGAAGGGAAGAAGGTCGAAGGGAATGTGGATGTATTCCAGATTCTCTAGACTTTTTTTTCTTACATTATTGGACTGCAGCTCTTTTTCCCAGAAGCTTGCCTCCTGCTCTTCCGTCTTTCTTGAGGTTCTGCGCATGAGGAGATTCATGACGATACACAGGAGTATGAAGCTTGCTAAAAAGGGGAATTTCATCTATAATATCCTTTCAGTAAAAACGTGGTGAATATATTTACATAATATCACAGAGGAAGTATTATGAAAAAATTTTTTGGGGCCATTGGAATTGCGGTTCTACTGATGGTCTTGATGCCTCAGACAGTTGCCTATGCTTCTGACGGCAGACAAATCGCAAAGGGCGTGTTCATCGGACCTGTTGACGTGTCCGGAATGAGCGTAAACGAGGCAGAAAGTGCAGTAACAGCATATGTTGATCAGGTATCGGGGCAGACTTTGACCCTCCATGTCGGTGAGGGAAAAGAGAGACAGCTCACCGGCCAGGATATCGGCCTATACTGGAGCAACACTTCAGTTGTTGAGGATGCATATTCACTGGGACATCAGGGCAATATCATCCAGAGATACAAAGCGCTTAAGGATCTTCAGCACCAGAACAAGATCTTTGATATTGAATACGGCTATGAGAAAGACATTATAGAAGGCATTGTTAATGAATGCGGAGATGCCTTTGACCAGGAAAAGATCAATTACACACTGACCAAGACAGAAAACGGATTCCAGGTATCCGACGGACAGACAGGATATCTTGTGGATCGCCCTGAGTCAGTATCTATTATAGAAGACTTTATTCAGAACAAGCTCGGTAGCGACAATAATGTCATCCAGCTCTCTGTTAAGGCTGATGAGCCTCAGGGCAGCGAAGAAGAGCTCTCTTTGGTAAAAGATGTTCTGGGAACCTTCACTACCAGCTACAAGACATCAGGTGCATCAAGAAGTGCCAACGTTGCCAACGGATGCAGACTGATAAACGGCTCAACCATCTATCCAGGAGAGGAGTTCTCTGTTCTTGATACCATAACTCCTTTCACAGAGGCAAACGGATACTTCCCGGCAGGTTCATATTTAAACGGCCTTGTTGTTGAGAGTATCGGAGGTGGTATCTGCCAGGTTTCAACAACTCTTTACAACGCAGTTCTTCTTTCGGAGCTGGAAGTTACAGAGAGACACAACCACTCCATGATCGTAACTTATGTTTCGCCTTCTGCAGACGCAGCCATTGCTGAGTCCGGAGGCAAGAACTTCAAGTTCGTTAACAGCACAGACCATCCTATCTATATAGAAGGATACACTACATCAGACAAGCACATTACATTTACCATATACGGCGTTGAGACAAGACCTTCAGGAAGAAAGGTTTCCTATGAGAGTGAGGTTCTTGAGACAACTCCTGCTTCTGCGGATGAGTTCGTAACCGATCCTTCCCAGGGTGTCGGATATGTCGGCACACAGTCAGCTCACCTTGGCTACAAGGCTCAGCTCTGGAAGGTTGTTACAGAGAACGGCGAGACCACCAAGGAAGTTGTTAATTCCAGCAATTACAAGATGGTTCCCAAGATCGTCACCGTGGGAACAGCCGGAGCGGATGAGGCGGCTATGTCACAGCTTCAGACTGCAATAGCAACAAGGGATGTTGGCACAGTCAAGGCAGTTGCCGGTGCTCTTGCAGCAGCGAGAAATGCAGCAGGAACAGAGGGAGCAGAGGCAGCTAACCAGGCAGCAGCCGATGCCGTAAACGCAGCCAACGAGCAGCTCAGAGCCCAGGCAGAAGCTGCACAGCAGCCCGAGGGCGATGCTGAGTCCATCCAGACAAACTAACCGGCGCCGGAGAGTGTATGAGAATTGGTAAGATAACTGAGAACGCTTTAAAGCGCTCGGTTTTAAAGTTACTTAGAACAGAATATAAAGATGTTAAAAGCGCAGCTGTAGGGTCAGACTGCGCTTTTTCTGCAAATAAAGAGGCCTTCAGCACAGTGGCAAGCGTTACGGCAGAAACAAGAGATCCCGGATTTTACGCAGCTGCCAAGGCGCTTATAGGTCTTTTCTCTCAGGGCATAACTCCTGACCATGTGTCGGTATCCATAATGCTTCCCGCAGATGCAGAGGAGCAGATGGTAAAAGACATTGTGAAGGGCGCGATAGCTGCTGCTAAGATGTTCGATGTTCCCTATACCGGTGGACATACTGAAGTGACAAAGGCAGTAAACAAGGCGCTTGTAACTGCAGTTGCTGTGGCAGGAAGGTCAGATAGTCCGCTCATTGGAGCAAAGCCTTCGTCGGGAGATGACCTTGTAGTCACTAAATGGATTGCCCTTGAAGGCACATCAATGCTGGCCTTAGATAAAAAGGATGAGCTTTCATCCAGATACCCGGTGCCTTTTATAGAAGAAGCGGAGCGTTTCAGAGCTCTTTTAGATATTCGAGCGGAGGCTGCAGTCGCCGTGAAGTCCGGAGTCAGAGCCATACATGATGTTTCATCGGGAGGAATTTATGCTTCTCTTTGGGAGATGTCTGAAAAGGCAGGCTGCGGACTGGAGGTAGACCTCAGGAAGATTCCCGTAAGACAGGAAACTATCGAGATCTGCGAGTTCTTTGAATTAAACCCGTATCAGCTCATGTCGGGTGGAGCTCTTTTAATAGCAACAGGCGATGGAAAAGGCCTTGTAAAAAAGCTGGAGGAGGAAGGAATTCCTGCAGCGGTGATAGGAGCTCTGAAGGAAGGGAACGATAAGATAATAGTAAACGGAGATGAAAAGAGATTTCTCGAATCTCCTCAGGCAGATGAGATACATAAGGTCTTATGACGGAATTAGTGGTATTATAGTAAATAAATCAGAAGGGGAGAATGATAAAGATGAGTACAAGAGAAGAAATTCTAGGTATTATTGAGAAAAACAGCCGTATAGATGTGCATGAACTCAGCGTTCTTTTGGGAGCGGACGAGCTTTTAGTGGCAAATGAACTTAAGAACCTTGAGGATGAGGGTATCATCTGCGGATATCACACAATGATAGACTGGTCCAAGACCGATATTGAGAAGGTTAACGCGCTTATCGAGGTTAAGGTTACACCTCAGAGGGGCCTTGGCTTTGACAGCATCGCCGAGAGAATCTACAAGTACCCGGAGGTTACCAGCGTATACCTTATGAGCGGAGGCTTTGACCTCATGGTAATCCTTGAGGGCAAGACCCTTCAGGAGGTAGCAAGCTTTGTAAGCAACAAGCTCTCTACGCTTGATACCGTTCTTAGCACAGCAACTCACTTTATTTTAAAGAAATACAAGGACCATGGAACAATCCTTGCAAAGAAATATGAAGACACAAGGGAGATAGTATCGCCATGAGAAACCCAATCGGAAAGAAAGTAGTAGATATAAAGCCATCGGGTATCAGAAAGTTCTTTGATATTGTCCTTGAGACTGAAGGCGCTATTTCTCTGGGTGTTGGTGAGCCGGACTTTGATACTCCCTGGCATATAAGAGATGAGGGTATCTACTCCCTGGAGAAGGGACGTACCTTCTATACATCCAATTCAGGACTTAAAGAGCTTAGAACTGAGATCTCCAATTACATTCAGAGGACTCAGGGCGTGAGCTACGACCCGATAAAAGAAATATTCGTTACGGTAGGAGGCTCAGAGGCCATCGACCTTGCTCTTCGCGCAATGGTTGATGAGGGAGATGAGGTTCTGATCCCACAGCCCAGCTATGTATCCTACGAGCCCTGCGCAATTTTGGCAGATGCTGTTCCTGTCATCATCGAGCTCAAGGAAGAGAATCAGTTCAGATTAACAGCTCAGGAAGTGCTTGATAAGGTTACGGACAAGACCAAGATCCTGGTTCTTCCGTTCCCCAACAATCCAACCGGAGCTATTATGGAGAAGGAAGACCTTGAGGCTATTGCCAAGGTTGTTATAGAAAAAGACCTCTATGTCATATCCGATGAGATCTACGGAGAGCTCACCTACAGTGGCAAGCACGTATCCATCGTATCTCTCCCGGGAATGAAGGAGAGGACCATCCTTATTAACGGATTCTCCAAGGCCTATGCCATGACAGGCTGGAGACTTGGATATGCCTGCGGACCACAGGCTATTATGGAGCAGATGGTCAAGATCCATCAGTTCGCCATCATGTGCGCGCCTACAACCAGCCAGTATGCTGCTGTTGAGGCTTTAAGGAACGGCGATGACGACGTCCTTATGATGAAGGAGCAGTACAACCATAGGAGGAGATTCCTTCTCAGTGAGTTTGAGAGGATCGGACTTCCCTGCTTTGAGCCCTACGGAGCATTTTATGTGTTCCCTTGCATCAAGAAGTTCGGAATGACCAGTGATGAGTTCTGTACAAGGCTTCTTAAGGAAGAGAAGCTCGCTGTTGTTCCCGGTACAGCCTTTGGTGACTGCGGAGAGGGTTACATAAGAGTTTCCTACGCATACTCACTTGAAAATCTCAAGGCTGCTATGGAGAGACTGGAGAGATTTATCAGTAAACTCTGATGCGAAACAAATTAAATATCTTTAGGTAAAACTAAAACTCCTGCTTGTTTGAGCAAATATGCACAAAAAGCAGGAGTTTTTTTGTGAAAATCCTTAGAATATCTAAAATAATTCATTTATATCTAAAATAATCGTTGACTTCATATTTCTCACATTTTAGAATTGATAATAACAAGGTGTATTAGGAGAAATTGGATAAATGACAGCGGAAAAACAGCTAAAATATAACGAACCATGGATACTTCAGAGGGCTGACCCCTATGTTTACAGACACACGGATGGGACTTATTACTTCACAGCCTCCGTTCCGGAATATGACAGGATTGTCCTAAGGAAATCCGATACTCTTGCAGGCCTCGCAGAGGCAGAAGAGACAGAAATCTGGCACAAGCATGAGTCAGGTCCCATGAGTGTACACATCTGGGCTCCTGAGCTGCACTATCTTGATGGCGCATGGTACATCTACTACGCAGGCGGAGATAAGGACAACATCTGGGAGATCAGGCCCTATGTTCTTCAGTGTAAGGATGCAGATCCGATCACCGGAACCTGGACAGAGCTTGGCAAGATCCGGAGAGCTGACGCAGACGAGTTCTCTTTTAAAGCCTTCTCTCTTGACGGTACGGTATTCGAGAACAAGGGTGAAAGATACTACGTCTGGGCTGAGAAGGTAGGAGTCGGAAGACAGATAAGTAACCTCTATATTGCCAGAATGGAGACACCATGGAAGCTCGCAACTGTTCAGGTGATGCTGACCACCCCTGATTATGACTGGGAGAGAGTGGGCTATTGGGTAAACGAAGGCCCTTCAGTCATTAAGCACGGCGGAAAGATCTTTTTAACCTACTCTGCAAGTGAGACGGGCAAGCCCTACTGTATGGGAATGCTGACTGCTGATGAGGACAGCGACCTTCTCGATCCTAAGAGCTGGACCAAGGAGAGACATCCGGTTCTTGAGTCTGATGAGAAGCTTGGCATCTACGGACCGGGGCACAACAGCTTTACAGTGGACGAGAACGGGCAGGACATCTGTGTTTACCATGCAAGAAATGAAGAGACCATAACAGGAGATCCGCTCTATAATCCCAACAGGCACGCAAGACTTATGCCGGTTGTCTGGGACGAAGAGGGAAGGCCGGTTTTCTCTTTTAACCGGGGAGATAAATGATGCGAAACAAATATATGAAATTTATCGCAGCAGGGATGAGCTTCGTCCTTGCTGCTTTGGGAAGTGGATGCTCGGCACCTTCGGGGGCAAAGAGCTCAGTTCTTCCTCAGGAGGCGAGTATGGAGGAAATAGCAAAGGGATCCGTTAATTCGGGGGCGTCTCTCCACGATCCTCAGGTCATTGTGGCAGAAGACGGCACCTATTACTGCTACGGAACCCACATGACGGCAGCTACTTCTTCGGATCTGATAAAGTGGGATACCTGGGCAGATGGGGTGAACGGCAGCAACAAGATCTATGACAATTTGCTGACTGAGCCTTTTGATGCTTTTTCTTTTGTTGGTAAGAACGAGCAGAACGGCTACTCAGTCTGGGCTCCGAGCGTTATCTACAACAAGAAGACCGGCAAATACTGGATGTACTTCTGCACCACATCTTCTTATATCAAGTCAAATATCGTATTGGCAACTTCTGATAATATCGGAGGTCCTTACCACTACGAAAAGACAATAATTTACTCAGGATTCGCAAAATCTGACCTGAATCTGACTAACTTTTGTGAGATAATGGGAGAGGATGTAGCCACAAGAAACCGCTACGTATCGGGCGGTGCTTATAACAATCAGCTCTGGCCAAACGCCATCGATCCAGCCATGTTTTATGACGCAGATGACAGGCTCTGGATGGTATATGGATCCTGGTCAGGCGGAATCTTTATATTGGAGCTCGATCAGGAAACCGGCGAGCCGATTCATCCCGTCACAGACGACGAGAATGAAGTAGATGCATACTTTGGTAAAAGACTTATCGGCGGATTCCATCACTCAATAGAAGGCCCGTATATTCATTACGACAAGGCAACAGGCTACTACTACCTGTTCCTGTCTTATGGTAACCTCCAGACAGACGGCGGATATCAGATAAGAGTCCTGAGGTCGGAGAACCCTGACGGACCTTATGTGGATGCTACGGGAAACAGCCTTGGTATCAAGGGAAATCTTGATTCCTACGCTGATTACGGCGTTAAGCTCATGGGCAACTACACACTTCCAAGCCTTAACGTCACATATATGGCGCCTGGTGGACAGTCCACCTTTGAGGGAGCAGACGGTAAATTATACATCGTCTATCATCAGAGATTTAAGAACAACGGTGAGTTCCATTCTGTAAGAGTCCATCAGATGGCCATGAATGAGGATGGCTGGCCCTGTGTTTTCCCGTTTGCCACAAACGGTGAATCCCTCTCGGAAGAGGGCTATAAGACAAAAGACATTCAGGGTACCTTCTACGTTGTTGACCACGGCCTTGAAGTGAACAACCTGGTAAATGAGCCTGTAGAGTGCAACTTTGCAGATGGAAATATCACGGGCGGAATAACAGGAACCTATGAGGTAAAAGAGGGTACTAACTTTATCACCATAAAATCCGGGGATGTAACCTATAAAGGAGTTATGGTGGAAATGACAGATGAAGCAGGAAACAACACCTTCTGCATAAGCGCAGCAGGTGACAATAATCATTCAATATGGGGAGTAAGATATGGCAAAACTAGTGATCAATGAAACAAAGAAAATGGGAGAGATAGCGCCCGAAGTATACGGACATTTCTCCGAGCATCTGGGAAGATGTATCTATGAAGGCCTCTATGTAGGTGAGAATTCAGATATTCCCAATGTTAACGGTATGAGAACAGACGTGGTTGAAGCGCTGAAGGAGATGAAGGTTCCTGTGCTTCGCTGGCCCGGCGGATGCTTTGCCGATGAATACCACTGGATGGACGGTATCGGAGATAAGTCAAAGAGAAAGAAAATGATCAACACTCACTGGGGCGGAGTTATGGAGGACAACAGCTTCGGAACAGATGAGTTTATGGAGCTCTGCAGACAGCTTGGCTGCAAGACCTATGTAAACGGAAACCTCGGAAGCGGAACAGTTCAGGAGATGAGCCAGTGGGTTGAGTATATGACCCTGGACGGAGTATCTCCCATGGCTGACCTTCGTAAGGAGAACGGACATCCCGAGCCTTATAAGCTTGACTACTTTGCAGTAGGAAACGAGAACTGGGGCTGCGGCGGAAACATGAGACCGCAGTACTACGGAGATCTCTATCGCAGATATCAGACTTACCTTCGTCAGTACAATCCTGACAAGAAGTTCAAGAAGATTGCCTGTGGTGCAAACAATGATGACTATCACTGGACAGAGGAGGTTTTAAAGACCTGCTTTGATCATTCACCTGCACATGAGCACGGCTTTATGGACCTGATCTCTCTTCACTACTATGACATGCCTTACGGCTGGGATCCTAAGGTAAGTGCAACAGAGTTTGATGATGAGTGCTACTACAGAACTCTTAGCAAGGCATACCTCATGGATGAGCTTGTATCAAGACATTGCAACGTTCTTGACCAGTACGATCCCGATAAGCATATCGGACTTGCTGTAGATGAGTGGGGAACATGGTTTGAGGTTGAGCCCGGAACAAATCCCGGATTCCTCTACCAGCAGAACACAGTAAGAGATGCCCTTGTAGCAGGCATTACTCTCAACATCTTCAACAAGCACTGTGACAGAGTTAAGATGGCATGCATCGCTCAGATGGTTAACGTTCTTCAGTCCGTTATCCTTACAGACGGCGAGAAGATGATCAAGACTCCTACTTATCATGTATTCCACATGTATCGTCATCACCAGGGCGCTGAGCTTCTTGGCAGCAGCATCACAGGAGCTACAGAGATCGGTGTTGAGGATGGCTTTAAGGTACCTGACCTCACAGAGTCTGTATCTGAAAAGGACGGAATCATCACGATCACAGTCAGCAATCAGTCTCCTTCTGAGGCAAAAGAGCTTGATGTTGTATTTGCTGAGAAGAAGAGCTTTGAAGTTGTTGAAGCAAAGTATGTAGGCGGCGCAGATGCGCACGATTACAACACCTTTGAAGATCCTGAGAAAGTTGTTGAGAAGAACTTTGAGGATTACAAGACAGAAGGCGGACTTAAGCTTAACATACCTGCAGCAAGTGTAGTTGAGATTAGACTAAAATAAAGGTATAATATTTTAATCTAATATGAAAAGGGTGGGTACGTATTATGTTACATATCAAGTCGCTTGATGAGGGGCTCGAGCTCTTTAAAGCTCTGGGTTCTGATATTCGAGTTGAGATAATCAAGATACTTCTGAATGAAAATGCCATGAACATGAACGAGCTTGCAAGCCGTCTTAATATTACCAACGGTGCACTTACAAGCCATATCAAGAAGCTGGAAGAATGCGGAGTTGTTACCGTTTCCTCCGAGGCATCGGGCCATGGAAATCAGAAGGTATGCTCAGTACATCTGGACAAGATCCTTATAGAACTTCAGGATAAGCCTGAGAGCGAGAACATCTACACTACGGATATCAAGGTTGGTCTTTTTTCAGACTACAACGTTTATCCAACCTGTGGTCTTGCAACCAGTAACAGGCTCATCGGAGAAGTGGACGACACCAGATACTTTGCTCATCCCGACAGATATGAAGCTGATATTCTCTGGTTCACCAAGGGATATGTTGAATATGCCATCCCTAACTTTGTTCCGGCCAATCAGAGGATTGACGAGATCTGCATTTCCATGGAGCTGAGTTCAGAAGCTCCCGGAGTTAATAATGTATGGCCTTCGGATATCTATTTTTACTTAAACGGAACTCTTCTTGGCACCTGGACGAGCCCCGGAGACTTCGGAGACGTAAAGGGAATCTTTACACCCGACTGGTGGTTCCCTAACTGGAATCAGTACGGACTTCTCAAGATGCTGGTTATTAACCACAAGGGAACATTTATAGATGGCCTTCAGATCTCTGATGTAACCATTGATCAGTTCAAGCTCTCAAGTAAGAGCCCCCTTAAGTTTAAGCTCGAAGTTCCCGAGAACGCAGAGCATGTAGGTGGTCTTACAATCTTCGGAAGAGGCTTTGGTAACTACAACCAGGATATAAACATAAAGATGGCATACAGCCCTATAGAGTTGCCATAATAAAGTCAAAAAATAAGAGGTTAGCTTAAACGCTAACCTCTTTTATTATGTCTTTTACTTGATTCCGCTGATTGCGATGGACTCAATGATGACTCTCTGGAACAGGAAGAACAGTATCAGTGTGGGTAGCATTGCTATTACCGAGGCTGCCATGATCAGAGCGTAATCACTTTGGATCGCGTAGTAGTGGTTAAAGGATCTGATTACTACCTGCAGGGTCCAGGTCTTTTCACTTCTAAGGAAGATCGTTGGAGCAAGGTAGTCATTCCATATTCCCATGAACCAGAGCATGAGCTGTGTACCAAGGGCACCCTTCATAAGTGGAAGGAAGATCTTCCAGTAGATTCCGAAGTAGTTGCATCCGTCAATCTTGGCTGCATCCATAAGGTCTGAAGGGATGCTGTAAAGATTCTGACGAAGGAAGAAGATCATGCTGACGTTTCCAAAGCATCCGGGAATGATAAGAGGTGCCAAGGAATTGGTCCAGTGGAGCTTGGTAAAGAGTACGTACTGAGGAATCATTACAACCGCAAAGGGAATCATGATGGTTGCAAGAAGTGCCAAAAACAGTGCGTTTTTACCTCTGAATTCCATCTTGGCAAAGGCAAAGGCTGCAAGGGATGAAGTAAAGCCTCCGATAATGAGCACGGGGATCTCAACTTTGATGGTGTTGATGATACCGCTTATGAACTGTCCCTTTTTCATAACCTCGCTGTATTTACCGATAAGGATCGGGTCAGGAATGATCGTCAGGGTTCCTGAGAGGATCTGGTTCTTGGTCATAAAGGATGTTGCCACCATGTAGATGAGGGGGAACACCATTGTTATTGCAAATAAGAACAGCAGGACAAAGATAATGATGTTGAACGTCTTTTCCTTGGGGGATGTGACGCGATCATTCATATAGTCTTTCTGGCTGCTTTTTGGTTTTGATAAAATTGCTGTAGCCATCTGTCACACCTCCTTAATCTATAGTCTTAACCCATTTATCCTGGCCCCAGAAGTTGATGGCCGTGATAATGAATATGATGGTCGCAAGAATTACCGCAACTGCACTACCGTAGCCGAGCTGGCCGTTGGTAAAGGCTTTCTCATAGAGATAGAATACAACAGTTGCTGAGCTGTAGTTTGGTCCGCCGTTTGGTGTCATGACCTGAACTTCTACGAATACCTGGAAGCCTCCGATGAGGGAAGTTATAAGTACGTAGAAGGTTACCGGTGAGAGCAGCGGGAGAGTGATATTGGTGAATTTCTTCCAGCTGTTTGCTCCGTCGATCATGGCTGCTTCATAGTAGTCTCTGGGAATATTCTGAAGTCCTGCAAGATATAGGATTACCGTTCCGCCAAGTCCCTTCCATACCATGAAGATGATGAGGGATATCTTTACCATGTGCTCATCGCCAAGCCAGTTGGGACCGTGCATTCCGGTGAGAGCTTTGTAGATACCATTCAAAAGACCGTAGTCGTAGTTAAATACCCATGCCCACAGAATAGAAACAGCAACCAGTGAAGATACCACGGGAACATAGTACATGGTGGTAAGAACTCTTTTGCCCGGAATCTTTCTGTTAAGGCCCATGGCGATGAGGATTCCCAGGATCATTCCGATGGGAATACCTATCATGTAGATTATGGTTGTTCCCATGGATCTCCAGAATTTGTAATCGCCGAAGATCTTAATGTAGTTGCCAAGGCCAACTATATTTCCCCAGAGAGAATTCATTCCTGTCCATTTACTGGTACTGGCGATCAGGGCGAATACGATCGGGTACGCCATAAAGAGCATGAAACCGATAAAGGGAGGTGCGATGAACAGCCATGCCCAGCGTTCTTCTCTTTTTGCCATGGCGGATCTGTGTACTTTGACTTTTGTTTTTGCCATTTTCTCTTTCCTCTAAATCTTATAAAACGAGCCCCTCGGCATCAGATACAGAGGGGCTCTGTTTGGTTCTAAACTGGGTTATCAGCCGTTCTTTGTAGCTGAATTCTGAAGCTCTATAGCCTCGTCAAGAAGTTCCTGCATCTCAGGCTCAACCTGCTTGAGGTAATCCTCAACAGAGATATCGCCGTTCTTGATGTTGAATACACCTGACCAGAAAGGTGTGAACCACTCTGAGTTGTATGTGTAATCTGTCTCCTGAAGAGCTGCTGCGTAGTTGTCGTTTCCATCGAAGTAACCGAAGATAACGTCTACGTTTGAAGCGTAAGGAACTTTGCCGCTGTTTACAGCATCCTTGAACTCACCATATGCAAGCTCTGTGATGTTAGGAAGCTGGATTGAAGCGCCTGTTGAGATACCTGAAACTGCTCTCTGTCCGTCAGCATCTGTTGAAAGCTTTGAAACAAGCTCTGCGCAGAGGTCAGGGTACTCTGTTGTAGCTGATACGCAGTATCCAACTGATCCCATCCATGTGTGTGATCTTCCGTCACCTGAAGGTCCTACAGGCCATCCGCAAAGGTTCCACTTGTAAGGGAATGTAGCATCATCCATGAATGCTGCAACGTCCCATGTACCACAAGCGTAGAAAGCAACCTGTCCATCGAGCCATCTCTGGTATCCGCCAAGAGCTGTATCCTGCTCAACTGAAGGTGTAAGGCCGTTCTTTGTAAGGTCTGTGTAGAATGTAAGAGCCTCTGTGAGCTGAGGGTTATTTGCAACATTAACCTTGGTCATGTCGTCATTGAGGAACTTAACGCCGTTTGAATAAAGAATAGGTGTCATGCCCCACTGATCTGCGCAGGCAACGCCCCACTGATCAATTTCTCCGTCGCCGTCCTTATCCTTTGTAAGGGCCTTGCATACTTCCTCGAACTCTGCGTATGTGTAAGGCTTGTTAGGATCGGGATATTCAAGACCTGCCTCGTCGAAGAGGTCCTGGTTGTAAGCAAATGCAAAGCAGGAAAGATCCTTAGGGAATGCGTAGAGTGAACCCTTGCCGATCTCGCTGCCGTCATAGCGGTAGATTTCCTGAGTGGTTCCCCAAATGCTGCTGATTGTTGCATCGTCCACATAGTTGTCAAGTGGAAGAATGTAACCGTTGTCTACATAAGAACGAACTGCTGCAGGTCCTACATAGAATACATCAGGCATATCGCCTGCTGTCATGTTGGCGATCATCTTCTGGTTGTACTCATCCTGTGTTGTAACTTCGAATACAACTTCCTTAACCTGATCCTTGTGCTCTTCAACGAACTCATCGATGAGCTGCTGATAGATTTCCTTCTCATGCTCCTGCATGTAAAGGAATACGTGGATTGTCTGATCACCTTCACCTGCAAGGGTCTCGGTTGATGACTCTGAGGTGGTCTCAGCTGCAGCTGTGTCTGCTGCCGGTTCTGCGGGAGTAGCTTCGCCTGCTTCCTCAACAGTTGTTGTTGAGCAGCCTGCAAGAATACCCATTGACATGCATCCGGCTAATAGAATACTCAAAACTTTCTTCTTCATAGCAAATCCTCCTAAAAAAATTGCGTTAACTAGCATCTGTTATAGCAATTTTACTAAACAGGATTATTGGGCGTCAATGGGTATTTTAGATTTTTCTTAAATATTTTAAATTTTTGTCGTTTTACACAAAAAACTAAAGTTGTTTTTGTTAATCTATAAATGGTAATCAGTCAATCTTTGTTTCGAAGATGTTTGTTTCAAAGAATTTGTTGAATCCCTGCCATCCCGGAGTGGTTATATTCTGCAGGATTTCAGTGAAGGTTTCCATCTTGGCATCTGTGTTGTCGGCAAGATTTAAGGCTACAGCCTCCATGATCGCCGGCTTTTTGGGTGAGCCGTATTCAAACTCTCCGTGATGAGCAACGATACAGTGCTGAAGCTCCTGCTTTAAGAGCTCGGGGAAGCCTTCGATGAGGGCGGCTTTTTCTCCGACCATCATTGCGCCCATGACGATGTGGCCGAGGAACTGGCCTTCATCGGTGTAATCGTTGACAGGGAAAAGAGACAGCTCTTTTGTCTTACCTATGTCATGGCAGATGGCTGCTGTAAGAAGAAGGTCTCTCTTGAGCATGGGATAAGCGCCTGCCATATAGTTGCAGAGCTTGGTAACGCTTAAGGTGTGCTCCAAAAGACCGCCGATAAAGCCGTGGTGCACGGTCTTGGCTGCGCTAGATTTGCGGAACTTCTCGATAAAAGCTGTGTCTTTTACAAAGAATTCTTCCAAAAGCTTTTTTAAATAAGGATTCTCGATAGTTGCGATGATCCCCAAAAGCTCTTTATACATTGCGTCGTTGTCCTTGCTTGAAACAGGAAGGAAGTTGGCCAGGTCATATTCTCCCTCGGAGCACTTTCTGGCTCTCTTTATGTTGATCTGGATAGCGCCGTTAAAGCTGGTTACTTCGCCAAAGACATCTATGCAGTCCTGATCATCGAACTCATCAATGCCGGCTCCACCCGGCTCCCAGATCTTGGCATCTACTGTGCCGGTCTTATCCTGCAGGGTTACGGAATAGTACTCCTTTCCATTCTTGGTTGTGGCTGACTGTTTGTGCTTACACATATAGATGTCAGCAACTCTGTCCCCTGGCTTAAGATCCTTGATAAATTTCATAAAAACCTCATTTCTAACAATAAATTAATTGTGGGTGGCACTTGATAAAGTCACCTCTATATCAAGCTCTATGTAATCATTTGGAGCCTGTCTTTTTACTGCAACAGTTATTATATCATCCGGTGAGCACTGCGCAAGTTTGGATATGAACTGCTCATAGGAACTGACTTCGACGCCGTCTATGGCGGTTATTATGTCTCCGCTCTGGATTCCGGCCTGCATGGCAGGAGAGCCCAGCTCAGTCTTTGTGATGTAAGCGCCGGCAGGGATGTTCTGCTGTTCCAAGATGTCCGCGGGAATGGTGGTTCCGTGGATGCCCATGTATGCTCTGGCCCGTCCGTTTGAGAGATCTTCAAACAATGTCTTTAGCTCTGTGATACCGATGGCGCAGATATGGTTCTCAAGATCCTCGGTGTTGTAGGACATGTCGATAATACCGATAACCTGGCCGTTCAGGTTGGCGAGTACTCCGCTTCCTAGGGTACTTCCATAGATGTCTGTGGTCAGGAGCTTGTAGTAGGAATCTTCAAGGTTAAGGGTTGTCTTCTCGGAGGTGATGATACCGTAGGAGATGGAACCCTGAATTCCAATGGGGCTGCCGACTGCGATGACGGGAAGACCTGTCATTGTGCCGTTGTTGGAGCTTCCGAGGAAGGAAGTGGTGACCTTATTCCTGGTGTTCTCTGTCAGATCCGATCTGCTGACGCTGATGACACTAAGGCCTGTTACGTCATCGGCGAGCTTGAGCTCTGCATTGGCCATGGAGCCATCGACAAAAGTTACCTTTATGCTCTCGGCTTCGCTTATGGCTGATGAAGGAACAACGATAAAGTAGCTGGAGCCGTTGTTGGCGATGATGACGCCTGAAGCAGATCCGCTGCTCTCAAAGGATTCGCTGAACCAGTTGGTGTCGTTGGAAACAGCAGTCACTGTGACTATGCTGGTGCCTACGCTCTGGGCAACGCTCTTAAGAGAGTACATCATTTTAGAATAGTCGGAAGCAGAAAAGGCGTAGGAAGCGATTGCCTCATCGATCTGATCCTTCTGATTGGCCTCGAGATACTGGGCTTCGACCTCCGCTATCTGAAATTCGTCTGCAAACATCTCCTCGGGAGTAAGCTCATCCTGAACCTCTTCCTCCGGGAAGGAGATGGGCTCCGGCTCAGCTTCCGGATAGAGCCTGTCGCTGAAGACCGGCTGCAGGAACAGGAACGTAAAGCACGCAACTATTCCGAATACTATGGCAAGAAAGAACGTGATGGCTGTTCTTCTTAAGAGTTTCTTCCTGTTTATGGGGCGCTGTTTTATCTTCTCACTGATAAACCCGGTGTCCGCCAATACTTCTTTTTTCTCATCCTGATTAAGAGGCATGTCTTTTTACCTTCCAAGCTCAAAATATTACATACATTATATTATAGATTGGCTCACTAGTCACGGAGCGCTTAAAATGGTAAACTGTAATTTGGACAATTATGTAAACAGGCAGAAAAACAAGGTTTTAGAAATGAACAAAAAAGCATTACACGTACTTGAGTACGACAAGATAATTGAAAAACTGGCGGAACACGCAACATCAGACCCCGGGCGAAAGCTCTGTCTTGAGCTTGAGCCGTCTTCTGATATCAAAGAGATCAGAAAGAACCTGCAAAAGACAAATGACGCCATTGCAAGGATCTTCAAAAAAGGATCCGTAAACTTTGGCGACAACAAGGAGTTTGGCGGGATCTTAAAAGCGCTGAAGATCGGATCATCCCTTGATATGGCATCTCTTCTTAGGCTTGCTTCATTCCTTGATAACGTAAACAGAGTAAAGAGCTACGGAAGACCGCCAAGAGATGATGAAGAGGGAGACTCCCTTACAGAGTCCTTCCAGATGCTCGAGCCCCTTACCTTTGTGTCAGCGGAGATCAGAAGGTGCATCGTGTCTGAAGATGAGATGAGCTCTGACGCTAGCCCTGCGCTAAGGCATATTAGGCGCGGAATGATGCTGGCCAATGACCGCATTCATGAGCAGCTGAACAGAATGATAAACGGTTCACTGCGCACCTATCTTCAGGATGCAGTGGTTACAGTCAGAGGAGACAGATACTGTATTCCGGTAAAAGCTGAGTACAAATCCCAGGTAAACGGTCTTGTTCACGACCAGTCTTCCTCGGGATCAACACTCTTTATTGAGCCGGCGGCGGTTGTTGAGCTCAACAACAAGATCCGCGAGATGGCACTTCAGGAGAGCGCCGAGATTGAGAAGATCCTCATGGAGCTCAGCCTTTCAGTGGCTGAACATGTTGATGCCATCAGGTACAACTGCGAGATCATGACAGACCTTGACTTTATCTTTGCCAAGGCCTCCTATGCCCTGGAGATAAATGCCATTACACCTGTATTTAACGAGCAGCACATTTTTGATATCAAGAAGGGAAGACATCCTCTTATTGCAAAAGACAAGGTGGTTCCCATCGACGTATATGCCGGCCGTGACTTTGATATGCTGATAATAACGGGACCAAATACCGGCGGTAAAACAGTTACATTAAAGACGGTAGGTCTTTTGACCCTGATGGGACAGGCCGGGCTTGCGATACCTGCTGCGGACAGGTCGGAACTGTCGGTGTTTGAAGAGGTTTATGCGGACATCGGTGATGAGCAGAGTATTGAGCAGTCGCTTTCAACCTTCTCATCACACATGACAAACACGGTGGCAATTCTGGAAAATGCCAATGAGAACAGTCTGTGTCTCTTCGATGAGTTGGGTGCGGGAACTGACCCTACAGAGGGTGCGGCTCTTGCGATCTCAATACTGAATGACCTGCACAAGCGTAAGATCAGAACCCTGGCAACTACTCACTACTCAGAGCTCAAGGTCTATGCCCTCAACACAAAGGGCGTTCAGAACGCAAGCTGCGAGTTTGATGTCGAGTCTCTAAAGCCCACATACAGGTTGCTGATAGGACTTCCCGGTAAGAGTAATGCTTTTGCCATTTCTTCAAAGCTCGGGCTCCCCGACAGGATCATCGAGGCAGCCAGTGAGCAGATAAGCACAGAGGACAAGCGCTTTGAGGATCTTATCGCAGATCTCGAGATGAGCCGTAAGACCATCGAGAACGAGCGCCTTGAGATAGAACAGTACAAGAAGGAAGCAGAGGAGCTTCGCAGACAGCTCGAGCAGAAGACGGACAAGCTGGACAGGCAGAAGGAAGATATCCTGCGTGAAGCCCACGAGCAGGCAAGGCAGATCCTTCAGGAAGCCAAAGACGTTGCCGACGAGACCATCAAGGTATACAGAAAAGCCGGTCCGAATGCTTCCATGCAGGACCTTGAGAGAACAAGGACGAAGCTCAACGAGAAGATATCCGACAAGAACAAGGCAATCACTAAGAAAAAAGAGCTTCCGGCTGATCACCAGATACTCAAGGAGTCTCAGCTCAAGCTCGGTGAGAGCGTAAAGATCGTGTCCATGGGACTTAAGGGAACCATCTCATCCAAGCCCGACAAGGATGGAAATCTCTTTATCCAGTGCGGAATCATGAAGACCAAGGCTAACATCAGAGATTTGGTACTCATTGGAGATGAGGATCCCAAGGCTGCCATGAAGAAGTTCTACGGCAGGAACACCTCGGGAGGCGGCAAGATGGACCTCTCCAAGGCTTCGACCATCAGGACGGAGATCAATCTTATAGGAAAAAACAGCGATGACGCAGTCGCTGCTTTGGATAAATACCTGGACGATGCTTACATGTCACATCTTAATAATGTAAGAGTCGTTCACGGAAAAGGCACAGGAGCCTTAAGGCAGGCTGTGCATCAATATCTTAAGGGGGTACCCTATGTCAAATCCTTTAAGCTGGGCGAGTTCGGCGAGGGAGATGCAGGGGTTACAATTGTTACTTTTATAAAGTAAGAGGGGAATAGTAAATGGTTAGCAAACAGAAAATTTTAATCGTAGATGATGATAACAACATTGCAGAGCTCATTTCTCTTTACCTGGTAAAAGAGTGCTTTGAGACCAAGATCTGCAACGACGGCGAGACAGCCATCAACACCTTTGACACCTTTAAGCCAAACCTGGTGCTGCTTGACTTAATGCTTCCCGGCATCGATGGATACCAGGTCTGCAGAGAGTTAAGGACCAAGAGCCAGGTGCCTGTGATCATGCTCTCCGCCAAGGGAGAAGTCTTTGATAAGGTTCTTGGCCTTGAGATGGGGGCTGACGACTACATGGAGAAGCCCTTTGATTCAAAAGAGCTTGTGGCAAGAGTCAAAGCTGTCCTTAGAAGATACAAACCTCAGGTTCAGGAGGTTCAGGAGTCGGATGACAAGGTTGTAAGATACCCTGACCTTGAGATCAATATGACCAACTACTCAGTAACCTACATGGGCGAGAGAGTTGACATGCCACCCAAGGAGCTGGAGCTTTTGTACTTCCTTGCTGCATCTCCAAACCATGTATTTACCAGAGAACAGCTTCTTGACCAGATCTGGGGCTATGAGTACATCGGAGATACAAGAACAGTAGATGTTCATATCAAGAGACTTCGTGAGAAGCTGAATGACCACGACAAGTGGAGACTGGCTACCATCTGGGGAATCGGCTATAAATTTGAGGTACAACAGTAAATGAAACGGACCCTTTACATCAAATTTCTGCTGGCATATCTTTTGTTCGGCATATTTGGTTTTATTGTGGTTGCGACCTTTGTGTACAGTATGACTCTTGACCGCTTAAGGCGCGACAAGGCGGATAACATGTACCAGGTTGCCACACAGATAGCCAACACCTATGCTGCAGATCTTTACAATTCGGAGACGTCCCTAGAGACAGTTCACGGAGAACTTTCCTCGCTGTCCAAGTACATGGATAACTCCCCAATATGGATCGTCAATCCTTCGGGCCGACTGGTTCTTGACTCCTCAAGGATGCTTGAACCGGGAAAAGAGATTGTGATAACCGGTTTTGATCCGACAATCACAGGCTCTAGCTACTATACTACCGGGGATTTCTGGAGCTCTTTTAACCAGGAAATGCTGAGTGTATTTGCGCCGATAACCGCCAATTATAAGGTTCAGGCCTATGTTGTTATCCACACACCGATAGCTGCGCTGGAGAAAAAAGCCAACACTTTCCTCAACATCTCTTACCTGATGCTGATAGTTCTTTTCCTGCTGTCTTTGATAATCCTTATCTTCTTTACGGAGCTGGTATATGTGCCGCTTCGTAAGATAACAAGAGCTACTGAGCAGTATGCAGCCGGAAATATGGGCTATGAGTTTTCGGTGGAGTCTGAGGATGAGATGGGATACCTTGCGGCTTCTTTGTCTTACATGGCAGGTGAGATCGCCCGTTCCGAGGATGATCAGAAGAAACTGGTTGCCAATGTTTCCCACGATTTCAGATCTCCTCTTACATCCATAAGAGGTTATCTTGTGGCAATGCAGGATGGAACCATTCCTCCCGAGATGCATGAGAAGTACCTTGGGATAGTGATCAACGAGACCGACAGACTGACCAAGCTCACCAACGAGCTACTTACACTCAACAACATGAGCACCAAGGGAATGCTGCTTAAGAAGGTCGACTTTGACATCAACAGTGTCATCAGGAAGGTTGCAGAGTCTTTTGGCGGAACCTGTATGGACAAGAATATCGCCATCGAGCTTGTGCTGACAGATGACAAAATGCTGGTAAATGCTGACGTTGACAAGATACAGCAGGTGCTTTACAACCTGGTGGACAACGCCATCAAGTTCAGCCATCACGACTCCTCTGTCAAGATCGAGACCACCGAGAAGCACAGCAAGGTCTTCGTATCAGTCAAGGACAGCGGTATCGGAATCCCCAAGGAAGACTTAAAGCTCGTATTTGACAGATTCTACAAGTCCGACGCCTCAAGAGGTAAGGACAAGAAAGGCACCGGCCTTGGCCTTGCAATTGTAAAAGAGATCATAAAGGCCCACGACGAAAATATCAATGTTATCAGTACTCAGGGCGTTGGAACTGAGTTCATCTTCTCGCTCCCTAAGTCTGCAGCGATGGATGCTGATGACGAGGAGTAATAAATGCACATAGTACTGCACCAGCCGGAGATTCCGCAGAACACCGGCAATATCGGAAGAACCTGCGTTGCAACAGGCACAAGTCTTCACCTAATAGAACCCCTGGGCTTTCGCCTCGGAGAAAAAGAGCTAAAGAGAGCCGGGATGGATTACTGGGAAAAACTCGATGTCACAAGATACATGGACTATCAGGATTTTATAGAGAAGCACCCCGGGGCTAAGATATGGTACGCCACCACCAAGGCAAAGCGCACCTACGCCGAAGTGTCTTTTGGCATGGACGACTTTATCATGTTCGGAAAAGAGAGCGCGGGAATTCCTGAGGAGATCCTGGTGGACAACGAAGAAACCTGCATCAGGATACCGATGGGCGAGGATATAAGATCTCTGAACCTGTCCAATTCTGTGGCGATTGTGCTCTACGAGGCCCTCAGGCAGAATGACTTTGCCGGGCTTGAGAGAGAGGGCGAGCTTCATAGATTGCATTGGCGTAGCGAGTGAGCAGAACTTCCATGTGAGAGGTTATAAATGGGAAAAGAAAATTTTCTTTATAAGAAGGACGATGTTCTGACTGTGGACATCGTCGATATCGGAAATGACGGAGAGGGCATAGGCAAAATAGATGGCTATACCCTCTTTATTAAAGATGCGGTAATTGGCGATAAGGTCAGTGCCAAGGTCATGAAGGCCAAGAAGAATTATGCTTATGCGCATCTTGAGAAAGTGCTGGAGGCTTCTTCGTTCAGGCAGGAAGCTAAGTGCCCCATTGCCCGTCAGTGCGGCGGTTGCCAGATCCAGAACATGACCTATGAGAGACAGCTTGAGTTCAAGCAGAACAAGGTCAGGAACAACATTGTGCGTCTGGGCGGTTTTGATGAAGCTTTTGTTGACAGTGTCATGGAGCCCATCATCGGAATGGACGAGCCCTGGAGATACAGGAACAAAGCCCAGTACCCGATCGGCACGGGCAAGGATGGAAAGCCGGTTGCCGGATACTATGCAGGAAGAACCCACAGCATCATCCCTGTTAAGGATTGCCTTATCGGGGTAAAAGAGAATCAGGAGATTCTCGATATTATCCTGGCCCACATGGAAAAATATAAGGTCTCTGCCTACGACGAAGTCAGTGGCAAGGGGCTTTTAAGGCACGTGCTGATAAGGAAGGGCTTTACCAGTGGACAGATCATGGTGTGCCTTGTGATCAATTTCTCCGGAAAAGGCGCAGAGTATATTCCGGGACAGAGCGAGCTTACTGAGAAACTTGCTGAGATTGACGGAATGACCAGTATTTCCGTTTCCATAAATACAGAGAAGACAAACGTGATCATGGGACTTAAGATCCGCACGATCTGGGGAGCGGATACCATATCTGATACTCTGTGCGGGCTTGAATTTGAGATTTCGCCCTTGTCGTTCTATCAGGTTAACCCTGTTCAGACCCAGAAGCTCTATGGACAGGCCATAGAGTATGCTCATCTTACGGGACAGGAGACTGTCTGGGACCTTTACTGCGGAATCGGAACCATCTCTTTATCCATGGCAAAGGCAGCAGGCCATGTCTACGGAGTCGAGGTTATTCCGGATGCCGTGGAAGATGCCAAGAGAAATGCTGACAGGAATGGACTTGATAACGCGGACTTCTACTGTGGTAAGGCTGAGGAGGTTCTGCCTGAGTTTTATGAGAAGAAGAGGCTTGGCGCAGAGGGCGATTCTGTGTCAGATGCTGCGCTTCATCCTGACGTAATCGTAGTAGATCCGCCCCGTAAAGGGTGCGACAGCGCCTGCCTTGAGACCATGCTCAAGATGCAGCCCGATCGCATCGTCTATGTGAGCTGCGACTCCGCAACTCTTGCAAGAGATTTGCGCATCCTGTGCGATGGCGGCTATGAGATAAAGAAGGTGCGCCCCTGCGATATGTTCAGCTGGAGCGTACATGTGGAGACATGCTGTCTGTTAACGAAGACAAGCTGAGCGCAGTCTGAGTTTACAGAAGCAGTCGTTCCGGAGAGCCCCCGTATTTTGGGGGCGAGAGCGGAACTTCCTTGTGAAGTAGTGGTGGGATGCGAAAACTCAAATCATTGCGGCCGGATTTTTCCTGTTGAGAATGCTGATTTTATCAATTCCAACAGATGATTTTAGCTGTACCTCCCTGTTGAGAACGCTGTTTTTATCAATTCCAACAGATGATTTTAGCTGAATCTCCCTGTTGGAGATGTTGTTTTTGTCAAAACCAACAGGAAGAAAGCAGGATAATAGCCTGTTGAAAATACGTATATTCAAATTCCAACAGGTGGTAATTGAAATACATGCCTGTTGGAAATAGTTGATAAGGAAAATACAACAGGGAAAATACGAGAAATATGATCAAGAGAGCGAATAGAAATAAATATAAAGGACACCTTGAATTTGCTAATGAGTGTATTGCGAACCGTGTTTATCCAATGTCAATTGTGACCGGGACTCAGGACGGGGATATATACACAGATGATAAAGGATGCACATTGTTCTGGCATTATTGCGGCTTTGCATATATCTCTGGGAATGTGAGTGAGGATGTTCTTGAAGAAGTATATCAAAAGTTTTTTGTACCTGATACGGAACGAAGATTTGTATTGATAACAGACTCGGAGCTTGTTTCGAATTACTATTCAGGCAATAACGACCTTCGAATTGATAAGAGAATTGAATATACACATTGCGGGATTCCTGAACACCTGCCGATACTTGATGATAACTATGTTGTTGAGCGCATCACAGCAGACAATATAGGTGACATCCGTGGAAGAATCACACCCTCTTTTTCCTGGAAAGACAGCGATACGTTTCTTCGATATGGATTCGGATTCATCGCCAGAAATAAGGCGGATGGCAGCTTTGCTGCGGTGGCATTTTCCAGTGCTGTTAGTCCTGAAGAAGTGGATATCGGAGTTGAGACTGCTGAAGCGCATAGGCACCATGGACTGGCATCATACCTTGCGTACAGGATGTGTGAAGAAATCATGCAGCAAGGCAGGAGACCCGTGTGGGCACATGCTGAAACAAATGCAGGTTCGCAGAAAACTGCGCTCAGCGTTGGCTTTAAGCCGTGCAGGATAAATACAGTCATTCACAAGTAAGGAGAACCATTGCGTGGTAATATTTATAACAGGAGCATCACATACAGGCAAGACATTACTTGCTCAGCGGATGCTTGAAAAATACAAATATCCGTACCTGTCTATTGATCATCTGAAGATGGGACTTATCAGAAGCGGAAATACTCAACTTACTCCGGAAGATGATGAGGAGATGACGACGTATATTTGGCCGATAGTACGGGAAATGATAAAGACTGCTATTGAGAACAAGCAGAATCTGATTGTTGAAGGCTGCTATATTCCCTTTGACTGGCGCAGGGATTTCAGCGAAGATTATCTGCAGGATATCAGATTTATTTGTCTTGCGCTGACAGACAGATACATAGATGCGAATTTCGATAAGATCAAGGATCATGCTTCCGACATAGAATCAAGATTGGATGATTCGTATTGCACGCCCGATTGGATAAAAGCAGATAACAAAAGATTTATTGAAGGATTTGCAAAGACAGGTGAACATATTGAAGTCATAGATTCGAATTACGAACAGATTATAGAGAAGGCCTCTCGTCTATAGGCGGACGAGAGGTCTTTTTCCATTCATACTCTGTACTTCCTGTATCTTCCAAAGAGTATTCCGTCATCCAGAAACTGCTCGGTTTCTGAAACCCACATGGGAAACTGTCCGGTTGCCAGGGCTGTCTGTCCGTTTAACATTCCGGTGTGGAATGAGAGGTGTCTGTACTGCCTGAGAACTAGTTCCATTCTGGTATATTTGCAATCCTTTGGCTTTTCGTAAAGCATTTCGTCTGTGAGAGTGTCCAGGTACTCCAGCGTTTTCTTTTCAATAGAATCAAGATAGGCAAGAAGCTCTTCGTCTGAAAGGACAACATCGCATTGAACATCCGGATTGTCCAATCCTTCTACATGAAATGAAGGCTCTTCATAATCGAATGGGTTGATAAACCATTTGTCCGCAGAATGAAGTGCGTGGTAAGCCCATCTCCAGCAAGGCGCGCCTACGCAGAGAGCATCCCTGTCATAAGCCCTTATTGCGGTGCGGATGTTAAGGAAATTTGGCTCTACCGTATCCTTGATGATCATACATAATTCGTTCATTTGTGGTACCTCCTTGTGTTCGCTCTATTTTGAATGTATAATAACGCTGAAGCATATATCTGTAAAATTGAAACAAACAATGTAAACGTTCAAAATAATTGAATTCAAGGGGTATAGTGATCATGACAATAACTCAGTTAAGTACGTTTTTGAAAATTGCAGAGCAAAAGAGTTTCTCGGCAGCAGCTGATAGCCTTGGCTATGCACAATCCACGGTGACAACGCAGATCAAGCAGTTGGAGGAAGAGCTTGGCTGCCTGCTGTTTGACAGACTGGGTAAGACGATTGTTCTTACACCGCAGGGAGAAAAGCTAATAGCATATGCGGAAAAGATGCTTCAGCTGGAGCGTGAGATTCATCTTGAAATATCGGATGAGGAAGAGCCGACGGGGGTGCTTAAGATAGGCGTTTCCGAATCTCTGTGCTATAACCGCGTTCCGAAGGCGCTGATGAAGTATAGAAAAGAGGTTCCTGGAATAGATATCAGGTTGGTGTTCATTACGCATGATACATTTCCGGATATGCTGCAAAAAGGGGAACTGGACCTGATTTACACATTAAATCCTTACATGGAGGATGACAGACTGACCATGCTGTATAAGAAAGCAGAGACGCTGGGCTTTTATGCTTCGCCGGATCATCCGCTTGTGGGGAAGAAGATAAAAGAGAAGGACCTGGCAGATTATCCGTTACTTCTGACTGGGCATAATTGCAGTTTCAGGCATATGCTCTTTGAGGATCTGGCGAAATGCGGGGTAGAAGGCAAATCCCTGATAGAAACCAGCAGCAAGGAAATACTCAAGCAATTTGCTTCTAATGGCTTGGGAATCGCATTTATTCCGGATATGACTGCGACAAGAGAAGTGGAGAATGGGAGCCTCAAAAGACTGGACTGGAGAGGCAGCTCTTTTCCCATTTACTCACAGATATTCGTTCATAAAGATAAGCATATTAGCAAAGCAATAAGCAGTCTGGTGGAGGTTATCGGTAGTGATGCTTGAGAAATGGCAGAGGATATGATACCATTTTCCAAATAAATGCGGCGACCCACAATAAGGTGCGGCGCCGACTGGAGGAGAATGAGTTATGAAAGAGTTTTTGAAGAGGAAAAACATCGAGATTTCCTTAAGGCGTTATGGTATTGACGCTTTGGGAGCAATGGCACAGGGACTTTTTTGTTCCCTTCTTATTGGTACTATCATCAATACCATCGGTACACAGTTTCACATACCTTTTCTAATGAAGACAGTTGCTACGGTTGCAGGCGTTGAGTACACGGTTGGTGGCCTTGCAACAGCAATGAGTGGTCCGGCAATGGCAGTAGCTATAGGTTACGCACTTCAGTGTCCGCCACTGGTTCTTTTCTCAATGATCACAGTTGGATTTGCTGCGAACGCGCTGGGCGGAGCCGGCGGTCCTCTGGCAGTTCTTTTTGTGGCAATAATCGCCGCTGAATTCGGAAAAGCAGTTTCAAAAGAGACTAAGGTCGATATATTGGTCACTCCACTTGTTACAATAGCAGTGGGTGTGTTCCTCTCATGGCTCATTGCACCACCGCTTGGAAGAGCAGCAATGTGGGTTGGAAACATTATCATGTGGGCAACAGAGCAGCAACCGTTCCTCATGGGAATCATAGTTTCAGTGGTTGTTGGTATGGCGCTTACACTTCCTATTTCTTCTGCAGCTATCTGTGCGGCCCTTGGACTTACAGGCCTTGCTGGCGGAGCGGCTGTAGCAGGATGCTGTGCTCAGATGGTGGGCTTTGCAGTTATTTCCTTTAAGGAGAATAAGTGGGGAGGCCTTGTTTCACAGGGGATCGGAACCTCAATGCTCCAGATGGGCAACATCATCAAGAACCCACGAGTATGGATCGCGCCTACACTGGCATCGGCCATCACAGGACCGATAGCAACATGCATCTTCAGGCTTCAGATGAACGGAGCTCCTGTATCATCAGGAATGGGAACCTGTGGACTTGTAGGACAGATTGGCGTTTACACCGGCTGGGTTAATGACATAGCAAATGGAACCAAGGCAGCCATCACAGGCTTTGACTGGTTGGGACTTGTTCTTATTTCATTCGTGCTTCCTGCAGTTCTTTCACTGGTGATCCACAAGGGCGTCATGAAGCTTGGATGGGTAAAAGAAGGAGATCTTAAACTCTAATGACACAGATACCTGTAGTGATCCTATATCTGATCCTTGCAATTATCATCGTGCTTCTGGTTGTGCTTGTGGTGAGGGCAGTCATAAAAAGACTGCCCCATGAACTTCCTATGGACGAGATGGAAGGTCATGATTTTGAGTACTACTGCGCAGACCTTTTGAAGGCCAACGGCTTTCTGGAAGTGGAAGTCACCAAGGGAAGCGGAGACTTCGGAGCAGACATTCTGGCTGAGAAAGATGGTATTACCTACGCTGTTCAGTGCAAATGCTATGACAAGCCAATCGGCGTTAAGGCTGTTCAGGAGGTCTATGCAGGCCGTGATTACTACGACAGAATGGTCGGCGTTGTCATGACCAACCAGTACTTTACGCAGCCGGCAGTGGAACTTGCCAGGAAGTTGAACATCATGCTCTGGGACAGAGGATACCTGGACGATATGGATAAAGCGGAGTAATTATGAAGATTACCATTAAGGATGATTTTGATCTTTCAAAAATAGCAGACAGCGGACAGTGCTTCAGATTCAATGCAATGGCCGATGGCTACAGCGCCACAGCTCTTGATAAGAATCTTTTCATAAAGAGCCTGGGTAATAGCGAGTATGAGCTTGATTGCAGTAAGGATGAGTTTGACAGCTTCTGGAGGGGGTACTTCGATCTGGACCTGGACTATAGGAGCCTGAGAAATAGGATTGATAAAGAGGAAGATCCATATCTTTTTGCAGCTGCTGAGTTTGGAAAGGGAATCAGGATCTTAAGGCAGGACCCTTGGGAGATGCTAATCTCTTTTATCATCTCTCAGCGTAAGAACATTCCAGCGATTAAGGCTTCTATTGAGAAGCTCTGCGCCATGGCGGGAGATGTTATTAAAGAGGATGCTGAAGGGAAGCCCATCTACTCATTTCCAACACCGGAGAAGCTGGCCGGGCTGTCTTTGGATCAGCTCTCATCCTGCAGCCTCGGATATAGAGATAAGTACATTCAAAAGGCTGCCATGGACGTGGCAAGCGGAGCTGTAGATCTTAAGGCTTATGAGTCTCTTGATGACGAGGCACTTATGGAAGAGCTTCTTAAGCTGTTCGGTGTAGGAGTTAAGGTTGCCAACTGCGAGATACTCTTTGGTTACCACAGACTGGATGCCTTCCCTAAGGATGTATGGATCAACAGGGTGCTTGAGAATCACTATCCAAACGGATTTATGTTTGATAAATATGCCCCATATAACGGAATCATGCAGCAATATTTATTCTTTTATTCAAGACTGTCTTCGATGTAATTTGAAAATTTGTACATATACAACTTGATAAAAATGTTTATTTTTGACATTGACGATTAGTACAGGCTATGGGAACATGGTTGTGCAGGTTGTTAATGTCTTTTTATGTGGGAAAAATCGTGGCTAAATACGTAAACGTAATTGAATGGATAACAAAGAAAATAGATAACGGAGAACTTATCCCGGGAGCTAAGATCCCGTCTGAGAACGAGCTGAGCGAGGAGTTTAACTTAAGCCGCCAGACCATCAGACATGCCATTGCGCAGATGGTGGAGGATGGGATATTGGAGAGCCGCAGGGGAAGCGGAACCTATGTGGTTGATCTTCGTGCAGAAGAGGGAGAGAGGAATGTTGTTGCAGTAGTCACAACCTATGTTGATGACTACATTTTCCCGAGCACCATCAGGGGAATTGAGAGTAACCTCAGCGAAAAGGGCTATTCCATGCAGCTTTCCTTCACCAATAATACCGTCACCAGAGAGAGGCAGATCTTAGAGGATCTTCTTCAGAGAAACGATATTGCAGGGATAATCATGGAGCCGGTTAAGAGCGCTCTTCCAAATCCGAACATGGAGTTGTACACACAGCTACGGGAGAAGAATGTAAAGATTCTTTTCATAAATACTTTTTATCCGGAGCTTGATATCCCCCATGTTTCCTTAAACGATGCGGAGTGTGCCTACAGAGCAGTCACAGCGCTGATTGAGGCGGGACACAGGAATATCGGATGCATCCTTAAGCTGGACGATGGACAGGGAAGAGAGCGCTACAGAGGATATTTAAAGGCTGTAATGGAAGCCGGACTTCCTTTTGCCTATGAGCACGTCAACTGGATAGATACCATAGACATCAGGAATGGAAAAGAGTCTTTAGCCGGAATGAAGGATAGACTTAAGGATTGCACTGCAGTCTTTTGCTATAACGACCAGGTGGCAGGCATGCTGATCGAGATGCTTTCTGACATAGGCATTAAAGTCCCGGAAGATATGTCGGTCATCGGGATGGATGATTCGGACATGTCAAGGCTTGGCGTTGGAGGAGTTACCATCTCATCGATCCCTCACCCCAAGGAGAAGCTCGGCGAAAAGGCTGCAACCAACATGATCAGAATGATCCACGAAGGTAAGCTGTATTTTAATGCTACCTACGAATTTGAAGAGGATGTAATTCTCAGGGCATCGGTTTCAGAGAGCAGAGAATAAACATAGTAAAGGGAAAATAAAGGAGAAAGCCGGGCAGCGCCGGCAGAATGGAGGCAATTTATGGGAGATGCAAAAAAGGCTATAGCAGAGGGGAAGACATATCTTGGTATCGAGTTTGGATCAACCAGGATAAAGGCTGTGCTCACTGATGAGGAGTACAATCCTATCGCTTCAGGGTCACACAGCTGGGAGAACAGACTGGACAACGGAATCTGGACCTACACCCTGGATGATGTATGGGGCGGAGTTCAGGACTGCTACAAGAACCTGGCAGCAGATGTTGAGAAGCAGTACGGTGAGAAACTCACTACAGTAGGAGCCATGGGATTCTCAGCAATGATGCACGGTTACATGGCATTTGATAAGGACGGAAATCTCCTTGTACCTTTCAGGACCTGGAGAAACACAATAACAGAAGAAGCTTCAGAGAAGCTCACAGATCTTTTCGGATATCACATTCCACAAAGATGGAGCATTGCACACCTCTATCAGGCAATCTTAAACGGTGAGGAGCACATCTCCAAGATCGACTTCTTCACAACACTGGCAGGCTACGTTCACTGGCAGCTCACAGGGGAGAAGGTTCTGGGCGTCGGCGATGCATCAGGAATGTTCCCTATCGATTCAGCTACCTGCAGCTACAATGAGAAGATGCTGGATCAGTTCGACGAGCTCATCGCTCCTAAGAACCTGGGCTGGAAGATCAGAGACATTATTCCGAAGTCACTTCCTGCAGGCGTATCAGCAGGCAAGCTCACTGAGGAAGGCGCTAAAAAGCTTGATCCTACAGGAACACTTCAGGCAGGCATCGCAGTATGTCCTCCTGAGGGAGATGCAGGAACAGGTATGGTTGCAACCAATTCCGTTGGCGTAAGAACAGGTAATATCTCAGCCGGCACATCAGTATTCTCAATGGTAGTTCTTGAGCACAGTCTTTCAAAGGCATATCCTGAGCTGGACCTTGTTACAACACCAAGCGGCGAAGAAGTTGCCATGGTACACTGCAACAACTGTACATCCGACCTCAACGCGTGGGTAGGACTCTTTAGAGAGTTCGCGGGCGCTATCGGCAAGGATGTTGATGACGATACACTTTACGGAACACTTTATCGCAAGGCTATGGAAGGTGATGCTGATTGTGGCGGACTCCTTGCATACAACTACTTCTCAGGTGAGAGCATTACAGGCTTCAACGAAGGAAGACCTCTCTTTGTCAGAAGACCTGACGATAAGTTCAACCTTTCAAACTTCATGAGAACACATCTTTACACAGCTCTCGGAGCACTTAAGGTTGGTAATGACATCCTTATGAAGGAAGAGAACGTCAAGGCAGACTTCTTCTTTGGACAGGGCGGATTCTTCAAGGTTAGAGGAGTTGGCGACAGAGTAATGGCAGCAGCTCTTAACACATCCATCAAGCTCATGGAGACAGCAGGAGAGGGCGGCCCTTGGGGACAGGCAATTCTTGCAGGCTTTATGTGCCAGAAGGAAGAGGGTGAGACCTTAGAGCAGTACCTTACTAACAAGGTATTTAAGAGCGGTAAGGTTGAGACCTGTGATCCTGTAAAAGAGGATGTTGAAGGCTTTGATAAGTTCATGAAGGACTACAATGCAGGACTTGCAGTTGAGAGAGCTGCAGTAGATTCTCTCAAGTAATTTTTGATAATAATAAAGCAATATTTACGGAGCATTGTAATGATGCTCCGTAATATAATGAAAAATGGAGTGAGATCATGTTAGAAGAACTTAAGAAAAAAGTATATGAAGCGAATATTTTACTGCCAAAATACGGCCTTGTTACTTTTACCTGGGGCAATGTAAGCGCTATCGACAGGGAGAGCGGTCTTTTTGTTATAAAGCCAAGTGGCGTAGAATATGATACAATGACTCCGGATGATATGGTTGTCATGGATCTTGAAGGCAACAAGGTGGAGGGTAAGCTCAATCCTTCATCGGACACTCCCACACATCTGGAGATCTACAAGGCATTTAAGGAAGTGGGCGGAGTTGTTCATACCCATTCGTCCTATGCCACCAGCTGGGCTCAGGCCGGACGCAGCATTCCCTGCTACGGAACAACTCACGCAGATTATTTCTATGGAGAGATTCCCTGCGTAAGATGCCTTAACAAGGATGAGATTGAGAGCGCCTACGAGGAGAATACAGGTCATCTTATCGTAAACGAGTTTGAGCGCATGGGAAAAGACCCTGTGGCAGTTCCCGCGGTTCTTTGCAAGAATCACGGTGTGTTCACCTGGGGTAAGGACGCTCACGAGGCAGTCCACAATGCAGTGGTTACAGAGGAAGTTGCCAAGATGGCTTTCCGCTGCGAGCTGATAAACCCTGAGGTTAAGCCTGCACCACAGGAGCTTCAGGACAAGCATTACTATCGCAAGCACGGAGCAAATGCTTATTATGGTCAGGCGAAGTAATCACCCGGCGAGAGCATAACTACCTTATTATCAATCAAAAAGTTTTAGGAGGAATTATGGAGAACAAAGAATTGCAGAAAATTGCAAACGAAGTCCGCAAGGGCATTGTTACAGCGGTTCACGCAGCTAAGGCTGGACATCCCGGTGGATCTCTGTCAGCAGCAGATATCTTCACATATCTGTATTTTGAGGAGATGAACGTTGATCCCAAGGATCCTAAGAACCCCGATCGTGATCGTTTCGTTCTTTCAAAGGGACACACAGCACCAGGCCTTTACTCAGTAATGGCTCAGCGCGGATACTTCCCTGTAGAGGAGCTCACAACTCTTCGTAAGCTTGGATCAAGACTTCAGGGACACCCAAGTATGCAGTACCTTCCGGGACTTGACATGAGCAGCGGATCTCTTGGTCAGGGAATCTCAGTTGCTTGTGGTATGGCTCTTTCAGCTAAGCTCGATAACAAGTCCTACAGAACCTACACCCTTTTAGGTGATGGTGAGATTGAAGAGGGACAGGTTTGGGAAGCAGCTATGTTTGCAGGATTCCGCAAGCTTGACAACCTGGTAGTCATCGTTGATAACAACGGACTTCAGATTGACGGACCTATTGATCAGGTATGTTCACCATATCCTATTGACAAGAAGTTTGAGGCATTCAACTTCCATGTTATCAATATTGATGCACATGACTTTGATGCCATCAGAGCAGCCTTCAAAGAGGCCAGAGAGACTAAGGGCCAGCCTACAGCAATCATCGCACACAGCCTTAAGGGCAAGGGCGTTTCCTTCATGGAAGGACAGGTATCATGGCACGGCGTAGCACCTAATGATGAAGAGTATGCTATTGCTATGGCAGATCTCGAGAAGATCGGCAAAGAGCTCGAAGGTTGAGAAGGAGGTTAAGGCATGAGTGAAGTTAAGAAGATAGCTACAAGAGACAGCTATGGAAAAGAACTTATAGAGCTTGCAAAGGTTAATGACAAGGTAGTAGTACTTGACGCAGACCTTGCAGCAGCAACAAGAACCGGATGGTTCAAGAAGGAGTTCCCTGACCGTCACATCGACTGTGGTATCGCAGAGTGCAACATGATGGGAATCGCAGCAGGACTTGCAACAACAGGCAAGATTCCTTTTGTAAGTACATTTGCAATGTTCGCTACAGGACGTGCTTTCGAGCAGGTTCGTAACTCAATCGGATATCCTCATCTCAATGTTAAGATCGGTGGAACACATGCCGGAATCACAGTAGGTGAGGACGGAGCCAGCCATCAGTGCAACGAGGATCTTGCTCTTATGAGAACAATCCCCGGAATGGTTGTTATGTGCCCTGCAGATGATATCGAGGCAAGAGCCTGTGTAAGAGCAGCAGCTGAGCATGAAGGCCCTGTATATATCAGATTCGGACGTGCTGCATGCCCTGTTGTCAACGACAGACCTGATTACAAATTTGAACTTGGCAAGGGAACAGTATTGCGCGAAGGCACAGATGTAAGTATAATTGCTACTGGTATCGGAGTTGGATCTGCACTTGAGGCTGCTGAGAAGCTTGCAGCTGACGGAATCAGTGCAGAGGTAGTTAACATCTGCACCATCAAGCCTATCGACAGAGAGCTTGTTGTAGCTACTGCCAAGAAGACCGGCAAGGTAGTTACCGTTGAGGAGCATTCTGTAATCGGCGGACTCGGAAGCGCAGTTTGTGATGTTCTTTCTGAGGAGTGCCCTACTGTTGTTAAGAAGATCGGTATGCAGGATAAGTTCGGCGAGTCCGGATCTGCAGCTGACCTTGTTAAGAAGTACGGCCTTGATGGCGACGGTGTTTATGCACAGGTAAAGGAATTTCTTGGTTGATGAACATTTTAAGTCCTTCAATTTTAGCAGCAGATTTTAAAAACCTGGGCCAGCAGATTGTCGATGTTGACAATGCTGGGGCTCAGTATATTCACATTGACGTTATGGATGGCAGTTTTGTGCCATCCATTTCCTTTGGAATGCCACTGATAAAGAGCATCAGAAGTGCGACGGACAAGGTTTTTGACGTGCATCTGATGATAGTGGATCCCATAAGATATATCAGGGAGTTTGCAGAGATCGGTGCAGACATAATCACCTTCCATCTCGAGGCTGCGCCTGATGTAAACGCCATTATCGATGAGATACACTCCCTTGGTAAAAGAGCCGGTCTCTCAATTAAACCCGGTACTCCGGTAGAGGTGCTTGTTCCGTATCTGGACAAGGTAGATATGATTCTGGTTATGACTGTTGAGCCGGGATTTGGGGGACAGCCCTTCATCGAAGCAAGCTATGACAGGATAAAAGCTGTAAGGGCAATGCTTGCAGAAAGAGGCCTTGATACAGATATTCAGGTTGATGGTGGTATCACCAAAGAAAATGTAAGAAGTGTCATTGCTGCAGGAGCCAACGTAATTGTGGCGGGATCGACAGTATACAGGGGCGATGCAGCCCAGAATACCAAAGATTTATTAAAGCTCATGGAATCTTAAAGTTCCATGAGCTTTTTTCTATAAGCCAGAGGCGTACAGCCAAAGGTTTCGTTAAACATTTTTCTGAAGAGCTTGTAGTTGGTAAAGCCGTGTTTTTCCAAAATAAGCTTAACCGGAAGGTCTGTCTCCACCAGGTCATCTCTGATCTTGGACAGACGAAGGTCATTTAAATACTTCGTGTAGGTTATTCCCATATTCTTTTTGAAGAAGTGACAGAAATACTCCTTTTGAAGGCAGGCAACATTGGCGATCTCATCAAGACTGATGGGAGAAGCATAGTTGCCATCCAGATAATCGAGTATCGTCTGTATTCTTCCGAAGGTCTTATTCTCTTTCTGGGCCTCAACCGTCTCCATTTCCTGCGAAAAATTGTGGTAGATCTGAAAAAGGAACTCAAACACCAGGGAATTGAATCTTAATATTTCTCCATCGGGCTTTATCTCAAAAACCACCTGCATCTGCTTGATGATCTCGATGAGCTGCATGATCTTGGTCATGATGATCGGGTTATTGGTGTGGCAGTCAAATCCAAATCGCCTTGATGCTATGTCCGGAATGTACCTCTCAAGAATCGGATAAGGAATCTGTATCAATACAGCTTTGTTTCCGTCAAGTGACTTGGTCGAGTGCGGAACTGCACAGTCCACAAGATAAACATCCCCGGGAAGCAGGACTGTTGTCTGTCCGCCGACGGTAACATCCACCTCTCCTTCTAAGATATACATGACCTCCATCGCTGAATGCCAGTGAGTCGGTACATAGGAGCTGGAGTCATTAAACACCCAAAAGAAAATATCCAGTCCGTCTGTTATTCTGTCTCTTTCATGCCTAAATACGGCGTTTTCTCTGTTTTCCATAGTGATGACATTCTATAACACTCGAAATAAAAAAGCAATATTGACCTATTAATTCTCAAGTAAGACTCTATTCTGTCCTGCTCCTTCGGTGTTAACATAAATCCCGCATAGAGGCCAAATGCACAAAAAATTGGGAGGTATAAAGTATGAGAGGAAAAGTAACTAGAATTCTTGAACGCGGTTTTGCTTTTGCGCTCTCGGCAGTACTTGCTATGGGAGCACCTGGTATGACCGTCATGGCAGAGGAGGGAGAAGCTTTGGAAGAAACCGGCGGATCTGCATTCATCAAGGCAGACGGCAAGAACCTGAGGACCAATTACGGTCAGGGAGATATCATCAACCTGCGCGGAACCAATGCCGGCGGATATCTCTTGCAGGAATTCTGGATGACTCCATCCGGAGAATCTGCTGATGTGTACGACCAGACAACCATCATAGGTAACCTTACCGAGAGGTTTGGAGAAGATGGTGCAAAAGAGCTGATAGCTGCCTGGGAAACAGCTTATTGGCAGGAAGAAGACTTTGCCAACTGCCGTGCAATGGGAATGAACACCATCAGACTTCCTTTCTGGTGGAGAAACCTTGTTGATGAAAACGGCAACTACTACGGATATGATGAGGAAGCATCCGATCCTTATGCTACAGCCTTTGAGAGACTCGACTGGTTTGTCGACATGTGTTCAAAGTACGGACTGTACGTAGTGCTTGATATGCACGGAGCACCCGGATCACAGAACGGTAGTGATCACTCCGGACTTGATGGCAAGGATCACAAGGAAGCAGCTTCAGAGTTCTTCTTTGGTGATAATGCAGCTGCAAATCAGGAACTGTACTTAAGCCTTTGGAGAACAATCGCAGACAGATATGAAGGAAACGCAACAGTAGCAGGCTATGATCTTCTTAATGAGCCCTACTGCACATACCGTTACAATTCATCAAAGTCTGCAGATGAGCTCCACACTATCCTTTGGGATGTTTATGACAGAGCATACAACGTTATCAGACAGGAAGATGCTGACCACGTGATCATCATGGAAGCTACCTGGAATCCTGAGGATCTTCCGGATCCCGAAGCTTATGGCTGGGAAAACGTAATGTATGAGTATCACAACTATCTCTACGATGATTACGACAACGAAGGCGGCGGTCAGATCTCCAACATGGAGAACAAGACAAACGCCATCGGAAATGCTGATTATAACGTACCCAGCTACATGGGTGAGTTCAACTACTTTAACAATTACGGTGCCTGGGATGATGGCCTTGCACTTCTTACAGAGCTTGGTATCAACTGGACATCATGGACCTACAAGACAATAACCGGCTATGGCAACTGGGGACTTTACCATCACCCCGAGTACATGGACAACGGACTTGATATCTCCACAGCTTCTTTTGACGAGATAAAAGAGCTTTGGGAGAATTCAGCAACAAGCCTGGGAAGCCCTAACAATGAGCTCATTGAGATTGTAAGTAAGTGGTGCAATGCACAGACTTATGAGAACACAACTGAGCCTGTGACAGCAGAGCCTGTGAGTGACTTCATCAGCGGCTGGCAGAAGCTTGAAGTTGAAGATGAGGCTGTTTGCTCAATTACCGGCGGTAAGCTCGAAGATCAGAGCTTTTACTCAGGTGGCAAGGCAGCAGGCAACATGAACACAGATGTTACAGCTGATAACGTTGCAGATGACTGGTCCAACATCAACTATCTCACCTTCACTGTAAAGGCAGCAGATAAGGGCAAGTACCCCATCGTTATGCATTACAACGGTGATGATGACAAGGAAATCCTTGTTAAGGTCGGCGATAATGAAGCACAGCTTGTACAGGTTCCAAGACTTTCCGGCGGAACATGGGACAAGATGCACGATGTTGTAGCTTATGTAGATCTTGAGAAGGGCGAAAATACACTTAAGATCTCGGGTGCTCTTGGAAGCGGCTGGATGAACATCGACTACATCGCAACCACAAGACACTTTGTAACAGTAAAAGAGGATGGAACACTCCGCCTTGAGGGTGAATTCTTCTACACCAATGCAGGCCTTGAGGGACAGTCATTCTTCTCAGCCGGCTACGCTGTAGGAAATCTTAATACACACGTGACCTTCGAAGAAATCGCTGAAGACTGGTCAAACATGAAATATGTTGACTTCGAGATCTTTGCGGAAAAAGAGGGTGACTATCGTGTTACATGGCACTGGAACGGAAACGGCGCCGATGGAATGACTGCTGTTTACAGACTTAACGGCGGTGAGAACACTGCTATAAATCTTGATAACGCAGGTGCACCATGGAACTCAATGAACAAGTCTGAGCTTACTCTTCACCTTCAGCAGGGCTTTAATGAATTCAAGCTTTCAGGCACAATCCTCAATCAGGATAACTGGGCAAACATTGACTGCATCGACATCATCAGCCTTGATGCCATTGAAGAGCCTGACGGATTCCCTGAAGCTACAAGTGGATTTAAGAGAGTTAAGGGCGATGCAATCTCTTTTGACGAGAGCAATGTAACAGTAACTGTGGATGCAAAATATGCAGGAGAGTATCGCTTCTATGTCGGATACATGACTGACGCAGAAGAGCCGGCTTTCAGAACTGTACTTGGAAAGACAGAACTTACTGAGGGAACAAATACCATCACTTTAGATAACGAAGCAGCTTTAGGCGAAACACCTGTATTCTTTGATGTTGCCGTTTCACCAATCACAATAATTGAGGAGACCGGCGCAGAGAGATATGAGGCAGAGGATCACGCTGTAAGGTCAGCTAACAATCCACCTGCTGAGCATCAGGGCTTCTATTCAGGACGTGCAAATGAAAACGGTGTTGGCGGAATGGGCGCAACTGTCGGTTCATTCGTTGTTGGCGATGACATCATTGCCAAGAAGCTCAACTACACAGATTACAGTATCTTTGCACCTAAGGACGGAAAGTACAAGATCACTGTTGCCGGAAACGGTGCAGGTGTTGATCTCACAGCTGTATATCAGCTTGAGGGAGCACAGAGCGCATCCTTTGTACTGCCAAATAACGGTCAGGGATGGGATCACATGGTTTATGCAGATATCGAAGTAGAGCTTAAGGAAGGCTACAACAGGCTTATCCTTGGCGGAACCTTTGATGGAGAATGGCTCAACTACGACTACATCGATGTCGTTTCGGTTGATGCACAGAATCCGGAAGAACCGGAAGATCCTGAGAATCCTGAAAATCCGGATGATCCGGACCAGCCCGGAACACCTGATGACCCAGATCAGCCGGATACACCAGACACACCTGATACACCTGATCAGCCAGGCACACCGGATCAGCCTGATCAGCCGGATACACCAAATACACCGGATCAGCCACATAATCCGGGACATGATATACCCGCAATTTCACATGCGGTAGTAACTGTAGTCAGAGCAATTGTAAAGACTGCGGTTAAGATTATCGGCTGGATAGCAAGAGTTTTCCGCTGGTAATAAAGGCCAGGAATAAAAACGTTTTTGTTAAAACGGTAGAATTTTAAATTGTTTAATTGTCGCAAATATACAAAATTACGCCAAGTATATTGTCAAAATAGACGCAAAATGCTAGACTACGAATATCAAATAAATAAAAACGTTTTTATTATGGTTTCAAGCGCTTTTGGGAGGTTTTATGAGGAAAAAATGGATTTCCGGGATCAGCGCAGTGTGTCTGATCCTGCTACTCCCATTTTTCAACTGGATAAGGGTCGTGAACCTGGTTGACCTGTTCTCAAGAATAGGTGTTACCAAGGACATGGCAGCAGATTTGCTCACAGGCTATAACCTGTACAATCTGCTTTCCTTCGTCCAGTATGCAAATCAGGGAGTTTTGGGACTGTTCGCAATGGTCCTGCTAATACTCGCAGCAGCAGCTATTTACTTCAATGTAGCATTTATCATCCGCACAATTTTCGGACTTAAGAAGGGAAAAGGAGAACTTGGACTTCTCGCAGCAGGTAAATGCGCATTCCTGTTTCAGTTTCTGACTGCACTGGCAACAATCATTTTTATTATTTTTTCAAACAGACACTTTAAGACCACCGGATTTGTTCCGGGGGCAGCGGTAATAATATCGCTGGTAGTATCTCTTTTGTCTTACATCTACATCAAGATCCTTGAGAAAAAAGAGAGAGAAAAATACAGGGAGCACGGACTCCTTGTTGAACTTAAAAGAAACTGGGTACTGTTCGTCATGTTGATACCTACCTTCGTCTACTTCATGATCAACAACTACCTGCCAATGCTGGGTGTGTACTTTGCTTTTACATCCTTCAACTTCAGAGACGGACTCTGGTCCAGCCCTTTTACAGGATTTAAGAACTTTGAGTTCCTGATCAAGGCTGACCTGTTCAGACTCACCAAGAATACAGTTCTTTACAACGTTGTATTCATCGGTGTCGGCAATGTTCTTCAGATCATATTTGCCATTCTGGTCAGCAGAGTAACAGTGAAGTGGTTTAAAAAGACTTCACAGACCCTGATGTTCATGCCATACTTCGTATCCTTCGTTATCCTGAAGGTTATCGTATATAACGTGTTTGAATATCAGTACGGTCTTATCAACAACCTGGTCACACAGATGGGTGGAGAGAGGATTGACTTCTACAACAATCCATCCTACTGGCCTTTCCTGATCACCTTCTTCTACCTCTGGAAGAACATCGGATACGGAATGGTTGTATATCTGGCAACTATCATGGGCATCGATAACGAGATCTATGAGGCAGCCAGAGTTGACGGAGCTAATGATCTTCAGCAGATCTGGTACATCACTCTGCCACACATTAAGCCTACATTCATAATCCTTCTGCTTTATGCACTTGGAAGCATTATGAAGGGACAGTTTGAGCTCTTCTATCAGCTCATCGGTAACAACGGCGTATTGTTCAACGCAACGGATATCTTCGATACCTACGTTTACAGAATTACAATGACACAGCCGCTTTCCATTGGACTTGGAACGGCAGCAGGTCTTTACCAGTCAATATTTGGATTCCTGATCATCGTACTTGTGAACTTCGCGGTTAAAAAGAGAAATCCCGAATACGCATTATTCTAAGAAAGGAGCACAGTATGGCAAGAGATTTAGATTACGAGCCTTCAGCGCCAAAGACCATTAAGAAGTCTACAGGCACCAAGGTTTTTGAGGCCATAGCATATACCCTCCTGGTAATAGGATCAATCGTATGCGTGCTGCCTTTCATCATCATCGTTTCGGGTTCCTTTACGGACAACGCAACGATACTTACACAGGGTTATTCACTTCTTCCAAGAGACTTTACATTATCTGCTTATCAGACGATCTTTAAGTCGCCCAAGGATATCCTTCAGGCCTACAAGATGACCATCTACTACACAGTAGTCGGAACAGGTCTCGGACTTATGATGATAACCCTCACGGGATATGTTATTTCAAGAAAAGAATTTAAGTACAGAAATACAGTATCATTCCTTATTTACTTCACCAGCATCTTCGGAGGAGGAATGATCCCATGGTATCTGATGTATGCAAACGTACTTGGACTTAAGGGATCAACACTGGCAATCTGGTTCCCGGCTCTTATGAGTCCTTTCCTGGTAATCCTTATGAGAACCTTCATTGTCGGAGCTGTGCCCGATGCCATCACAGAGTCAGCTAAGATTGACGGAGCAGGACACTTCACCATCTTCTTCAGGATCGTGCTTCCGGTGCTCAAGCCCGGACTTGCTACAGTAGGTCTTTTCCTGGCACTTGGTTACTGGAATGACTGGTACAGATCATCAATGTTCAGTACCAATTCATCCACCTGGCAGCTGCAGTTCTACCTCTACGATCTGCTCAATGCCACAACAGCCATGAAGCAGATGGCAAGTAACGTAAGCATGAAGACGGCAGACCTTCCTACAGAGTCGGTTAAGCTTGCAATGGCGGTTGTGGCTACAGGTCCCGTGCTTTTGTTCTACCCCTTCGTACAGAAATTCTTCGTTTCGGGAATTACTGTTGGTGCGGTAAAAGGCTGAGTAAGCTCAGCATTTAATTTACAAAGAAATAAAAACGTTTTCATATCACAAAGGAGGCAAATATGAAAAAGAAAGTTTTAGCAACATTGTTATCAATGGCAATGGTAGCCGGCGTGATCACAGGTTGTGGCGGAGCCGGAACACAGTCAGCAGCTGATCAGCTCGCTGAGCAGGGCGTTACAGAGATCCCTGCAGCAGAGACAACCACAGAGGCAGCTGAGGCTACAGAGGCAGAGGCACCTGCAGAAGCTGCAGACCTTGATCTCTCAGAGCAGGTTGACCTTGTATTCTACGTAATGGGTGATGCTCCTCAGGATGAGGAACTTGTTGAGGCAGCTCTCAATGAGAAGCTTCTTGAGAAGTGCAACGCAACTGTTGATATGCAGTTCTCAACATGGACAGATTTCCAGCAGAAATACGCTAACGAGATCACAGCTCAGAGCGCAGACCTTATCTATATTGCTAACTGGCTCAACTATGGACAGCTTGCAAGCAGCGGTGCTTTCGAAGAGCTTGACGACATGCTTGATACAGTAGCTCCTGACCTCAAGGCACTTGTAGGTGATGCAAACCTCAACATGTGCAGAGTTGGTGGCAAGATCTATGCAGTACCTAACACATGGGCTGAGTATGTATGTAACGGTGTTAAGTACAGAGAGGACCTCAGAGCAAAATATGATCTTCCTGTACCTGATTCACTTGAGAACCTCGAGGCATACCTTCTTGGAATCAAGGAGAACGAGCCTAACCAGGGACTTCTTACAGTAACAACAGAAGAGAGCCAGGGACTTAAGACGGGTTTCGATGCAGCTTGGGCACTTAACTTCAAGTACAACTGGGTTGCTAACAACGGTCTTGACTACGGCCTTGCAGCAAACTATGACACACCTTCAGATGTTTATGACTACTGGTACTCAGATGATTTCGTAGATGACATGAAGCTCATGAAGAAGTGGGCAGATCTTGGATTCTGGTCAAAGAGTGCACTTTCAGACACAAACAACTCTGATGCCTACAAGAACGGTCTTTGCGTAGCAGAAGTTGCAGGACAGAACCCTAACAAGCAGATCACAGCTATTGCTGATTTTGAGAATGCAGGACAGGGCTGGGAGTCAGCTTATGTAGCATACGGCGAGACAAACGGTGTTATCTATCCCGGACATGCAACACAGAACGGAACAGCTATCGTAAGAGGCTGCAAGAACCCTGAGAGAGCACTTCTTGTACTTCAGGCAATGCTCTGCGATGACGAGATCAACGCAATCGTTCAGTACGGTATCAAGGGAACACATTATGATGTAGCTGATGGTATCTACAAGAACCTTCAGGAAGAAGCCGGCGAGACAGCTACATTCCCTTACGAAGGCTTCAACACATGGAACCTCAGAAACGGCGAGACAAAGCTTCCTCAGAAGACAGACGTTAAGCTTCAGGAGATGTTCGATAAGTACGCAGCACTTGGCGAAAAGACAAAGTTCCCTAACGTAAACATTTATGATGGATTCTCAGAGAACTATGATTCCTACAGCGCTGAGAGATCAGCAGTCAGCAACGTAATGAGACAGTACCTCGCTCCACTTGAGGCTGGACTTGTTGATGATGTAGATGCAGCAGTAGAAGAGTTCAGAAACAAGATGACTGAGGCCGGCATTGATAAGTGCCGTGAAGAATACACAAAGCAGTGGAAAGCATACTGCGAGGAGTACAATTACAACTAATCAGGGCGATGACCTCTTGACCTGAGTCTGATATGTTATAATAGCAGAGGGCGAAAAACGTTTTTGCCCTCTGCTGAATATAGAAAATAGCGTAGTGCATGAGGAAAAGGGGAACAGGCCTTGGCTAAAAGGGAAAACGATAACAAAAAGATAACGATAAAAGACGTGGCAAGAGAAGCGGGAGTATCAATCTCCACTGTTTCAAATGCCCTTAATAATGTGAATGTTCTGCATCCCGACACCAAGGAAAGAGTCCTTGAAGTGGCAAGGAGACTTAACTATACCCCAAACCTTAATGGCAGAAACTTAAAGGCCCAGGCAACCGGAGTATTAGGACTGTTCCTTGGAGCTATCAGAGGACCATACTACGGAGAACTTTCTGATTCCATATACAGAGCCTGTGTGGAGAGCGGCTATGAACTTGAGATATTCTTAAGCTCTGACCCGCTTCATATCATGGCAAACATTATGGGACACAGGGTTGATGGCGCAATTATCCTCAATTCAGCCATAGGACCCGATCAGGAAAAGATCCTTAAGAACCAGCAGATACCTACGGTGTACATTGACAGGATCCTTGTGGGCGATAAGTCTTCAAGCGTTGTGTTTGATTCAAGAAACGGCGGCGAACAGGCTGCGAAGTTCTTGCTTGAGCTTGGCCACAAGAGATTTATGTATATAGAAGGAGAAGAGGACAATTACGATAACCAGGAGCGTAGAGGCGGATTTTTGGGAGCTTTAAAGCGCGCCGGAATTGTTGTAGATGATGACTACATTCTTCCGGGTAAGTTTGAGAGGCTTGCAGCCTATAACTCGGTTACGCAATTTGTTGATTCGGGAAAAGAGCTACCGGATGCAATCTTTGCAGCTAACGACCTAAGTGCTATCGGTGTACTTGAAGCACTCAGGGACAGCGGAGTAAAGGTACCGGAGCAGGTAAGTGTTATGGGATGTGACGATATCGAGCTGACCAGAGTGGTAAGCCCATCAGTTACAACCATAAGAACATTCTTTGAAAAACAGGGCATCATAGCAGTGGAACAGCTTGTTCGCATGATCAGCGGAGAAGCCGGAAGACTGATAACCTTAAATGGAAGGATAATCCCGCGCGATTCGACGATAGCAAAGGATTTATGATGAAAAATATAACAGCAATTGAGACCCATTTTGCCGGCGGTAAATACTGGAGCTGCAGTACGCTTCAAGATGCAGGTCCTGCAGGCGAAATGAAAGCCCTGGTGGTTTTTCCTGATGAGAAGGAGACCACTATACGCGGGTTCGGAGGAGCCTTTACCGAGGCTGCGGCTCATACATACAGTGGCCTAAGCGATGAGGCTCAAAAAAGACTCATTGCCGATATTTTCGGGGCTGACGGCCTCAGATACAACTTGGGGCGCATTCACATGAACAGCTGTGACTTTGCCCTGGGCAATTATACTTACATCGAAGAGGGCGATGAGAGCCTTGACAGCTTTGACATAGCACATGATGAAAAAGAGATCATTCCTATGATCAAGGCAGCTGAAAAAGAGCTGGGCAAGCCTTTGGTTCTTTTAATGGCACCCTGGTCTCCACCTGCGTTTATGAAGACCAACGGCGAGATGAATCACGGCGGAGAACTTAAGCCTGAGTACAGAGAGCTGTGGGCAGATTACTTTGTAAAGTTTATTCAGGAATATAAGAAGAGAGGCATCGAGATCTCTTTTACCTCAATACAGAACGAACCCAATGCAACCCAGACCTGGGATTCCTGCAGATATACAACTGAGCAGGAGGCGGACTTTGCATTAAATTACCTGGGGCCTGCGCTTGAGAAGGCAGGACTTCTTGATGAAGTAAAGGTTCTTGTCTGGGACCACAACAAGGAAGTAAGCTACAAGAGATTTAAGGATATCATGGAGAAGGACGGAGCCGACAAGTACATCTTTGGCTGCGCTGTCCACTGGTACACAGGAGATCATTTTGAGAACCTTGGTCTTATAAGGAAGCACTTCCCTGAAAAAGAGATATTCTTTACCGAAGGATGCGTTGAGTATTCAAGGTTTGCCGGAGAAGGTGACATTCACAATGCCGAGATGTATGCCCACCAGATGCTGGGCAATCTTAAAAACGGCATTACAGCCATCTTTGACTGGAACCTTATGGTAGATTTTAAGGGCGGACCAAATCACGTGGGCAACTACTGTGATGCGCCTATAAAGGCCAATGAGGCGGGGGATGATTATGAAAAGAAGCTCTCCTACTACTACATAGGTCATTTTTCAAGATACATAAAAGAAGGCGCCAGACTTATTTGGACTTCCTGTTACACTGACAGGATCAAGAGTGTAGGTTTTGTTAACCCCGACGGAGAGAGAGTTGTGATCCTCCTTAGTGAGTCTGATGTAGATACTGCAGTTACGGTTACTGAGGGAGAATCTTCAGCAAAACTCATTGTCAAAGCGCATTCTATCCAGACTTTGACATATTACGCATAATTACGGGTTATATATTAATAAGAATTCATTGACAAAAGATAAAGTTTAGCTTAAACTTTCTGTCGTGCAATTAGCAAGGAGTACCCATGTGCAATTCACGTGGGTATTTTTTTGCCGAAATTTTGATAACGCCTAAAATAGGCAGGAGGAATTATGAAGAGATTTTTCGCAATGATGATCGCAGGCATTTCATGTGTAACAATGCTTGCAGGATGCGGCAATTCTGCATCAACAGAGACAGCAGAGACACCTGCTGCAACAGAAACTGCAGAGACAACAGAGCAGACTGAGGCTACTGAGGTTGCTCCCGCTGCAGCAGAGAACGTAAAGGTTGACAAGCTTACAATCGGTTTTGTACCTTCACGTGACCCTGATGAGATCGTTACAGCTACAGAGCCACTTAAGGAGCTCCTTACAACAGAGCTTGCAGGACTTGGCTATGAAGTTGGCGAAGTTGACATTACAGTTGGAACCAGCTACGAGGCAGTAGGCGAGGGACTTTCAGCAGGTACTATCGATGTAGGTCTTATCCCCGGTGGTACATACGTACTTTACGAGGATGGCTGCGATGTTATCCTTACAGCAACAAGAGACGGTCTTTCAATAGAGAGCCCTGATGCTAAGACATGGAACGACAACAAGCCTACAGAGCCCACAGAGGAGCAGGTTACATTCTATCGTGGACTTATCATCGCAGGACCTTCAGAGGCTGGTCAGGCTATCGCTGAGAAGGTTAACAATGGCGAGGAAGTAACATGGGAGGACCTTGACGGTCTTAACTGGAGCGTTATGAACTCTTCATCTTCTGCTGGATATATTTATCCTTCACTCTGGCTTCAGGAGAACTATGAGAAGCACATCACAGACCTTACACACGCTGTACAGGCGGATTCTTATGGTAACGCTTTTGCAAGACTTGCTTCAGGCCAGATCGACGTTCTTTGCTGCTATGCAGATGCAAGACGTGACAACGAGGAGAAGTGGACAACAGAGTTTGGCAGAACTGCTTCTATCTGGGATGAGACAAACGTAATCGGTGTAACAGACGGTATCTACAACGATACAATAAGCGTAAGCAAGACATCAAAGGTTATGGATGATGCTTTCAAGGCTGCTGTAACACAGGCATTTATCAATATCGGAAACTCTGATGCAGGTAAGGAAGTTATCTCTATCTACAACCACAACGGTTATGTAGAGGCTAAGGCTGAGGACTACGAGTCAGAGAGAGCTGCTCAGGAACTCATCAAGTCAATGCAGTAATTGGCGCGGAGCAGAATTACATTGTTATTCATATTGGGGAGGACATTACGCCTCCCCAATTTTTTCGAGTTTTGAGTTTATATCAGGAGAAAAAGAAATGATCAAGTTTGAAAACGTAGGAAAAGTATACCCCAATGGTTTCGAGGGACTAAAGGATATCAACCTCGAGATTGATCAGGGAGAATTTGTTGCTATCATCGGTTTGTCCGGAGCCGGTAAGTCTACACTTATTCGTACCATCAACAGGATGCACGATGTAACCAGTGGTAAACTCACCGTGGATGGTGTTGATGTCATGAGTCTTTCCGGCAAGACTCTCAGGAGATTCAGAAGAAAGATAGGAATGATATTCCAGTCATTCAACTTGATCACACGTACTACTGTTATAAAGAACGTGCTCACAGCATTCGTTCCTGATATGCCATGGTACAGATCAGTATTTGGAATCTATACCAAGGAAGAGAAAGTAAAAGCCCTTGAGTGCCTTGATAAGGTTGGCATTCTTGATAAGGCCTTTGTTCGTGCTGACCAGCTCTCAGGTGGACAGCAGCAGAGAGTTGCCCTTGCAAGAACCCTTGCTCAGAACCCACAGATCATCCTTGCAGATGAGCCTGTTGCAGCCCTTGATCCTGTTACAGCCAATCAGGTTATGGGTGACTTCAAGAGGATCAATGAGGATATGAATATCACGATCCTTATCAATATTCACCACATCGACCTTGCTCTTAAGTATGCCAAGAGAGTCATCGGAATCAGAGAAGGTAAGATCGTATTTGATGGACCTGCCCAGGGAACACAGTGGGATGAGGTTCTTGATACCATTTATGTTGGAAAGGTTGACCGCGAAGGCAATTTACAGGAAGAGGGGTGATTTAGGTGAATCTTACTTTTTACGACAAGATTTTTAAGCCAAAAGAGTACGTCCTTCCTAACGGTAAAAAGGCCTACAAGAAGGCGTCAAGAGCACCTATCTACGTGATACTCGTCCTTGCAATGTGTGCTCTTTCGGTTAAGATTACCGGTTTTGATATGGAGGTCCTTGTTTCAAGGATTGGTCAGTTCTTCGTTATTTTGGGAGAGATGTTCCCACCAAAGACTGATTACATGCCCAAGATCTGGGAGCCTCTTTTTGACACAATAAAGATGTCACTTCTGGGATCTGTGGTAGGAGCTCTTTTGTCCGTACCATTTGCAATGCTGGCCAGCACCAATGTATGTCCCAGTAAGATCGTAGTTTCCGTGATGAGAGTTATGTTCTCTCTTATCAGAACACTCCCAACCATCGTAATCGCGTTGGTGGCAACTCTTGTTTTCGGACTTGGAACACTGGCAGGTACAGTTGCTATTGCAGTATTCTCCTTTGGTTATATAGGAAAGCTTACCTACGAGGAGATTGAGACTGTTGATATGGGAGCCTTTGAAGCCATGCAGGCCATGGGGGCCACAAGATCTGAGGCTTTCATCTCTGCTATCATTCCTCAGGTTCTTCCTTTCTATCTTTCAAACTGCCTCTTTAACTTTGAAGGTAACGTAAGATACGCAGCAGTTCTGGGATATGTAGGAGCCGGCGGTATCGGACTTATCCTCAATGAGAAGATCAGCTGGAGAGAGTATCCAAGCGTTGGAATGATCCTTCTGGCACTTTTTGTAACAGTCTTCATCATTGAGTCTGTCAGCCGTATGCTTCGTAAGAAGCTCGTCTGAAGGCGGAGGTAGATAAATGAATCAGAGAATACAACAGGCATATGATAAAAGACCCAAGGACTGGGTTTACAATTTGATAACTGCCGTAATAGTAGTTGGACTCCTTATTTGGAGTGGCAGCGCTGTTGAAACCAGCGGATCCACACAGGACGGAGGACAGATCGCCCTTAACGTTTTGTCCGGAATCTTCCATCCTGACCTTAGCTTTTTATTCGACTTTTCAACAAAGGGAGTTCCTTACCTGATGCTTGAGACCGTTTGTATCGCATTCCTTGGTACAATCGTGGGAGCTATCATTTCAATCCCGCTTGCATTCATCTCAGCATCAAACTTAACTCCTCTTCCGATAGCATTTGCAGGAAGACTTATCATCATGGCAGCGCGTACAATTCCGGCTTTCGTTTACGGACTTATGTTCATCCGTGTAACAGGCCCCGGAGCTTTCGCAGGTCTTCTTACCATGGGTGTGTGCTCCATCGGTATGATAAGCAAGATGTACATCGAGGCTATTGAAGATCTTGATACTCGTGTCATCGAGTCTTTGGATGCAGCAGGCTGTAACACCTGGCAGAAGATCCGCTACGGAATCCTTCCCCAGCTGATGCCTAACTTCGCATCAACAGCTATCTACAGGTTCGACATCAACCTTCGTGACGCTACAATCCTTGGTATGGTTGGCGCCGGCGGATTTGGTGCACCACTTATTTTCGCCATGAACTCCTACAGATGGAATGAGGCAGGAGCTCTTTTGGCAGGACTTATCGTTCTGATCCTTATCATCGAGTTCATCTCAACCAGGATCAGAGTAAAACTTACAAGAGGATAATATATGCGTATCATATTTACATCAGATACTCACGGAAGCTTATATCCGATAAACTATGCACAGAATCGCCCCGAGAACACGGGGCTTTTTTGTGTTGCTGCCCAAATTAACAAGGACGGAAATACTCTTGTCATCGACGGTGGCGACTCACTTCAGGGAACTCCGCTTATTTCCTATTATCTCGAGCACAGAGATGAATATGATTTTCATCCGATGGCAGAGGGCTTTAAGGAAATGGGTCTTGATTACTACACTCTGGGCAATCACGATTTCAATTTCGGGTATGATGCTATCCTTGATTATGTATCAGCCATGAAGGCAACACTTATCTGCGCCAACGTTGTGGATAAAAGAGGCGCTCTTGGCATTAGGAAAAACGTCATCCATGTTCTTGAAGACGGCACAAGAGTCGGAATAACCGGAGCAGTAACCGGATATGTTAATGTCTGGGAGCAGAAGGAAAACCTCTCTGAGCTCGAGGTAAAAGACCCTGTGGAAAGCCTAAGGCATGAGCTTGATGACCTTAAGGGAAAGTGCGACATTACAGTCTGCATCTATCACGGCGGGTTTGAAGAAGATCTTTTAACAGGAAAGAAGCTCTCGGAGACAAGGGAGAATGAAGCCTGCAGGATTGCAAGGGAACTGGATTTTGACATCCTCCTTACGGGTCATCAGCACATGCCGGTGGAGGGTGTTGTTATAGACGGAACCTACGGGGTTCAGCCACCTGACAAGGCAAGGAAATACTGTGAAGTAGAGGCTGTAAGAGGCGATGACGGATGGGACATCTCATCTGAGCTGGTTTCTGTTAAGGAGCCGGGAGAGGCTTATGAAAAGATAAAGTCAGAGCACGCCTTTATGGATGATCTGAGTCTTAAGCTGGATAAATGGCTGGATATACCCATCGGGTGCCTGGAAAAAGAGATTCTTCCTGAGGACAAACTCTATGCAGCACTCCACGGAAGCAAGGTGGCATCAATATTTAATCAGGTTGAGCTTGAATACACAGGTGCGGATTTCTCATGCACTTCATTGTCGAACGATCCCCTCGGACTTAAGAAGGAGATAACAGTCAGGGATGTGCTTGGAATCTACCAGTTTGCAAACACTGTTGAGGTCAAGGGCGTCACCAGGGCGGTATTAAAAGAGGCTTTGGAGAGATGCGCGGAGTACTTCGATTATAATAAGGAAACAGGAGAAGTCAGTATTTCCAAGGTGTTCCTTCAGCCTAAGGTTGAGCATTACAATTATGATTTCTATGGCGGACTTGAGTACGAGTTCGATCTGACAAGACCTGTCGGCGACAGGGTGGTTACCATGAGAAAGCTTGATGGAAGCGAACTTGTTGATGGCCAGCAGTATACGCTTGTTACCAGCAACTACAGGGCAACAGGTACCGGCGGATATGAGTGCATCGGAAACAGCCCTACGGTGAAGAGTTACTCAGATGAGATGCCGGATCTGCTTATTGATTTTATAAGAAGAAACAGTCCTGTCGGGGAGATTGTTAACAGTAAGTTCTCCTGCAGGATGTGAGTCAAACTGAAACGTCCCCACTGACTCAAAATGAGTCAACGGGGACGTTTCAGTTTGACTCATTCCCTTGACTCTAAAAGCTTTTGAAGGCATACTATATTTGTGTAACTATCGATAAAAGAAGGAAAATTATGTACAAAAGATTAGACAGAAACGACGTTTGCTGGTGTGGCAGCGGCAAGAAATACAAGAATTGCCACGCAGCATTTGATGACAAAATAATAAACTTCGAGCATCAGGGCATGATAGTACCCAGCAGAAACCTCTTCAAAACAGAGAAAGACATCGAGGGTATTAAGAAGAGTGCGGTCATCAACATGGCTGTGCTTGATGAGATTGGTGAGAAGATTCACGCAGGCATGTCCACACAGGAGATTGACGATATAGTCTACAATACCACCACCAAGATGGGCGGTATTCCGGCAGATCTCGGATATCAGGGATTTCCAAAGAGTGTGTGCACATCTATTAACGAGGAAGTATGTCACGGAATTCCTTCCGAGGACATCATTCTGAGAGAAGGGGACATAATAAACGTTGACTGTTCCACTATCCTTGACGGCTATTACTCGGATTCTTCACGAATGTTTTGCATCGGCGAAGTTTCTCCCGAGAAGAAGCGTCTCGTCGATGTGACCAAAGAGTGCCTTGAGGAAGGTCTTAAGGCAGTTATTCCATGGACACCTATTGGAGACATGGGTCATGCAGTTCATCAGCACGCTCTTAAGAACGGCTACACAGTAGTCAGAGAGATCGGTGGTCACGGCTGTGGCAACGATTTCCACGAAGAGCCCTGGGTAAGCTTTGTAAGTAAGCCCGGAACAGGAATGCTGATGGTACCCGGTATGGTATTTACCATTGAGCCTATGGTAAACATGGGTGGCGATGAGATTTTTGTTGATGAAGAAAATGACTGGACTGTCTATACAGCAGACCTTAAGCCCTCTGCACAGTGGGAGGTTGAGCTTTTGGTGACTGAGACAGGTTACGAGCTTTTATGCTGGTAATAAAATAGGAAGGTGATTAAAGTGCAAAAAAAAGGAAAATACTATATTACAACAGCGATTGCATATACATCAGGTAAGCCCCACATCGGAAACAGCTATGAGATCGTGCTTGCGGATGCTATTGCAAGATATAAGAGAAAAGACGGATTTGACGTATTCTTCCAGACAGGCTCTGATGAGCACGGCCAGAAGATCGAGACAAGAGCCATCGAGGCCGGCTGCAGCAGCCCCAAGGAATTTGTAGATCAGGTATCCGATACCATCAAGGGTCTTTGGAACCTCATGGACACATCCTATGACAAGTTCATCAGAACAACAGATGAGGACCATGTTAAGCAGGTTCAGAAAATCTTTAAGAAGTTCTATGACCAGGGCGATATTTACAAGGGCTCTTACAAGGGAATGTACTGTACAGAGTGTGAGGCTTTCTACACAGAGTCTCAGCTTGTTGACGGAAAGTGCCCTGAGTGTGGCGGACCTGTTCATCCTGCCGAAGAGGAAGCTTACTTCTTCAAGATGAGCAAATACGCTGACAAGCTTATTGAGCATATCAACACACATCCTGAGTTCATTCAGCCTGTAGCAAGAAAGAATGAGATGATGAACAACTTCCTTCTTCCCGGACTTCAGGATCTGTGCGTATCAAGAACCTCATTCAAGTGGGGAATTCCTGTAGACTTTGATGACAAGCATGTCGTTTATGTATGGCTTGATGCCCTTACCAACTACATCACAGGTATCGGCTACGATGCGGACGGAAACAGCTCAGACCTCTACAAGAAGTATTGGCCTGCAGACCTTCATCTTATCGGAAAAGACATTATCAGATTCCATACAATTTACTGGCCTATCTTCCTGATGGCCCTTGGTGAGCCACTTCCAAAGCAGATCTTTGGCCATCCATGGCTGTTACAGGGCGGCGAGAAGATGAGTAAGTCAAAGGGCAACGTTATCTATGCAGATGACCTTGTAAGCCTCTTTGGTGTTGATCCTGTAAGGTACTTTGTTCTTCACGAGATGCCTTTTGACAACGATGGTGTCATCACCTGGGAACTTTTGGTTGAGAGATTCAACTCAGACCTTGCTAATACCCTGGGCAATCTTGTTAACAGAACCATAGCAATGAGCAACAAGTACCTGGGTGGCGTTGTTGCTGACAAGGGTGTTGCAGAGGCTGTTGATGACGACCTCAAGGCAGTTGTTACATCCTGCTATGACAAAGTAGAAAAGAAGATGGATGAGCTTCGTGTTGCCGATGCTCTCACTGAGATATTTACTCTGTTCAAGAGATGCAATAAGTATATTGATGAGACTGAGCCATGGATCCTTGGTAAGGACGAGGCCAAGAAGGACAGACTCTCAACAGTTCTTTATAACCTTGTTGAGTCCATCTCCATCGGAGCAGCACTTCTTGATCCGTTTATGCCTGAGACAGCTCAGAAGATCAGAGAACAGCTCTCAGCTCCTGAGAGAGACTTTGATACACTGGGAGAATTCGGCAAGCTTCCAAACGGAACCAAAGTTTCTGAAGCTCCTGAGATGCTCTTTGCAAGAAAGGATTTAAAGGACATCCTTGAGAAGGCAGCAGAGATCACAAGAAAGCAGAAGGCTGATTTTGAGGAGTCACAGAAGAAGGCAGCCATCAACCTTGCTAAGGCAGGTCTTGCTCCTGCACCTGTAGAGAAGCCTCAAGAGGAGAGCGGCGATGAGAAGGCGCCTATCGATATCCCTGCCAAGGACGAGATCTCTTTTGACCAGTTTGGTGCAATGCAGTTCCAGGTTGGCGAGATCATTAAGTGCGAAGCGGTTGAGAATTCCAAGAAGCTCCTCTGCTCACAGGTTAAGATCGGAAGCCAGGTTAAGCAGATCGTTTCAGGTATCAGAAAGTATTACTCACCTGAAGAGATGGTCGGCAAGAAGGTAATGGTTTTGGTAAACCTTAAGCCTGCCAAGCTTGCTGGAGTCCTTTCAGAGGGTATGCTCCTTTGCGCAGAAGATGCAGAAGGAAATCTCTCACTGATGACACCTGAGAAGGATATGCCGGCCGGCGCTGAGATATGCTGAAAATAAGCAATTTGTAAGACCATAGCGTAACAATCTGTAGTATTATATATATATATAATCATTTCTTATTGGGGAGGAATTCCAAATGGTACGCAAAGAGGAACTGACTTACAAATCACGAGACAGACAAACTATGCTTCATGCTATTAGATGGATTCCGGAGGGCGAACCTGTTGCCATTTTGCAGATAATCCACGGAATGCAGGAATACATCGACCGCTATGATGAGTTTGCTAACTTCCTGGCTGAGAAAGGAATTCTTGTAATCGGTAACGATCACCTTGGACACGGCGGTTCTGTCGGAGAAAGAGGAACACTTGGTTACTTCTGCAAGAACGACCCTGCAACAGTTCTGGTTCGTGATGCACACAGACTTAAGAAGATGACCCAGGAAGATTACCCGGGAGTTCCATGCTTTATCCTTGGACACAGCTTTGGCTCATTTGTAGCCAGAGAGTACATCACAAGATACGGAACAGGTATCAAGGGTGCGATCATTCAGGGAACAGCCTACATGCCAAGCGGAACAGTTAAGAGCCTTGGCGGCCTTGTTAACTTCCTCCAGGTAGTTATGGGCGAGAAGTATCGCAGCACCATGGTAAACAACATGGCATTCAAGGGCTACCTCAAGAAGATTCCTAACCCAAGAACTCAGCAGGACTGGCTCTCTCACAACGAAGCCAGCGTTGATAAATACGTTGCCGATCCGGCATGTAACTTTGTATTTACATTAAACGGATTCAAGACAATGGCTGAGCTCCTTAAGAGAATTCAGGACACTGACAAGATGGAAGATATTCCTAAGGATCTTCCTATCCTCATCACTGCAGGTAAAGAGGACCCTGTCGGAAATTATGGCGAGGGACCTGAGAAACTCTACAATATCTACAAGAACGATCTCCAGATCAAGAACGTTGAGCTTAAGCTTTACGACGGAATGCGTCATGAGCTTCAGCAGGAGATAGGCAGAGAACAGGTATTTGCAGATCAGTATGAGTGGATCAAGAAAGTAGCAGGCAGTGGATCAGGTAATTGATACATCAAAAATAATGGTAAGGTGTGCTTACCATTCTGATTGGGACGGGGCGATGAAGCTTGCATGGGATACCTTTGTAAGGTTCGACGCCCCTGACTATTCTCAGGAAGGAATTGAGAATTTCTACAAATTCGTCAATGATGATATGCTGAGAAAAATGTTCGTGGCGGGCCATTATCAGCTTTTTGTAGCCGTGGACAATGACAAATATGTAGGTATGCTTTCTTTGCGTGAAAAGAAGCATATCTCTCTTTTGTTTGTGGATGAGAGATACCACAAGCATGGTGTGGCCAGTGCCCTTCTTGCCTTTGTCTGCAGATATGCAGTCACAGAGGAGGGGATAGACAGACTGACTGTCAACGCATCGCCCTATGCGGTGGAGTTTTACCATAAAAAGGGCTTTAAAGACTTACAGGGCGAAACTGTTGCCGATGGCATAAGGTTTACGCCGATGGAACTACTACTTAAGAATTAAAACGGAAAAGGGTAATTTAGTAATGGGAAAGTTTTTTGATCTGGACAGTCCTCTTATCAGGGGATTAAACAAGTTTGCGGATGTTATGTGGCTCAATATTCTGGTTTTGATTTTTTCGATTCCGCTAATCGTACAGCAGTATCTTATGTTGGGAGCTATTCTTTTTGATGAACAGGCAGCAACTTCTCAGGGAGTAGTTTTTAGCTACGTGTTCTGGGCATGGCTGGTTGGCATTGTTGTTTCAATCCCCATTGGTCCCGCGCTTACAGCGATGCATTTTGTACTGCTTAAGATAGTGAGGGAAGAGGAAAGTTATATTACAAAGACCTTTTTCAAGTCTTTTAAAGAGAACTTTGTTCAGAGTATGATCCTTCAGATAATCCAGTTTGCAGCCGGTGGGATAATCGTAATCGATTTTCTTCTTATGAGAGGCCAGAGCCCGGTGCTTAAATATGTGACTATGGCGGTGGGAATTATCTTGTACTTGGCATCGCTTTATATATATCCTCTTCAGTCCAAGTTTGTAAACAAGATTACCGGAACCATTAAGAATGCATTCCTGGTTTCAATCATGGCGCTTCCCAGAACCTTTGCTATGGCAATCGTAACGCTGCTTCCGTTTTTGTTCCTATATTTCTTTGAGATGAAGGTAGTGCCGATCCTTATCCTTGTGGGTATCGCAGGTCCGGCATACCTCTGCGCAGCACTTTACAATGACACGTTCAAAAAGTTTGAGCCCAAGGAAGAGACCTTAACAGAAGAGCAGGAGCTTGAAAACGCAATAAAGAAGATCGACGGCGAAGAAGAGGGTACTGACGAAGAGAGGTAAGTATGAAGAGATCTCATCTGAGATGGCTGATTCCGATTGTTTTGTACTTTATAGCAGTGGCTGTTATCCTGAGCATGTACAGAGGTATTATCTACAAGCGCGCAGCTTCAGCCAAGCTTACGGAAATGGCCCTTACCATTGGAGAAGATGTTCGTGATAGGGATATTGTTATGAGCGAAGCGATGTCGGCCATGACCATGTCCGGCAAAGCCATGTCCCTTTATGTCATGAACTACAATGATAATCAGATACAAACTCTTCTTAAAGACATTGTTGATGGTACTGAATTGACAAATGCCCTTGTTTGCGATGATGAAGGCAAGGGCTATGATTATTTGGGAAAAGACATCCAGATTGGATCCGAGGAGTATTTTTCGATAATAAATTCCGAGTATTCCAAAGGCGGAACAGGGATGGTGCTTCCTGACAGAAGCGAAAATGCAAGGAACACCGAGTGCCTTATTGTTTCCGGCATCAGATTTTCAAACAGAGAACGTGGCTATCTGGTGGCCACACTTCCGATTGATACACTTGCCAATCAGCTGTTCAGAGAACAGTATATTATGGACAAAGTAGCCGTTGTAACTATAAACGGAGATATCCTGGCTGATGGCAGGGGTAAAAGAGCTGATGATTTCAGCGAATCGACATCTTTTTGGGAGCAACTTCCTCCCGGCATTTCAAAAGATACAATTAAACTCAGTATTTCACAAAAGAACATTTACATGGGACCGGTACAGGACTATGGATATGTTTTTGTGATACCTTTTGCATCGGCAGGCGGTGGTGCAGTGGTTTTTGTCAGGGAAAGTGCGATGGAAGCCATGACAAGAGAAACCATGGACTATTACGGAGCTGAGGCCTTCAGGCTGCTTCTTGCATCTGCCTGTCTTATTGCATTTGTACTGCTATCACATTTTTTAAGCGACCTTATTGAGAAGCGCATCAGGAAAAAGAGATATGAAACTCATGATAAGGATGAACTGACCGGTCTTTTGAACAGAGAATCGGCCATGGTTGAGATAAAAAAATATACAGAAGCGGAAGTGGGCAAAAGAGGTATTCTGTTTTTGCTTGAGCTTAGTGACGTCAAAGAAACCAGGGAGAAGAAAGGAGATGCTTTTGCTGATGAGAAGCTCAAGGAATTTGCCAGTTCTTTGGACGGTAGATTCAGATCAACCGATATTGTCGCAAGGTTTGAAGATGATAAGTTCCTGGTCTTTTTGAAAGACATCTATGATCAGAAGGATATCAGAAAGCAGACCGATGAGATGCAGCTTTTCTTACACGACACCAGATTTATCGATGCGGATAAGGAAATTACCGTAAATGCAGGGGCTGCAATCTATCCGGACAACGGAAGAAATGTGCCGGATGTAGTGATCTCAGCAAAGAATGCTCTTGATAGATCAAAGGTTGTAGGAAAGGGAGTATTATCTTTCTGAGAATAAAGCAATATACAAATTGCACAGTGATATTTTCTTTTCTTCGTCAACATTTCGAACAATGGTGTCAATTCAGATTTTTCTTGGCAGATTGGCTAAGGAAAAATAAAATATTTGTGAAATTGGTGAATAGCCAATAAACAATGGGGAATATATACTTTCTTACATAGGCAAAAAGCTTTATACAAATAGGAGGATTAATTGGTATGGCAAGTTTATCACTTGAGCATGTAACTAAAGTTTATCCTAACGGTTTCGAGGCTGTTAAAGATTTCAACCTTAATATCGAGGATAAAGAATTTATCATTTTCGTAGGACCTTCAGGATGTGGAAAGTCTACTACACTTCGTATGATCGCTGGACTTGAGGATATCTCTTCAGGAACACTTAAGATTGGTGACAGAGTAGTTAACGACGTAGAGCCTAAGGACAGAGATATCGCCATGGTATTCCAGAACTACGCTCTGTATCCACACATGACTGTATATGATAACATGGCATTCGGTCTTAAGCTTCGTAAGGTTCCTAAGGCAGAGATCGACAAGATGGTTAGAGATGCTGCTAAGATCCTTGATCTTGAGAAGCTCCTTGATCGTAAGCCTAAGGCTCTTTCAGGTGGACAGAGACAGCGTGTTGCTATGGGACGTGCTATCGTTCGTAACCCTAAGGTATTCCTTATGGACGAGCCTCTTTCAAACCTTGATGCTAAGCTCCGTGTACAGATGAGAACAGAGATCGCTAAGCTTCACCAGAGACTTGGCACAACAATCATCTACGTAACACATGACCAGACAGAGGCTATGACTCTTGGAACAAGAATCGTAGTTATGAAGGATGGTGTTGTTCAGCAGGTAGATACACCTCAGAACCTCTATGACAAGCCAGGCAACCTCTTCGTTGCTGGATTCATGGGATCACCTCAGATGAACTTCCTTGATGCAGAAGTAGAAGTAAACGGCGACAAGGCTTCCCTCAAGATCGCCGGACAGTCAATCGAGCTTCCACCTGCAAAGGCTAAGAAGGTTATCGATGGTGGCTACGCTGGAAAGACCGTTACATTCGGTATCCGTCCTGAGGATGTTGATGATTCAGAGATGGTTGTTAGCACATCTAAGGCTGTATTCGAGTCAACAATCAACGTATACGAGCTTCTTGGTGCAGAAGTTTATCTGTACTTCGATCTCGCTGAGTTCCCTATCACAGCAAGAGTTGATTCTCGTACAACAGCAAGACCTGGCGACAAGGTTAAGTTTGCATTTGATGTTGAGAAGATCCATATCTTTGATAAGGAAACAGAGCTCACAATCACAAACTAATATGAAGTTTTTAAGAGCTGCGCTTTTGGCGCAGCTCTTTTTTATGCACCCGTTTTGTGAATTGAGCAAATGCGTGTTATACTCAGAATATAGAGGGTTTTTCACTGTTGAAAGGGGTTATAAGTATGATTTCTTCACAGATTATTAAAAGCAGTATTGAGGAACTTAGCGCCATTACTAAGGTTGAGCTTTGTGTAATGGATTTAAACGGCTCAGAAGTTGCATCTACCAGCGACAGAGATTTTCTGGATGTTTCGATAGTGACGAGTTTTGCCCATTCACCTGTTGATTCCCAGGTAATAGGAGACGTCCATCTTTTCAAGATCCTTGATGAGACAGAGCCTGCATATGTACTTCTTGCAAAGGGCGATTCCGAGCACGCCTATATGGTGGGAAAGATCGGTGTAAGCCAGCTCCAGAGCCTTATTGTGGCCTATAAAGAAAAGTTTGACAGGAACAACTTTTTCCAGAATCTGCTTTTGGACAATATGCTCCTGATCGACGTATATAACAGAGCAAGAAAGCTCAAGATCGAAGTAAATGCTCCAAGGGTTATCATTTTGGTAGAGACAGGAAACGCCAGGGATAACACTGCTCAAGAGCTTTTGGGCGGAATGTTCGGAACTCACTCGGGAGACTTTGTTACCGCAGTTGACGAAAACAGCGTCATCCTGATAAAGACCCTTCAGAAGAACCAGAACTATGATGATGTTCAGAAAATTTCCACAACCATTGTGGATATGATGAATACAGAGGCCATGCTCAACGTGCGCGTATCCTATGGCGCGATCGTTGAAGAGCTTAAAGACTTAAGTAAGTCCTTTAAGGAAGCCAAGATGGCACTTGAAGTCGGCAGGATCTTCTATGCTGAAAAGAGAGTTAATGCCTATAACACACTTGGAATAGGAAGACTTATCTATCAGCTTCCCGAGAGTCTCTGCAAACTCTTTATAGATGAGATTTTCGGTGGACGCGAGGTTCCCGAGGAAATTGATGAAGAGACTTTAAATACCGTAAATATGTTCTTTGAGAATAACCTCAACGTGTCCGAGACTTCCAGACAGCTCTTTGTACACAGAAATACTCTCGTCTACAGAATTGAGAAGCTTGAAAAGAGCTGTGGACTTGATGTGAGAAAATTCGATGATGCGCTGACATTCAAGATTGCAATGATGGTTGTCAGCTACATGAGATATTTAGAGAGCAAGAAATAAATTAAGAGGTAGTCAGACCCACCTTACGGTGGGTTTGACACGTTCACACTAGCCTCGAAAAGACCTCGGCAAGTGTTCTCAGCCGGTCCTGTAAAGGATGCATGTACGTTTACTCCCGGCCTAAGTAGGCGACCTTACAACACATGAAAGGTTCTACTTAGTGCTGCTTCGTTCCCGACCTGACACGGTTCGCAGATTTCCATTGCATAAGACCCGCTTAGGCACGGAAGGACTGCTACATACACCCTTTACAAAACCGCTATACTAATATACTTATTTTTCAGTCTAATGTCAAATCAAATCCTGCAAGGTAAAGCTGTCAACATATTCGTTGATGACTTTATCAAGACCTCTCCAGAAGGATACAGTGGAGCAGCTCTCTGACATGGGACAGGTGGTGCCCTTTATGTCCGCAGTGCATCCCACCGGAGCCAGCTGGCCTTCCATCGTTCGCAGGATATCACCTATAACATATTCACTGGGAGCCTTGGCAAGTCTATGGCCTCCGCTTACTCCTCGCATACTTTCAACATAGCCTGCTTTTCCCAGGACAGAGACAATCTGTTCTGTGTATTTTACAGCTATGTTCTGGCGAGCAGCTATATCTTTTAACGCAATATATTCTCCGTCGTTGTGGAGTGCAAGATCAGTCATTACCTTTAAGGCGTATCTGCCTTTTGTGGATATCTTCATTGTGTACCTCAGTTAAAAAACATATAATAAATGTGAAGTCGTAAAAACATAATAGCAAAAAGATTTGGGAATTTCTACCATTTTAGTATGATTTATGAATAGAGTTTCGTTAACAGAAGAAGAGAAAAAAGATATTAAATATATGAAGGCTGCCCTGGCTCAGGCAAAAAAGGCATATGCGCTGGGGGAAGTGCCAATAGGCTGTGTAATTGTCTATGAGGACAAGATAATAGGAAGAGGATACAACAGGAGAAACACTGACAAAACGCCTCTTGCCCATGCTGAGATAACAGCCATCAAAAAGGCCGGCAAATTTATGAAGGACTGGAGGCTGGAAGGGTGTAAACTCTATGTTACCTTAGAACCCTGCCAGATGTGCTCCGGAGCCATAGTTCAGGCCAGGATCCCGGAAGTTATCATGGCTGCTGAGAATCCCAAGGCCGGATGCGCCGGATCTGTCATGGATATTTTGAATAACCCTGAGTTTAACCATCAGGTCAAGGTTAAAAAAGGCGTTTTGAAGGAAGAGTGCAGCGCTCTTTTAAAAGAATTTTTCGTGGAACTGAGAGCAAGGAATAAGGCTGAAAAAGAGCAGAAAGGTAACACCTGTGAGTAAGAGAATTGTAGCGATTCTACTTGTCATAACGATGCTGGGGCTTGTTGCCTGCGGAGCAGAGGAAAAAGGTCACTATCTGCACAGTAAGGCAGCAGATGAAATTGACTTTGGAGAAGATCCCGTCACCATCACCTATCTGACCATCGGTGATAAGCCGACAAACGGAAGAACCGAAGAGTGCATAGAGAAGCTGAACAAGATACTTGTCAAAAGACTTAACGCTAAGCTGGATATCTTTTACGTCAGTTGGAATGACTATCTTAGAAATTATAACAGAGCCGTGAGTTCCGAGGATATATCCATTGATCTTGTTGCGACGGGAACTGACTGGCTTGATGCCTGGCCCAACATAATAAACGGAAATTTCATGCCTCTTTCTGAGGACATGCTGAGAGAATACTGTGGAATCACCTACACCAATGTCACAAAGTCACAGTGGCAGGATGGCAGCTATGACGGAAACATCTATTTAATCCCGGAAAACGAATATACCCAGTGGACCAATCATGGCTTTGTTTATCGAAAAGACCTTGCTGAGGAAGCGGGGCTTTCTGAAGTGGCTTCCTGGGATGATCTTGATACATACTTCAGGAGTGTTGTGGCCAATCATCCGGATATGATTCCATGGGATAACAACGGAAACAGTGGCATAGCTACTTTGGGATATCTCATGTCAACCAAAAGATATGTGCCTATCTACGAGCTTACCACCTACGGAATATGGGGAGAAGACCTTGATCACAAGGGCAAGATCATTTCTCCTTACTACACCGGAAATGAACTTATAGAATATGCAAGGCTCATGAAAGAGTGGAATGAGCTTGGAGTATGGAGACAAAATCTTACACTGGCAGGTGATAATGAGGAGGAGTTTTACAGAGGAGAGACTTCTGTAATACAGCATCACACTCAGAACTACTATACGATAATAGAACCATCCATGAGGCTTTCAATGCCCGAGGTGAAGCTGGGATTCTACTGGTTTGGCAGGGAGAGCGGAACACTGATGAGGGTCAGCAATCTCCACGGTGCAATGGCTGTTTCAGCAAGGTCCAAGAATCCTGAGAGAGCGCTGATGGTCTACGATATGCTAAGAAACGACGAGGAGTGTTACAGGCTTCTAAGGTTCGGTATAGAGGGCGTTCAATACGAACTGACTCCGGATGGAAGACTTGAAAAGCCAAGTGGCTATAACGAGAGTAAGGACGGTATCGTGACGAATTTCTGGTGGGGCAGAAGAGATGAGTATGAGATCCCGGATTCAAATTACTCGTGGGATGAATATTACTCTCTTGTGGACAGCTATGAGCATGTGGCTGTTGATTATCCCTGGGATGGAGTACCTTTTTCAACACCTCAGATAAATGCGCAGCTGGGACCGATCGTGGAAGTATTTGATAAGTATATTCCGCAGCTTGCAACGGGTCAGTACAGTGAATCACCGGAAAAGAAAGTCGCGGAATTCAGGGAAGAGCTTATGAAAGTCGGCTTTGAGAGGATAACCGGTCAGATCCAGAGAATTTATAACGCACAGTAAAAAACATCCTACACAGTCCCCGGGATTAATGATAAAATGGTGGCTATGGATAATTGTATACATGTATAGCGGATTAAAAGGTTAGGAGGAATCGCGATGGTAACCACACTGGATAAGGGATGCTACCTTGTAAACGGAAGCACTGTTATTCCTGATGACAACGAAGCTAAGGCTGCACTGGCCTCTATGGGCGTTACAGACGACGAGATCGGAAACGCCAAGAAGAGCACAATTGCTTACGGAATTTTAAAAGAGCACAACACATCTGACAATATGGACAAGCTCTGCATCAAGTTTGATAAGCTTGCTTCCCACGATATCACTTATGTTGGTATTATTCAGACTGCCAGGGCATCAGGCCTTGAGAAGTTCCCCATTCCTTATGTGCTTACCAACTGCCACAATTCACTTTGTGCAGTAGGCGGTACTATCAATGAGGACGACCATGTCTTTGGTCTTACAGCAGCTCAGAAGTACGGCGGAGTTTACGTACCACCTCATCAGGCTGTCATTCATCAGTATGCGAGAGAGATGATGGCAACCGGCGGCGGAATGATCCTTGGATCAGACTCCCACACCAGATACGGTGCCCTTGGTACAATGGCTATCGGTGAAGGCGGACCTGAGCTTGTTAAGCAGCTTCTTTGCCAGACCTATGATGTTGATATGCCCGGAGTTGTTGCTATTTACCTTGAGGGTGCGCCCAAGAAGGGAGTAGGTCCTCAGGACGTTGCTCTTGCCATTATCGGTAAGGTATTCGGAGACGGATATGTTAAGAATAAAGTTATGGAATTCGTAGGACCCGGTGTCAAGAACCTCAGCGCAGATTTCCGTATCGGCGTAGATGTTATGACCACTGAGACCACATGTCTTACATCTATCTGGGAAACTGATGATGAGATAAAAGAGTTCTATGACATCCATGGAAGAAGCGGCGATTATAAGGAACTTAAGCCCGGCAAGGTTGCATATTACGACGGACTTGTTAAGGTTGATCTTGATTCACTTAATCCTATGATAGCTATGCCTTTCCATCCAAGTAATGTATATGAGATAGCTGAGGTCAATGCCAATGCTGCCGATATCTTAGCTGACGTTGAGAAGAGAGCCAAGGTAAGCTTTGGCGATAAGATAGAGTATTCACTGATGAACAAGATCAAGAACGGCAAGCTCATGGTTGATCAGGGAATCATCGCAGGCTGTGCCGGCGGCGGATTTGAGAATATCTGTGCTGCAGCTGACATTCTTAAGGGACACTTCATCGGAAATGACAAGTTCACCTTGAGTGTATATCCTGCATCAACACCTATCTACATGGAGATCGTCAAGAACGGAGCAGCAGCTACTATTCTTGAGACCGGTGCAATCCTTAAGACAGCCTTCTGCGGACCTTGCTTTGGCGCAGGAGATACACCTGCCAACAACGCCTTCAGTATCAGGCACTCCACAAGAAACTTCCCGAACAGAGAAGGTTCTAAGGTTCAGAACGGACAGGTTGCTTCCGTTGCACTTATGGATGCACGTTCAATCGCAGCAACAGCAGCTAATCAGGGCGTTCTTACTCCCGCAACTGAGTTTGACGGAGAGCTTAATAAGTACAAATATCACTTTGACAGTGCTATTTATAAGAACAGAGTATTTGATTCACAGGGTAAGGCAGATCCATCAGTTGAACTGGTTCTTGGTCCGAACATCAAGGACTGGCCCAAGATGAGTGCGCTTCCTGAGAACCTTGTGCTCAGGGTTGTATCAGAGATCCATGATCCCGTTACAACAACAGATGAGCTCATCCCTTCAGGTGAGACTTCATCCTACAGATCCAATCCTCTTGGTCTTGCAGAGTTTACACTCTCAAGAAAGGATCCTAATTATGTAGGCCTTGCAAAAGAGATCAGGGCAGCCCAGGAAGCACTGACAGAGGGCGGAGATCCAATCAGCGCATGGGGCGAACTTAAGGGCGTAATGGATGCGATCACAGGGCAGTTCCCCGATGTCAACAATTCAAACCTTGGCTTTGGATCAACTATCTTTGCTGTTAAACCGGGTGACGGTTCAGCAAGAGAACAGGCTGCATCCTGCCAGAAGGTACTTGGAGGCTGGGCTAACGTGGCCAACGAATACGCCACAAAGCGTTACAGATCAAACCTTATAAACTGGGGTATGCTTCCATTCATCATCAAGGAAGGCGAGCTGCCATTTAAGAATAAGGATTACATCTTCCTTCCGGGCATCAGAACAGCAGTAGCCGAAAAGAGCGATGACATCAAGGCCTTTGCTGTAAAGGATGGTAAGCTCGAGGAGTTCTCATTAAAGCTTGGAAATCTCACAGATGATGAGAGGCAGATAATCCTCGACGGTTGTCTTATAAACTTCAACCGCGTACAATAATAGTATGAAAAAAGTAGTGACATCATTATTAACAATGACAATCTTGGGAAGCGTCGCAGGCTGCGGCGCTTCTTCTGCTGAAATGACAACGGAGGTTTCTGAAGTCTCGGGCAGTGCCACTTCTTTAGTAGACTACGAAGCCCCGCAGCAGATTCCCGGAGTAATGGTGGACCAGGTGGGATATAGCCTGGGATCGGAGAAGGCAGTTGTTTTCAGGGGAGAAGACCTGCCAAAGACCTTCGGGGTCTATGAACTTGAGAGCGGCAAAAAGGTCTTTTCCGGAGAGATATTAAAGTCTGTATATAACGAAGAGCTTGATGAGTATGACAGTCTGGGGTATTTTACTGATCTGAAGGAAGAGGGTAATTACTTTGTCAGTACGGATGTGGTGGGAGAGTCATACTCTTTTACCATAGAAGAAAATGTCTTTAAGGATGTATTCGATAAAGCCTGCAAGAAGTATTACATTAACAGATGCGGAATCGCGCTTTCTGAGAACTATGCCGGGGATAATACCCACAGCGCCTGTCACACACAGCCGGCGCATCTTCAAGAGGACCCTTCGACAGAGATTGATGTCACCGGCGGCTGGCACATGGATGAGTCGGCAGGAAGAGATACAGCCCTTGGAAGCAACATTGCAGAGAATCTTCTTCTTGCTTTTGAGATGAATCCCACTGCCTTTACTGATGAGGTGGGGATTCCCGAGAGCGGAAATGGGATTCCCGATATTCTCGACGAAGTTAAGTACGAAGTGGATTGGCTCCTAAAGATGCAGGATTCAAGGACGGGAGGCGAGTATGCAGCTGCGCTCACGGACCCGGTCAGAGGAGGAGAGGCCATCAATACGCCGGTAATTGTGACGCCTGTGTCCATGGAAGCTACGATTTCTTTTGCCTCAATGATGGCGAGATTCAGTTATACCTATCAGCAGTATGATGCGGAGTTTGCCACAACCTGCTTAAAGGCTGCAGACAGGGCGTACAGCTGCTATTTAAACAACCAGAAAGCCTTGGACAACACAGCTGCATTTAAGGCAGCAGCACAGCTCTACAGAGCTACGGGGGCAGAAGCTTACAACGAAGTTTTAAATGCATATTTCCAGAGCGATGATTTCCTCGAGCTCTTTGCCACAGATGACAACGTGTTTATCGGAGGTGTGACGTATCTGTCCATCAATCATGCTGTTGATGTGGAGGAGTGCAGGATTCTTATGAAGGCTCTGATGAAGAAGTCTGAGAAGATTGCATCACGGGCATCGAAGTCCACCTATCTGGTGACGGACCTTGGAAATAAGGATAACTTTGATAAGATGCTCAGGGACATGATGTGCCTTACCATTACGGACCACATTATTTACAACTATGAGTACACCACGATAATCGAGGATCATGCGCATTTTCTTATGGGCAGAAACCCCGATGCCATCAACTACGTGACAACGGATACAGAGAGGACATACCAGGAAGCCGGAAAGGCTGGAATTGCAGTAGATCCCAGGAGCGACTCGATGCTGATTTTTATGCTGAGTGTACTGGAAAAGTAACGCCACTGGTGTTAATATGGATGGGTCATGAATACAACAATTAATGGATTAAATATCAACTACATAGATGAGGGAAACGGACCACTTCTTATAATGCTTCACGGCTGGGGCTCCAACATTGAGCTCTTTAAGGGTGTTATCAATTTTGCCAAGAAGAAGTACCATGTTGTAGCCATGGATATGCCCGGCTTTGGTAAGAGTGATGAGCCGGCAGAGTCCATGAATGTGGATGATTATGTGGACTTTGTTCTGGAGTTTATTAAGACTCTTTACCCTGATGAGAAAGAGATCATCTTCCTTGGACACTCCATGGGAGGAAGGATCATCATCAAGCTCGCATCGGGACTTAAGGACGGAAGGCTCAGCGCTGGATTTACGATTCCCAAGATTGTCCTTACTGATGCTGCCGGAGTTAAGCCGGTTAAGACAGAGGGTCAGAACAAGAGAACAAAGAGATATAAGTTTTATAAGAATATCCTGACCAAGACCGGAATTGCCAAGGCTTTCCCGGGAACAATCGATGCTCTTCAGAAGAAATTCGGAAGTGCGGACTACGCAGCAGCATCTCCCGTCATGAGGCAGAGCCTTGTAAAGGTAGTAAACGAGGATCTGGTTCCCTATATGCCGTCGGTAACAATGCCGGCGCTTCTGATCTGGGGAGATAAGGATACAGCAACTCCTTTGTCCGACGGACAGAAGATGGAAAAAGAGATGCCCGAAGCAGGCCTTGCTGTTATTGAAGGTGCCGGACACTATTCATTCCTTGATAACCCGTATCTTTTCTACAAGATCCTTGGAAGCTTCCTTGGAATCGAAATGTAAGGAGCAGTTTTAAATGATCATTATTATGTTGCCGCTTATATGCCTGGCGATTTTGGCTCTCAGATTTTATACACATATGCTGCAGCTTTCCAGCTATCAGTTTCAGGGGTACTTCAGGTTCCTCAGAGGTAACTGGGTTAAGCCTCTTTTTCACTTGCTGTTCATCGTAAGTGTACTTCTGGGATTCCCGATCTTTGAGTTTCCAAAAGGAATTCAGCTTGTGGCTGCAATTGCCATCTGCCCGATCCTTATCGGACTTATAATTGCAAACATTCCCAGAAAGGCCAAGAAAAAGTTTGTAGTGACCGACAGAGTAAAGAGACTGTTTGTGACCTACGTAGTGCTTGCACTTATCTTTTCACTGGTGCCTTATCTGGTAGCAATAAGCTCCGGCGCAGATTCTACCAACGCAATGTTCTTTGCAATCTTTGGAATGGTGTTCTACTGCGGACTTATTCCTTTTATCACAGCTCTTGCAAACCTTATCAACAAGCCAATTGAGAAGAGAATCAGCAAGTGGTACATAGATGATGCCAAGAGGATACTGAATGAGCACGAGGGATTACGCATTATAGGAATTACCGGAAGTTATGGTAAGACCAGTGTTAAGTACTACCTGACCACTCTTTTATCAGAGGGCTTCAGAGTCCTCATGACTCCAGAGAGCTACAATACTCCGATGGGTATAGTAAGGACCATAAGAGAGCACATGCAGCCGACTCACGAGATCTTTGTCTGTGAGATGGGCGCAAGGCATCTTCATGATATAAAAGAGATCACGGATATCGTTCATCCTGATGACGGAATTGTCACATCTATAGGCCCTCAGCACCTTGAGACCTTCCATTCAATGGAGAATATCATCAGCACCAAGTATGAACTTCTTGATGCCGTTGATGAAAAAGAGAAGGCAGAAGGTGGGAAACAGGAAGGCAAACACCTTAAGTTTGTTAATTACGACAATGAAGTAATAAGAGAAAACATGAAGTACTCAGATGCCATTACCTATGGTATGTCTGAGGACTGCGATTACAGAGCCACAAATGTAAAGGTCACAGGCGGAGGAACAACATTTACAGTAACTTCTCCAAAAGGAGAGAGCGCAGAGTTTAACACAAGGCTTGTGGGCGAGCATAACGTACAGAATATCCTTGGAGCAATTGCCTGTGCAAACTCTCTCGGAATCTCAATGACCAAGCTTAAGATGGCAGTAAGGCGCCTTCAGTCGGTTCCTCACAGACTTGAGCTGACTAAGCACGGCAATGTATCAATACTTGATGATGCTTATAATGCCAATCCAAACGGAGCCAAGGTTGCGCTTAAGACACTTTCGCTCTTTGAGGATTGCGTCAAGATCCTGGTTACACCCGGTATGGTTGAACTGGGAGATAAATCAAAAGAGTACAACACTGCATTTGGTGCACAGGCAGCAGAAGTCTGCGATTACATGATCCTTGTGGGATCGGTAAACAGTGCTGATATCAAGAAGGGTGCAGTCGATGCGGGCTTTGATCCCGAGAAGATTTTCATTAAGAATACATTTACCGAAGCCAGCGCTTTAATGTATGAACTTGACGCAGGCAGAGAAAAGGTTATACTACTTGAGAATGATCTTCCGGATAACTATAAGTAAATTTTTAGTATGTAAGATGAAAGAAGGAACAAAATGAAGCTGAAGGTAGCAGTATTATTTGGCGGAAAAAGTACAGAGCATGAGATATCAATCATCTCAGCAATTCAGGCAATCGGATATATCAACAAAGAAAAGTATGATGTTATCCCTGTTTATATGACCAAGAACAACGACTTCTATGTTGGAGATTCCATCGGAAACATCGAGGAGTACACCCACATTAAAGAGCTCCTTGCAAAGAGCACTCAGGTTATCTTTGTTAAGGAGGGAGATAAGGTTTCTCTTATGAGATACCCTATGAAGAAGTTCGGAAACAACGTCATCTCCACTGTTGATGTTGCATTCCCTATTGTTCACGGAACCAACGTTGAGGACGGAACACTTCAGGGATACCTGGCTACAATGGGACTTCCCGTTGTTGGCTGCGATGTTCTCTCATCAGCAGTAGGAATGAACAAGTATGTAATGAAGACAGTTCTTAAGGACAGCGGAATTCCTGTTCTTGACTGCAAGTGCTACACCTGGAAGGACTACGAGGATGTTGACAGCCTTGTTTCAAAGATTGAGTCAGGCTTTACATATCCCGTTATCATTAAGCCATTGAACCTTGGCTCCAGTATCGGTATCAAGGTTGCCAAGGACAGGGATGAGCTTTTAGAGGCTCTCGACCTTGGCTTTGAGTTCTCCAAGAAGATCCTTGTTGAGCGCGCTATCACAAACCTCAAGGAGATCAACTGCTCAGTTCTTGGTGATTATGAATCAGCAGAGGCTTCCGAGTGTGAGGAGCCTGTAAACTCAGACGAGATCCTTTCATTTGAAGATAAATATATCAGTGGTTCCAAGGGCGGAGCTAAGAGTAGTGGCTCTAAGGGAATGGCTTCTCTTAAGAGAAAGATCCCTGCAGACATCACTTCAGAAATGAGAGACAAGATCAGAAAGATGGCTGTTGATGCCTTCATAGCTCTTGGATGCTCAGGAGTATCAAGAATCGACTTCATGATCGATATGGATACCAATGAAGTATACCTTAACGAGATCAACACCATTCCGGGATCCCTTGCTTTCTATCTCTGGGAGCCTCTTGGAATGAAGTATGAGCACCTTTTAGACAACATGATCCAGCTGGCTCTTAAGGCAGACAGAGAAAATCACAAGGTTGTATATTCCTTTGAGACCAACGTCCTTGAGGGAGTTAAGCTTGGCGGAGGCGCCAAGGGCAGCAAGATGTAAATAAATAACCGCTTTGTATCACCCACATGGGAGATGCAAAGCGGTTTTCTATGTCTATATATCCTGATATATCAGATTTCCAGGTTTTCGTTTTTGATATAAGTCTGTTCGATAATGTTCTTAACGTACTGGTCGATGTTCTTCTGGTCTTCTTTCTCTAGCTCTTTTATCCTGATGGGCTCGCAGTACTCAATGACAACCGTGGTCTTTTTGATCCAGGGCATGTGGTTCTCAAAGCAGTCTCTGGTGTGGTTGACAACTACGGGAACGATGGGGCAGCCGGACTTCTGAGCAATCTTAAAGCTTCCCTTGTGGAACTCGCCCAGGGGCTTATCTGTTTTGTTCCTGGTGCCCTCGGGATAGATGAAGATTGAAATGCCGTTCTTGACCTTGTCGATGGCTGTGAGCACCATCTCAAGACCCTTTCTGATATCTGACCTGTCGAGGAAAAGACAGTCGAGATATACCATCCAGAAGCTGATAACTGGGAGCTTCATGGATTCCTGTTTGGCAATATAACCTGTACGCCTCGGAACTCTTGGGTAGGTGACAACGATATCAAAGATACTGCGGTGGTTGCTGACATAAAGAACTGCCTCATCCTTGGGAACGTTGTCCTCACCGATGACAATGCGCTTAATCCCGCCCAGGAACAGTATCACGTTGAATGCCCAGCTGACAATTGCCAGGGATGCTTTCCTTGCCTTGTCGTCATTGAACTTGTGCATTATAAAGAGCACCAGCTGCATTGGTAGTGAAACGATCAGGAAAATAACAAGAAAAATAAAAATAATTATTGTACGAATCATTTATTTGAGCCTTTCTTAGAAAATTTCCGTTATTATTTTCTCATGAGAAGCGCAAAAATGGAATAGATTTCTCGTTTTATGTTAAAGTATAAAAGAGCGTACCACGAAGGAGGCATGCATGCTGCTGATAAAGAACGGAAGGATCATGGATCCTGCTACTGAGACAGAGGGTGTTTTTGACATCCTTATAGACAAAGAGAAGATCGTAAGGATAGGACTGTGTGGCAGTCTTGATGAGATAGCAAGAGAGAGTGCCTCCATGATGGAGGCAGGCGACGACTATACAGAGATAGATGCCGGAGGATGCATCGTGGCGCCCGGCCTTGTGGACGGGCACGTTCATTTCAGAGATCCGGGATTCACTTATAAAGAAGACATCGAAACCGGTGCCAGGGCAGCAGCCAAGGGCGGCTTTACCAGCGTCATAATGATGGGCAACACCAATCCCCACATGGACAATGTGGCTACAATAAAGGACGTGCTGGAGCGTGGCAGTAAGACCGGCATCAACGTCTACACCTGTGGTAACGTCACCATGAATATGGAGGGGAAAGAGCTTGTGCCGATGGAAGAGCTTAAAGAGGCGGGAGCAGTTCTTTTCACCGATGACGGTAAGCCCATAATGGATGCAGCGCTGATGGAGAGGGCGTGCGTAAAGGCGGCAGAGCTTGACAGAGTAATAAGCCTCCATGAGGAGGACCCTTCATTTATTTCAGAAAACGGGATCAACGCAGGAGAGGTGGCAGCGGAATTGGGTCTTAAGGGCTCGCCCAGGGAAGCTGAGATCTCCATGGTCAAAAGAGATATCGAAATAGCCAGAAAGACCGGCGCTACAATAGTTGTTCAGCACATAAGCGCAGCTGAATCGGTGGAACTTATAAGACAGGCCAGAAGAGAGTGGGTCAAGGTCTTCGCTGAGGCAACTCCACACCACTTTACGCTGACAGAGGATGCGGTAAGAAAGCACGGTACTCTGGCCAAGATGAATCCGCCCCTTCGCCTTGAGAGCGACAGACAGGCGATAATCGAAGGTCTGAGGGACGGAACCATAGATATGATCGCAACGGATCATGCGCCACACTCCAAGGAAGAGAAGGAAAAGAGCTTTAAGGAGGCGCCCAGCGGAATCACAGGACTTGAGACCTCGCTGGCACTGGGCATCAGGGAACTGGTAAAGCCAGGATACCTTAGCCTTATGGAACTTCTATCTAGCATGAGTGCCAAGCCGGCGGCTCTGTACGGGCTTGAGGCAGGAGCCATAAGAGTTGGCGATAATGCGGATCTGATAATCTTTAACCCCGATGAGGAGTGGGTGTTTGACAAGAGCGTTTCCAAGGCATCAAATACACCGTTTCTTGGAGAAAAGCTACCCGGCAAGATATTCTTTACCATCTGCAGGGGACAAATAGTATATAAAGCTGATTGAGGTGGATATATGGCAAAGAAAATGAAAACAGAGGCGAAAGTCCTCTCCCAGAGGCTTTTAGCCGACGGAATCTATGACATGTGGCTTGAGACGGAGATGGCCGGAGATGCCCATCCCGGGCAGTTTGTGGGAGTGTATCCCGCAGGCAAGGCAACACTTCTTCCAAGACCGATAAGCATCTGCGAGGTTGATGGAGCAAGGCGCGCTATCAGGCTTGTGTACAGAGTAGTAGGACAGGGAACTGCTGAGTTTGCGCTCTATCAGCCCGGGGACTACATCAGTATTTTAGGCGTTTTGGGAAACGGCTTTCCGCTTGATAAGGCAGAGGGCAAAAGAGTTCTTCTCATGGGCGGAGGAATCGGAGTTCCGCCACTTCTCCAGACAGCAAAGGAGTTAAAGGCTGCAGGTAAGGCAGCATCTGTGACCTGCGTACTGGGATACAGGGACGCCGAGACTTTCCTGCGTGACGATTTTGAGAAGGCAGCAGAGCTTGTCATTGCCACAGAGGATGGCAGTATCGGGACCAAAGGAAATGTCATAGATGCCATTAAGGAAAACGGCCTTGAGGCAGATGTGATCTATGCCTGCGGACCAATGCCGATGCTCAGAGCCATCAAGGCTTATGCTTCAGAGACCGGCATGAAGGCCTATGTTTCTCTGGAAGAGAGAATGGCCTGCGGCGTTGGAGCCTGTCTTGGATGTATCTGTAAGACAAAAGAGATCGATGAGCACTCACAGGTTAAGAATACAAGGATCTGTACCGACGGACCTGTGTTTGATGCTGACGATCTTGATATGTGATAGTTGGAGGTGAAGCTTTGAAACTTTCTGTTAATATAGCCGGCGTTGAATTCAAGAACCCCGTGATGACTGCTTCGGGAACCTTTGGATCCGGCATGGAATATTCTGATTTTGTTGATCTGAACAGACTTGGTGCTGTGGTTACCAAGGGCGTAGCCAACGTGCCCTGGGAGGGAAATCCCACACCGAGAGTTGCGGAAGTTTACGGCGGAATGCTAAATGCCATAGGACTTCAGAACCCCGGAATCGAGACCTTTGTCAAAAGAGATCTCGAGTTCCTTAAAGGGTATGACACAAAGGTGATCGTCAATGTATGCGGAAAAAGCATTCAGGACTACGTTGATGTGGTGGAGAGATTATCGGATGAGCGCGTGGATATGCTTGAGATCAATGTCTCCTGCCCTAACGTTAAGGAAGGTGCCATTGCCTTTGGACAGAATGCCAAGGCCCTTACTGAGATAACCACCGAGATCAAAAAACACGCAAAGCAGCCTGTTATCATGAAGCTCAGCCCCAATGTCACCAGCATTTCAGAGATGGCAAAGGCTGCAGAGGCAGCAGGTGCGGATGCGATATCACTTATAAATACAATTACAGGAATGAAGATAGACATTCATAGAAGAAAGTTTGCTCTTGCAAACAAAACAGGCGGACTTTCAGGCCCTGCCATCAAGCCCGTTGCCGTAAGGATGGTCTATGAGGCTGCTCATGCGGTTGATATCCCGGTTATCGGAATGGGAGGAATAGCCACAGGAGATGATGCCATCGAGTTTATCATGGCAGGAGCAAGTGCTGTGGCAGTGGGAGCCATGAACTTTCATGACCCTTACGCAACCGTTCATGTGATAGAGGGAATCGAGAATTACATGAAACAGTATGGCGTAGAGGACATAAACGAACTTAGAAAAATACTGTAACAAAAGGAAAAAGAGGAAGAGCTTTTTACGGCACTTCCTCTTTTGTGTTACTAGCAACGGTATTAAGTTTCTACTTTCCCTGTGAGCTCGTCGAAACCTTTCATAACGGCGTCAAAGGTCTGTTTTGAAATATCAGGGAGCTCTCCACCCCAGGTCTTTTCGGCCTGTTTGTATCCCTTTTCAAATGCAGATCTCATCTTCTCGAGCTTTTCAGGATCGTCTCCTGCAAGCGCTTTGGCAAAATCAAGAATACGCTCTGAGGTTTGTTTAACGCCCCAATAGCCGTTTTCTGAAATGTCTTCCTGCGCCTGCGCTTTGGTAGCTGCGTCTACTGTGAAATCGCCCTTTGCAAGGAATTTCCAGATAGAATCCTCGTCATTTTCGCTGTTTGCAATGCCATAGGTCTTGGCCTGCTTGCCCATCATCTTATGGACGATGTCCAAAAGCTGCTGTTGGCGAAGCGCATCATCTGCTTTCAGCTGTTGAATGATCTTGGCTCTGTCTGTCTCTTTCGATGAAACCTTGGAGGTACTTGAATTTTCCTCGGATTTCTCGTATACGGCAGCCGCTTCTTTTTTGACCTCTACCTCTTTGTCTTTTTTCTTGTCTTCGACAGGAGAATTAACGGTTGAAGTATAGGTCGTTGCGATGTTGTTAGTAACCTCGGTAACTCCGTTTACGCCCATATAGAACTCCTTTTCCGCACAGGTTAGCTAATACCGCGCTGAAACGAAACTATAGTTTACCTATTCTGACTATCGGCAATTTTTTGAAAAACTTAACCCCTGAAATAAAAATTTTTCATTTTTTTTGTATTTTTTTTCTTGTAATGGATTATGGATGGTGAGAAGATGTGAAGTAGCGGGGGATGTAGAGATTTCTTTTGCAAATTATCAGTAGGGGAGCGGATTCTAGAGATGAAGATAACCAGAAAAGCCTATGCCAAGATAAACCTGGGACTTGATGTAATCGGAAAAAGAGATGACGGCTATCATCTGGTAAAGATGATAATGCAGAATGTAGATATATATGACACGCTGACCTTTGAGGATAATGCAGACGGGGAGATAACCCTTAAGGCTAATTCCGAGACCATTCCGACGGATGGAAGCAACCTTATCTGCAAGGTGGCAAATCAGCTGAAAGAGGAATTCGGTATTAAAGCCGGTGCCGACATCACTTTGGAAAAGAGAATTCCCGTGGCAGCAGGTATGGCGGGAGGAAGCACCGACGGTGCAGCATCTTACCTTGCACTTAATGAACTCTGGGGGCTTGGACTTTCCAAAGAGGAGCTGTGCAAAAGAGCTGTTAAACTGGGAGCGGACATTCCATACTGCATCATTGGAGGAACGGCTCTGTCGGAGGGAATCGGAGAAGAACTTACCGTTCTTAAGGATGCCCCGGAATTCTACCTTGTGGTTGCAAAGCCTGCGATAGCGGTTTCTACAGGCTGGGTATATACAGAGCTGGATAGCAATGTTATTGAGAAACACCCTGATATAGATGGTATTAGGAAGGCCATCGAAGAGGGTGATGTCAGAGGAATGTGTGACAAGATCCACAACGTACTTGAGCCTGTGACAACAGGTAAGTACAGCGTTATCAAGGATATAGAGAGAGTCCTTGAAGACAACGGAGCCGTAAGGGCTTTTATGACAGGAAGCGGTCCAACTGTTTTTGCTGTTTACGAGAGAGAAGAAGATGCCAGAAAAGGTTATGAGGCGGTCAAAGAATCCGGCCTTGCTCCGGAGCTCTTTTTAACAAAGCCCATTAACCCCGGCAAATGATCAGGTGAATTGTATGAAGAGAAATGTAGAGGTCAGTGTTACAGGCATACATTCAAGAGAAGGTGAACCGACTGAAAAGGTTGAATCCTTGGCAGCGGGAATATATGAGCTTTTGGAGGACGGAAGTTTTATCGTCGAATACGACGAGGAACAGGATACCGGAGCCGGGAACATGAAGGTTCACAACCGGGTGCACATCGGTGCCGATGGCCGGAAGATGGAGATTGTAAGAGGAGGAGCAACTACCTCAACGCTTACATTTGCCGATGACCTTGAGTATGACACTGAGTATGCAACGCCCTACGGAACCATGCTGATGAAGGTAAGGACCAAGAGCTTTGACTTTACCAAGGTCGGCGGAGACGAGGAAATAAAGCTGGTTGCGGATTATGACCTGGAGATTGAAGGCCAGGTGGTTTCGAGTTCGATGATAGTTATAGACATAAAAAATGCGGTGGCAAGCTAAGTTGTCACCGCATTTATCTTTTTTATTATTTAACCATTTTTGCTCCGGCCTTTTCCTGAGCCTTGGCAACGAGATTCTTAAAGAATCCTTTCTTCTGCTCGGGAGCCTGAACCTTACCATGAAGGCCCTTAACTTCTGTTACGTAGATACCGCTTACTGAAGCCTTAACCTCTTTCTTGGTAGGAACTGAGTCGAAGATCTTCTCATCACAGATAAGACTCATTACTCTGTTGCCGATCCTTACCTTGAGGATAGGAAGTCTTGAACCCCTGAGGAGCTTGGGAGTCTGATCGATGACTGCCTGTGGAAGACCTGCTTCCTTGAGCTTCATTCTCTTCTTGTCAATGATCAGCATTGTGACTGTCTGCTTCATGGCATCGAGCTGAACCTGCTGCTCTTCCTGCTTCTTCTGAGCTCTCTTGCCGAGTATGAAAAGTGCAACAACAGCTGCAATCAGAACAACTAAAACTACAATTAAAACTATTAATCCTGTACTCAAAATGTAATCCTCCAAACTAAATAAAAAGTGCACTACCTATTCTAGCATTCTTTTTAGTTTTGCGCAATTAAATACTTTAATAAGAAGTTAGAGTGTGGTAGTATAAGAAATATTGTTTGAAGGAGTAACATATTATGAAGAAAAACTATAGAATAATCGCTGCTTTGGCAGCATCAATGGTTATGCTCTGTGCATGCGGAAAAGAGGCAGCAACAGAGACAACAGAAACTACAACAGAAGCAACAACAGAGGCTACAGCCGATGAGGCAGCTCAGTCAGATGCACAGGTTACAGCTGATGCAGCGGCGGAAGGGACTTCCGGAAGTATCGATGTTTCAGGGCTTGAGGCAGTAACACTTAATGACGTTGACATCGACAGCCTGGTTAAGCTTGGAGATTACAAGGGAATCACTCTTGATCTCAAGAAGACAGAAGTAACAGATGCAGACGTTGAGGACAGCCTTAAGAGTGCTTATTCTCAGAATCCTAACATGAAGGAAGTTACTGACAGAGCTATCGAGAGCGGAGATACAGCCAACATCGATTTCGTTGGAAAATACGCTGACACCAAGGAAGAGTTCCAGGGTGGAGCAGGACAGGGATATGACCTTGTTATCGGTTCAGGTTCATTTATCGATGGATTTGAGGATGGCCTTATCGGAGTTAAGAAGGGTGAGACAGTTGATCTTAACCTCACCTTCCCTGAGGACTACGGCGCTGCAGATCTTGCAGGCAAGGACGTTATCTTTACAGTAACAGTTAACAGCATCAAGGTTGCAGATACTGAGCCTTCAGATGAGTGGGTTAAGGGTCTTGGCCTTGAGGATGTTGAGAACATGGATCAGTTCAGAGCACATCTTCGTGCAGAGCTTGAAGCTGATGCAGATACTCAGTACAATGAGGACCTCAAGAACGCAGCTGTTGAGATGGTAGCAGATAATGCAACTGTAGATGAGATGCCTGAGAAGCTCTACAACAGATACTACATCCAGATGGTAGATTCACTTAAGAGCTATGTTCAGCAGATCGCTTACACATATGGCGTTCAGGTTTCAGAGACAGAGTATGTTCAGACAGTAATGCAGAACAACGGTCTTACAGGAACACCTGAGGATTACCTCAATGACCTTGCTAACCAGCAGACCAAGAGAATCATGGTTCTTCAGGCGATTGCAAACAAAGAGGGTATCGAGGTTTCACAGGAGACCATTGATAAGTATATCCAGGAAGACTATGACAACTACTTCAAGTCAAGCTACAACACCATTGATGAGTTCAAGGCATCCTTTGACACAGAGGATTACAGAGAGCAGATCATGGCTGAGCAGGTTGCAGAGTTCCTTGTAGAGAATGCAAATATTTCAGAATAATGTTATACTACATATAGTAGTAATTGGTTTTATTTGATACTAGTTGTTGAAATTAAAGCAAGGGGGTATTGGGATGAAAAGATTTTATTCTATCGTTGCCGTGATACTTTCCCTTGCTTTTTTTGTACTTACTCCGGTACAGTCTTTTGCCACGACCAGTGAAGAACTTCAGGAACAGCAAAAGAAACTGGAGGAGGAAGAAAAGGCCCTGAAGCAGCAAAAGAAAGCTGCCGAGAGCCAGAAGGCAGCAAGCCAGAGCAAGTTAAACGAGGCAAACAGTCAGATATCAGAGTCTACCGAGGCACTCGGAGAGACACAGGAAGCTATAGATTCCACAAATGCAGAGATCATCGGTCTTATGACTGATATCGAGCTGATAAAAGAAGATATTGAAGAAAAGGCTCAGCTCATAGATCAGACCAATGCAGAGTACGAAGAGGCCAAGAATCATGAGGAAACCCTTTACGGATCAATGGTCCAAAGGGTGAAGTTCATGTATGAGAAAGGCAATCTTTCTTATGTACAGCTTCTTCTTACAGCCACAAGCTATGCGGATGCTTTGAACAAAGCTCAGTATATTGAGGAGCTCTATGAGTACGACAGGCAGAAGCTCTCAGAATATGTGGCAGCCAAGGAGGCAGCAGCTGCACTTGCGCAGAGACTTGAAGAGGAGAAGGCTGAGCTTGAAGCTTCTCAGTTCGAGCTTGAAGAGGAAGAGGCCTACATGGAAGAGCTCCTTGCCCAGTACAAGGCCACTTACGCTGATTATGAAGTCAAGCTTGCCAAGGCTAAGCAGGACGCAGCAGTATATACGGCTCAGGTTAAGAGCCAGCAGGCCAGCATAGCAGGTCTTCAGAAGAAGATCGAGGCCAAGCAGAAGGAAGTTGATGCAGCCAAGCAGGCGACACAAAACGCTCTGGATGCAGAAAGAGCAGCAGCTGAAGGAGATGGCGGTTCAGATTCAGGATCTTCATCATCAGGTGGCGGATCGGGATCAGGGTCCTCCGGCGGTGGTAAGACCTACGCAGCAGCCGGAAGTGCAACAGGAAGCAATATAGCCAAGTATGCATGCCAGTTTGTTGGAAATCCTTATGTGCCGGGCGGTACAAGCCTTACAAACGGAGCAGATTGCTCAGGATTTGTTCAGTCAGTTTACAAGGCCTTTGGAATAAATGTTCCCAGAACCTCCTGGGGGCAGGGATCCTACGGCAGAGAAGTTTCCTATGCTGATGCCCAGCCGGGAGATGTTATCTACTACGGCGGACACGTTGGAATATACATTGGCGGCGGACAGATTGTTCATGCCAGCACTCAGAAGACGGGTATTAAGTACAGTCCTGCAACCTACAGATCGATCATCACTGTAAGGAGATTTTTGTAAGGCAGTATTTGATGTGATAGCAGTTGAGATTTTAGTTGTGAGGAGGAAGAATGGCTTCAGAAGAAAAGGTCATAGTCATTGACTTTGGCGGGCAGTACAACCAGCTTGTTGCCCGAAGAGTCAGAGAATGCAATGTGTATTGTGAGATTTATTCTTATCGTACACCAATTGAGCAGATTAAGGAGATGGCGCCTAAAGGAATCATCCTTACCGGCGGTCCCAATTCCTGTTATGAGGAAGGTGCACCTTCCTACACAAAAGAGCTCTTTGAACTGGGAATTCCGGTACTGGGGCTTTGCTACGGTGCTCAGCTCATGATGCACCTTTTAGGTGGCAAGGTTGAGAAAGCTCCTGTAAGGGAGTATGGCAAGACCAATACTTTTATTGACGGATCCTACGATACACTGTTTAAGGATATCGATAAGGAGACCGTTGTATGGATGAGTCATTTCGACTACATCAGCAAGGTTGCACCCGGATTTGATATCATTGCACATACAGCAGACTGCCCTGTTGCAGCAGCTGCCTGCGAGGACAAGAAGCTCTACGCAATACAGTTCCACCCTGAAGTTCTTCATACCGTTCAGGGTAAAGAGATTCTTCACAACTTTGTAAGGAATATCTGCAATACACAGGGAACCTGGAGAATGAACTCCTTCGTTGAGAACACGGTTAAGGAGATCAAAGAGAAGGTCGGCGATGGCAAGGTACTTCTTGCTCTTTCCGGCGGAGTTGATTCATCGGTTCTTGCAGCCCTTCTTGCTAAGGCCATCGGAAGACAGCTCACATGCGTCTTTGTTGATCACGGACTTCTTCGTAAGAACGAAGGCGATGAGGTCGAGGGAGTATTTGGACCAAACGGTAATTTTGATATTAACTTTGTCCGCGTCAATGCGGCTGAGAGATATTACGCTAAGCTCAAGGGCGTTGAGGAGCCTGAGAGAAAGCGTAAGATAATCGGAGAGGAATTCATCCGCGTATTCGAGGAAGAAGCTAAGAAGATCGGAGCAGTTGACTTCCTTGCCCAGGGAACCATTTACCCTGACGTTGTAGAGTCAGGACTTGGCGGAGAGTCAGTTGTCATCAAGTCTCACCACAATGTCGGCGGACTTCCCGACTATGTTGATTTCAAGGAGATCATTGAACCGCTTCGTCTTTTGTTCAAGGACGAAGTCCGCAAAGTTGGTCTTGAGCTCGGACTTCCCGAGTACCTGGTATTCCGTCAGCCATTCCCCGGCCCCGGACTTGGTATTCGTATCATCGGTGAAGTTACAGCCGAGAAAGTTCGCATCGTTCAGGACGCCGACTACATCTACAGAACCGAGCTTGCCGAGGCAGGCCTTGAGAAGCTCCCTGACCAATACTTCGCAGCTCTTTCCAACATGCGCTCAGTAGGTGTTATGGGAGATGAGCGTACCTACGACTACGCAGTTGTCCTCCGTGCTGTTGAGACCGTAGACTTCATGACTGCAGAGGCATCAGAGATTCCGTTTGCAGTCCTTCAGAAGGTCATGAGCCGCATCATCAACGAGGTCAAGGGCGTTAACCGCGTAATGTTCGACCTTACAAGTAAGCCCCCGGGAACGGTGGAACTGGAGTGATAACGAGCCGGGCACGAGAAATTCATATGGAAAAACCACGAAGTGGTTTTAGTAGATAGCGAAGAACCGGTCTGAATGCTTGCATTCAAGACCGGTTCTTTGATAGCTACGGAGAATCCCGTAGGGATTTCCATATGAATTTTCGAAGTATCCGGCGACAACAGACGCTTATAGAAATCGCGTTTTGAAGCGATTTCTATAAGAGGAGTGATACATTTGTGATGTCTCGTTCATCCGGTATAGATAACGCTAATAGATTGCAGGTAATCCATGTGATTACCTGCAGTTTTATTATTGGGAAATAATGTCGTGCCAAATAAAAGCAATACGTTGACAACGTATACATGCTGCTTTATACTTTAATAAAGTATAGAAATGTTTCGGAGGTTAAGATATGGATATTTCAGAAAGAATAAAGGAATTACGAAAGAAAACGGGATTATCGCAAAGTAAGTTTTCTTCAAAATTTGGAATTCCTGTAAGAACACTTCAGCAGTGGGAACAGGGGATTAGTGCTCCTCCGGATTACGTGGTCAGAATGATGGGGTATATTATGCTTCTTGAGGAAAACGGGCAAATAAATGGAGGCGAACTGATGGGGGGAAAACGTGAAGATGGCAAATGATAAAGTTCAGTTATTTGAAGACCAACCGATAAGGACTGCATGGGTAGAGGACGAAGAAGAATGGTATTTTTCGGTTGTGGATGTAGTGCGTGTATTAACGGAACAACCAGATACAGACGGTGCAAGAAATTATTGGAAAGTTTTGAAAAACAGAATAAAAGAAGAAGGAAATGAACTGGTTACAAATTGTAACCAGTTGAAGATGAAAGCTCAGGATGGAAAAATGCGTTTAACAGATGTTGCCAACACAGAACAGCTGCTTCGCATTATTCAGTCGATCCCATCAAAGAAAGCTGAGCCATTCAAGCTGTGGCTTGCTCAGGTTGGTCGCGAGCGAATTGAAGAAGTAATAGACCCGGAGCTGACCATAGAACGCGCTTTGGAAACCTATGCTAAGAAGGGGTATTCGCGAGAATGGATAAATCAGCGCTTGCAGGCTATTCAGGTGCGTAAAGAACTTACAGACGAGTGGGATAAGCGTGGCGTAAAGAAAGGCGTAGAATATGCAATCCTGACAGATGAGATAACGAAAGCCTGGTCCGGAATGACAACGCGACAATATAAGAATCATAAAGGGTTGAAAAAGGAAAACCTCAGGGATAATATGTCAACATTGGAGCTGGTGCTTAATATGTTGGCTGAGGCTACTACTACAGAAATTTCTAAGCAAAAACAACCGGAATCTTTTGAGGAAAATCGAATTGTTGCAATTGAAGGTGGGGAAGCGGCAGGAGAAGCACGATTGGCGGTGGAAAAAAGAACCGGAAAACCTGTAATTACAAATAAAAACGCGGCACAATTGCAGGATATAGTTACAGGACTCATTGAAACTATAAATGACAATAGCGATGATCAAGAAGGGGAATGAATAAACTAAGAATCTGCTATAATTCATTACTATATGGATACAAATATTATTACAACCGGTTTCGTTGAAAAATCAAAAGAAATCCTACAGGAGAATCTTGTAGGCATATATCTCCACGGCTCAGCGGTCATGGAGTGTTTTAATCCTGCTAAGAGTGATCTTGATCTGATCGTAGTAGTGAAGAACTCTATGTCAGATGCTGATAAAAGAGCCTATATGGGCATGGTGGTTGATCTAAGCAGCCAAGGACCGGCCAAAGGGATTGAAATGAGTGTAGTTAAACAAAGTGTTTGCAAACCATTTGCCTATCCGATTCCCTTTGAGCTGCATTTTTCTATTGCTCATCTTGATTGGTACAGAAATGATCCGGATGATTATGTTTCGAAAATGAAAGGTAAGGATAAAGACCTTGCAGCGCATTTTACGATCATAAATCACAGAGGCAAGTGTCTTTACGGAGCTCCAATCAAGGATACGTTTGCAGATGTGCCGATACAGGACTATATAGATTCCATTTGGGAAGATGTTGCAAATGCAAAAGATGAAATAGCAGATAATCCAATGTATCTGACATTGAATCTGGCAAGAGTTCTTGCGTATTTGAAAGACGGCGTTGTCCTCTCCAAGAAAGAGGGTGGCGAATGGGCGCTGAACAATATTCCTGAAAGGTATCATAGCTTGATATATAATGCAATGAATGACTATGCTGAAGGCGCTGTTATAACATATGACTCTATTTTTGCAAAAGAATATGCTGGATTTATGTTGGAACAAATTGTAAAGGAGCAATGGATAGGCACATATGCAGAATGATAAACGTATGAATTATGTCATCAGAAATATGAGAAAAAATGAAGTCGGCCTGCTTAAAGATTTTTTGTACGAAGCCATATTTATTCCGGAAGGGATCCAGCCACCGGAAAAAGACATTGTTGAAAAACCGGAATTGAGAGTTTATACAGATGATTTTGGCAGTCGGCAGGGGGATAACTGTCTGGTGGCTGATTTCGGAGGAAAAGTGGTTGGGGCTGTTTGGACGAGAATAATGGATGATTATGGCCATATCGATGATGCGACTCCGTCATTTGCTATTTCTCTGTATAAGGAATATCGTAAGCAGGGCATTGGATTACAGCTGATGATTAAGATGCTGGAACTGCTTAAAAGGCAAGGATATGAGCGGGCATCTTTGGCAGTACAAAAAGCCAACTATGCCGTAAAAATGTATGAGAACGTTGGATTTAAGGTTGTCGATGAAAACGATGAAGAATACATTATGGTTTGTGAATTATGAGAGATGAAATGGGGGAGGATATGATATTACTTGTTGTAGATGTGCAGAAGGGCATAACAAACGACAGGCTATATGCCTACGAGAGCTTTATCAATAACATAACTGAATTGATTAACACAGCCAGGAGCAACAATGTAGAAGTAATCTACGTCCAGCATGATGATGGACCGGGATCGGGTTTTTCGATTGGGGATGAAGCTTTTGAAATCGCAGAGCAGGTGGCTCCAAACAGCGATGAAAAAGTGTTTGTTAAAACCATAAACAGCTGTTTCGGAAATCATGACTTCGCAGAATACCTGAAAGATACAGGTGAAAAAGAGTTGATGATAATCGGGCTTCAGACTAACTTTTGTATCGACGCAACTATAAAATCAGCTTTTGAGAGAGGCTATAGAGTAATTATTCCTGCCGAAAGCAATTCTACTTTTGACAACGATTATATGGACGCAGAGACCACTTACAGGTACTATAACGAGATGATGTGGCCCAAAAGATTTGCAGAATGCGTATCGATGGAAGCGGCGATAAAGCTATTGCAGAAAATGTGAGGACAAAAAAGAGGAGTATGAAAAGTAAAGTATCAAAGGACAGAATATGGATTGTAGCCCTACTGGTAGCACTGGCGCTGGGCTTTGCAATCTTTGTAATAGCAGCCCTGTTCATGGAAACAAAGAAGATCAGGGAGTTCAAGGTAGACGTATTTGTACTCAGCAATGAGTCTGACATATGCATGGCTGACGGCCCGGATGGAACAGTGAAGATGAGCGCTGACAATCTTCCGGCGATCTATTCGATAATCTTAAAGTCCAAGGGCAGGATCGTCTTTGGAGAACCCAAGGTGCAGGATACTGTGGTGTTTAACTTTGAGTGCCACGATGAAGACTGGACCATGACAGTAGATGAGATAGATGATGACAAGATCAGGGTAAATCTTGAAGGCCCGAGGACTTATACAATGTACCTGAACAACAACAAGAATTTTGAGGCATTTCAGAAGGCAGCATCTGCTGAAGGTTACGTTAGTAAAAACAAGGTTATCAGGTAAAAAGACAGTTAATTTAAATAATTGTGTTGACAAAGCCCATCAATTAGCATAATGTAATAATTACTTGTAGCAAAGCAAACTAAGAAAGGAGGTAAGAACAATGTTAAAGACTAGAAATTATGTAGCAGTGAATATGGAAATTGTGGTTACCTCGCAGGAGTTTGCTCAGTAATTGTATTTATCTAGAAGCAATCAGGCGTGGTATCCGCATGGAGACCACGCTATTTTTATGGCTGTTTATGGCGGTAGGGTCTCCGGGCTCTACCGCTGTTTTTATATGAGGATGTGATAATTATGAAAAAGTATTTGATAAGGAACTGGTGGAGATATACCCTCGGCGGAATATCACTTATATGCAGCACAGCAATCGATGTGCTTCTTCCCTTCGTAACACTTTCCATGGTAGATGATGTTATCGTCGGAAGAAACATGGATATCTTCAGAAGAGACATACTTCTGTTTGTGGCAGCAGGCCTGGGAAGAGCTTTCTTCCAGTTCGTAAAAGAGTTCCTTTGTGATATGTCGGGATGTCGGGTGGCATCCGGCCTTAGAAAAGATATGATGAAGCATATCTTCACGCTCCACAAGGGATATTTTGACAAGACCAACACCGGCGAACTCATGGCAAGAGTCAAGGACGACGCCGGAGCAGTCTGGGATCTGACCGGATTTGTTGGAATGCTGCTGACAGAGGCGACAGTTTACTTCATCGGAGTTGTCATCTGCATGATCAGGCTCAACTGGAAGCTCAGCCTTGTGCCTTTGGTATTTATGCCTTTCCTTGCCTATGTGGCCCTTCATCTGGAAAAGACACTTAGCAAGGATTACGACGATATCAGTGAGAGAAACGCAGCCCTTACCAAGGTAGTTGAGGAGAACATCTCAGGCGTAAGGACCGTTAAGGCTTTTTCTGCCGAAGGCACCGAGATGAAGAAGTTCGATGAGAAGAACCTCGACTACGCTAAGGCCAACAAGAAGTTTGCCTCTGACCTTGCAGACTCTGATCCGCTCATCGGCCTTATACCGAAGGTTATGCAGGTGGCTGTGGTTGCTATAGGCGGCTATGCGGCGATCAAAGGAAGCATAACCTACGGAACACTTGTGGCATTCGTGTCATATTCAATCAACATCGTATGGCCCATCGAGAACCTTGGCTGGATGCTTTCCCTGGTTTCTCAGGGACTTGCAGGCTACAAGAAGATCTCCAAGGTTCTTGGCACAACACCCGATATCACCGATCCTTCGGGAAAAGAGCTTTCGGAAGCAGCAAACGCTCCCGGGCAGATCAGCTTTGAGAACGTCAGCTTTGCCATCGACGATAAGCCCATTTTAGAGGATGTGTCTTTTACCATAGAAAAAGGAAAGACTCTCGGTATCATGGGCGCAACGGGTGCGGGAAAGAGTACCATCGTCAACCTGCTTGAGAGATTCTATGACGTGACAGACGGATGCATTCGCATCGAGGGAAAAGACATTAAGGACATGCCACTTAGTGATGTAAGGGCCTTTTCATCAGTGGTAACCCAGGATGTATTTCTTTTCTCCGACACTATCACTGAGAATGTAAGGCTTGGTTTTAAGGACAGCATGGACGAGGTGACGGTAAGAAATGCCATTAAGAGTGCCCATGCAAAAGACTTTGTCGAGAAGATAACCGATAGCTACGAGGCGGTTATCGGAGAGAGAGGCATTGGTTTGTCCGGCGGTCAGAAGCAGAGACTTTCAATTGCGAGAGCACTTGCAAAGAAGGCAGATCTTCTGGTTCTTGATGACTCCACATCTGCTCTTGATATGGAGACGGAAGCTGCGATCCAGCAGGAGCTTTTAAAGAAAAAAGACATGAGTAAGATCATCATCGGTCACCGTATATCATCGGTTAAAGACGCAGATGAGATCATAGTTTTGGAAAACGGAAGAGTAAGAGAGAGAGGAACCCATGCTGAGCTCATCGGAAAGAGGGGACTGTACTACAGCACCTACGAAGCCCAGTACGGAGACTACAGGAATGCTCTTGCGGTAAATGAGTAAGGAGGTGCATAAATGGCTATTAACAGCACCAGAGAGGATGAGGATTTAAAGGAGAGCCTTAAGCTTGACGTCCTAAAGAGACTTCTTAAGAATCTTCTGGAATATAGGGGGAAAAATGTGCTGGTAACCGGACTTATTCTGGTGACGGTTGCCATCCAGACCACTTATCCTCTGCTGATAGAAAAAGTAATTGATGATGAGATCATAGATGGAAATGTCCGGGGCCTTTTTACCATGGCCGGATTTATGATAGTTCTGGCCTTTGTGAACTACGCAGCCACCAGGATCTGGAGACGCATAATGGCTGTGATCTCCAACGACATGATCATGAACATCAGAAGAAGGCTCTATGTTCATATTCAGGAGCTGGGAGTAGACTTTTTTGACCAGAGACCATCCGGCAAGATCCTGGCCAGGATCACGGGCGATGTCAATGCGTTAAAAGAGGTTCTCTCAAGCACTATTACGACCCTGGCACCTGAGGCTGTGATGCTTGTTGCGATACTGGCTATCATGATCGTAAAGAGCCCGGTTCTGTCGCTGTCTGCGGCAGTTGCAGTTCCGATCATCATGCTGGGACTTTACTTCTGCGAGATCCTCGCCCACAAGAGATGGCAGATCTGGAAAAAGAAAGATTCTAACATGACAGCATACATCCATGAGGGAATTGAAGGTGTATCCATTATCCAGAGCTTCAATGCTCAGGAGGAGTCCTCAAAGGAGTTCGACGGACTTGTTAATGAGGTTATTAAAGCCTTCAGAAATGCGGTAGTTATAACAGATATCTACAGCCCTACAATCGAGATTGCAGGCGGACTTGGAACGGCGACACTTTACTATCTGGCAGTTACAAAGCTCAATGTTCAGCCGGAGTCCATAGGTACGCTTTCAGCTTTTGTTCTCTATCTTGGCATGTTCTTTAGTCCTATCAGGAATCTTGCCAACTACTACAACAAGCTGATTACTAACCTTTCTTCTGCTGAGAGAGTTTACGAGATCATGGATATGGATCCTCTTGTTAAGGATGGAGAAAGAGCTATCGACCTTCCTGAGATTGAGGGAAATGTTGAGTTTGACCACGTGACCTTTGCTTACCCCGATGAGCCGGATGTGGACATTCTCCACGATGTCAGCTTTAAGGCTAAGAAGGGAGAGACCATTGCCCTTGTTGGACCGACAGGAGCAGGTAAGACAACCATTGTGAGTCTTATCAGCAGGTTCTATAACACTAAGAGCGGAAGAGTTCTTGTGGATGGATATGACATCAGCAAGGTGACAATCCAGTCACTTAGAAATCAGCTGGGAATCATGACTCAGGACAACTATCTCTTTTCCGGAACCATCAGGGACAACATCAAGTACGGAAGACCTGATGCCACGGATGAAGAGATGCTGGCGGTATCAAAGGCTGTACATGCCCATGATTTTATCTCGCAGATGGAGAAGGGGTATGACACTGTGATCACAGAGAGAGGAGGCGGACTCTCCAACGGGCAGAGGCAGCTTGTGGCTTTTGCGAGAACTCTTTTAACAGATCCCAAGATCCTGATCCTGGATGAAGCCACGGCTAGCATCGACACCAGGACTGAGATCCTGGTTCAGCAGGGAATAGAGGAGCTTCTTAAAAAGAGAACTTCATTTGTGGTTGCACATAGGCTTTCCACCATCAAGAATGCGGACAAGATATTTGTTATTGATGACGGTGGAATCCTTGAGTGGGGTGACCACGAGAGCCTGATGGCAAGAAGAGGAGCCTACTACGAACTCTACTCGGCGCAGTTTGTCAGCGCGTCGTAATGTTGTATAATTTACATTATGAAAGACATAGATAAAGACTACTTATCCTGCAGGTTATGCCCCAGGAACTGCATGGTGGACAGAACCACCACAAGGGGCTATTGCAGGGAACTGAATACTTTGCACGTATCAAGGGCTGCTCTCCATATGTGGGAGGAGCCCTGTATTTCCGGTACGTCCGGGTCAGGTACGGTGTTCTTTTCAGGCTGTAACATGGGATGTGTCTTTTGTCAGAACAGGAAGATCAGCCGGGGAGAAGTCGGGAAATTCATATCGACGGAGCGCCTCGTGGAGATATTCTTTGAGCAGCAGGAGAGAGGTGCAAACAATATAAATCTCGTGACGGGGGACATGTTTATCCCTACAATTGCAGATGCAATCGAGAGAGCCAAGGATCAGGGGATTAAGATTCCGTTCCTGTTTAATACATCTTCGTACCTGAATATCGAGAGCGTGAAACGTCTTGAGGGGCTGATTGATATTTATCTTCCGGACTTTAAGTACATCAGGGAGGAAGATGCTGTGAGGTACAGCAATGCTCCCGGATACCCTGAGGCAGCCAGGGCGGCCATTGCGGAGATGGTAAGGCAGTGCCCTGAGTGCGTGTTTGAGACGGATGCTAAAGGGCAGGAACTTATTAAGAAGGGCGTGATTGTCAGGCACCTTCTTATGCCGGGTATGCTGATACAGGCCAAGATGATCACGAAATATCTTTATGAGACCTACGGAGATAATATCTACATAAGTCTTATGAATCAGTTTACACCGGGAGAGGGGCTGGAGAAGTTTCCTGAGATCAACAGGAAGATCACGGAAGCTGAGTATCGTAGCCTTGTTGATTACGCATCGAACCTTGGCGTAGTAAACGGCTATGTTCAGGAGGGCGAGACTGCTTCGGAGAGCTTCATACCGGAGTTTGATTGCGAAGGGGTGTAAGTTGATGGGGAGTCAGTGGGGACGGTTCTCTTGGGGAGTCAGTGGGGACGGTTCTCTTGGGGAGTCAGTGGGGACGGTTCTCTTTGACTCCCTTTGTTTGGGAATTTTATCGCTCTTAATTATCTGACAAGGGAGTCAAAGAGAACCGTCCCCACTGACTCCCCAAGAGAACCGTCCCCACTGACTCCCCACTGACTCCCCTTAGGGGGTTGCAAAACCCCTTTCAATGGGCGAAAATATTAGATATAAGTGTTCTAAGACGGAGGGTTATTATATGGATTATCAGTCAAGATATGAAGAGTGGATGGAGAAGCTTTCTGACAGCGATCCCTTAAAAGCTGAGCTTTCTGCCATCGCAGATGATGAGAAGGAAAAGGAAGAGAGATTCTATCAGGATCTTGCATTTGGAACTGCAGGCCTTAGGGGTAAGGTTGGAGCAGGAACCAATCGCATGAATTTCTTAACTGTAGGCAAGGCTTCACAGGGCGTTGCCGACTACATTGTTTCAAAGGGACAGGCAGCAATGGATGCAGGTGTTATCATAGCTCATGATCCCAGACATTTTTCAAGAGAGTTTTCCGAGCTGGCAGCAGGAATCTTTGCGGCTAACGGCATCAAGGTTTATACCTTCCCGAGCCTTCGCCCTACACCTGAGCTGGCATTTATGATAAGACGCCTTCATACGGTTTCAGGAATCAATATTACAGCATCCCACAACCCCAAGGATTACAACGGCTACAAGGCTTACTGGGATGACGGATGTCAGGTTTCAGCAGAGGTTGCAGACGGAATGACCGAGTGCATCAACGCGGTAGATATCTGGACCGGTATCAGGAAGTCCGACTATGACGAGGGCGTAAAGGCAGGCAAGATCATAGTTCTTGGTGAGGAGTATGACAGAGAGTACCTGGACAAGATTGAGTCCCTGGCTATTCATGAGGGCGACGATCTTGATCTTTCAATTCCTCTTGTTTACACACCACTTAACGGATGCGGATCAATTCCGTTCAGGCAGATGCTTACAGACAGAGGCTTTACTAACTGGAAGATCGTTCCCGAGCAGGAGAATCCCGACCCTGATTTTACAACTGTCGGATATCCCAATCCCGAGGATCCCAAGGCCTTTGCTCTTTCTGAGAAGTATGGAAAAGAGTTTGGTGCAGAACTCCTTATGGCTACCGACCCCGACTCTGACAGATTTGCTATAGAGATCAGGGATGATAACGGCAACTACGTTCCTCTTAACGGAAACCAGACAGGTTACCTTCTTGTAAACTATGTCCTTGAGGGACACAAGAGCGCAGGAACACTGCCTGCAAAGGGAGCAATGGTTAAGTCCATTGTTACATCTACTCTTTCAACAATAATGGCAAAGGCTTACGGAGTTGAGATGTTCGAGACTCTGACAGGCTTTAAGAATATCTGTGGTAAGATCCCTTACCTTCACGAGAACGGCTATCAGTATCTCTTCGGTTATGAGGAGTCTGTTGGATATGCAGTTTGTGAGGATATCAGAGACAAGGACGGAATCTCAGCAGGAATGCTGGTTGCAGAGGCAGCAGCTTACTACCGCAAACAGGGCAAGACCCTTTGGGATGTTCTTGGCGAGATCTATGCCAAGTACGGTTTCTTCGCTGAGGATGAGCCGAACATCGTGCTCGAAGGAATTCCGGGTGCTCAGCGTATCCAGCGCATGATGAAGTACTACAGGGAGAATATTCCCACAGAAGTTGCCGGTGCCAAGGTAGAAAAGGTCATCGACTACATAAACGGCTACGAAGACATTCCACCACAGAACGCCATCAGGATGTTCCTTGACAACGGTTCATGGTTTGCAATAAGACCAAGCGGAACAGAGCCAAAGATCAAGTTCTACTTCTATTCAAATCAGGATTCAAGAGAGAATGCGCTGAAGGTTAACGCCGATATCAAGAAAGCCACACTTGATCTGATAAATTCTGTTGAGTAAGGGGATATATAAATGAGCGAGCACACACATACATATACACATGAGCATGACGGAAGTCAGCATACTCATACATATACGCATGATCACGAGAATGGTGCAGAACATCACGACCACGATCATCACGAGCATCACCACCATGATCATCCTATGGAGAACAAGGAGCAGGTAAAAGCTCTTTTGGACTACAATTACAAGCACAACACCAGCCACGCTGACGAGCTGCACAAACTTGCAGATAAGCTAGAGAGCTTTGGATTTGCTGAGGCAGCAGCCAAAGTATCGGAGGCGGAAAAGCTCTTTTCCGAAGGAAATGCAAATCTTAAGGCAGCGCTTGATCTTATCAGTAACGACTGATAGAAGGAGGTGTGATATGTGCCTTTCTACAGTTTACAAGAACTCCAAGCCGGATGAGGCGATCATGGAATACGTAAGTACCATAACCTTCGATGGGGACAACGTCATCTGTACGGATCTCATGGGTGAGAAAAAGAGCTTTAAGGGTAAGCTTACTTTTGTTGATCTGACAGGCGGAGTCATCAGGATCGATTGTGAATAAGAGTAAAAAATAAGAGGCCATCGCCAGGTGCGATAGCCTCTTTTAATTTCTTAAAAACTTGTGTCTTCTACGCTTTCCTTCATTGAGTAAGGCATTGCAGTTGCATCGGGACGCTTCATGTTGTCAAAGCGCTTGATCATAAGAGGCTCCCAGATGTAGTACAAAAATTTACCATCCAGATCAAAATAGAAAACTGCAAAGAGGATGCCATAAATAAGTGCTGCAATCCTGAAAAGTTTGAAGATGAATTTTAATATTTTACTCATAATTACTCTCCCTTTTAATTACCAGCTGCCTCCGTCATCAAAATCAAGAAGTGAAGGATCCAGTGGCTCCTCGCGCATTACGGTTGTCATGTAGTCGTTTATGATATCGCGGATCTCTGCGCGGGATACTGTTCTCTTATCCGGAAGAGCATGTGGAACCCAGATAGCATGGATGTTACGCTTGCGGAATTCGTCCTCGAATACTCCGTGGATTCCCTGCATTCCCTTACACTGAAGCTGGTCGTACATGATGACCATATCGCAGTTGAATCTCTCCATGTAATCGAACAGGGAAAGAATGTGCTCATGTCCGCCAACTGCCATTGCACGCATAGGTGCTTTCTCATTGAACCATGCCAGATCCTCAAGAGCGTGCTCGTAGGTGTCGGTACGCAGGTACTGGTCGAACATAAGCGAATCCATGTTGATAATGGTGTTGATACCCCAGCAGTTGTAAGCCCATGTGCACCAGTGTGAGTAGTAAAGAGGTGCGCAGCTCCATGCAATTGCACGGTGTCTGGTCTTTGGGAAGGTCTCGATCTTGTTCTTGACACACTTGTCCATGATGCGCTTTACATGTGCATCCATCTCGTGCCAGATAGGTCTGTCACCATCCTGTGAGTAGTAGATTCTGTAAAGAGCCTGAGCAACACCGGTGATAGGATAGTAAGGAGTGTTGGCTGCAACATCCCATTTCTCCCACTCAAACTCGGTGAGCTTGTTGAAGCTCTGTGCATATTTAACGTACTTATCCCAATCCATCTTGATGCCGAAGTTCTCTTCTACGAACTTCCATGCACCTTCGATCTCTTTCTGACAGTTCTTCTGAACCAGAGGATCGTCATAGCGCATAGGCTGTGGCATAGCATAGAGCGGACGGTTTAAGAACCAGTCCTGAAGAACTGAAGTTGCAACGGATCCGTCACAGGCTTCGTTCGTTGTAAGCATTACCGGGCTGTAATCCGGGTAATCGTCAAGGACAAAGAGTCCGTACTCAGCCTGACACATAGGACATGGATCTGCAGGAAGTCCGATGGACTGCGCTGCGTCGATGTAGTTCAGAACTGTGTGGTTGTTTACGTGTACTGAAACGAAGTAGGGGATCATCTCAAGAGCTACATCGTCGAGCTCACCTCTCCAGCCGTAAAAGATATTTCCACTGAGCGTCTCGTTGTGGGCAATGGTCTTTTTCCAGGTCTCGTTTTCTTCTCCGCCGTTGAGCTTTTTGTCGGCCTCAAACATTCTCATGAACTGTCTGATGGTCTCACTTACCATTCCGCGATAGTGCCAGGCAGAAGCCTTCATGGCCTCGCCTCTTGCACCTTCAAGACCTCTGTCGAACCAGTGCATAACTGTAAGATAAGTCTGACCCATCCAGCGATATCTCATGGTTCCCTTGGCGAAAGTAACAATGCCCTTAGGACCGCCTCCGTAATTCATGATATCAGTAACCATGTGAGCGTAGTTGTAAAGCCAGATCATGTTGAAGTAGTACATGGTATCTTTTACACCACGCCACTCACGGTGCTTGTAAAGTCCTGTGTTGCCGACGTAGAGATCACCAAGACGTCTCTCTTCATGTGGCTTGCCATACCAGAAATCTCTGGCCATTTTTTTTATGTCTTTTGGTTTATTCTTTTCTTCCGGGCTCTTTTCTACAACGAAGAGCTCGCGATATTTTGCTTTTATGTCTTTAAGTCCGAATGCCATATACCTCAGCCCTCCTTCTGTATTTTCTTGAGCTCGATGCTCTCAACAAACGCCTGGAATCTGGTTCTTAGCTGTCCTACGGCGTTGTTTACATATTCTTTCTCGATAGAACATACGGGGTAACCGAAATCTCTTGGGATAACCAGGGTGTCGATGGTACGCTCATAGCTCCAGTACTCGCAGAACTTCATCTGTGAAATGATGATACCGTCTGCCTTGTATTCCTTGGCAATATCAGCAAGGTACTGCTTACGAGCACGCATGATATGCTGATCCATGAAACGAGGACACTCGCTGGTCTCAAGGTAGTGGCGTGCGATAGCGCGAAGGGGCGTCTCACCCTCTTTTACCACGATCTCTTCTCTTCCGGGAAGTGATCCGTAGCAGTAGCGGTCAGCAACAACCAGAGCGCCGCACTCCTCGATGAGTTTGATGAAGTCAGGATCATCCTCCTCGGAGCCTGTAAGAACAACCTTTACTCTGTAGTTCTTCTTGGCATCGGGTTTTCTGGTCTTGAGCTCTTCTGCGATGTCTTTTAACTTATCGATGATAAGGTACTTGGGACATACAAGAGTTGCCAGCTGGATGACGGAGAATTCCCAACCTGTGATGGTGGGTTCGTCGAGCTTTCTGTAGCTGCCGATCTCCTGAATGAGACGGCAAACCTCATTGTGCTGCTCGATAGCTTTTAAAAGAGCTTCATCAGAAGTGTCGATGTCGAAGTGCTCTTTTAACTTATCCAGCACGTGAGCCTGTAACTGGCCTACATAGTGGTCAATGGAGTTCTCGTTTTTCTTGAATGGAACATCGGTGAATTCGCAGAAGAAATCAGGATTCTTGATGATGTCCATAAGCTGGAGATGCTCCTGGAACCTACAGGTCACAGTACAGGTTTCTGTTGCCATTTCGGCGTCAAGGAAGTTGAAGCCTCCCTCAAGAGCCCTCTCTAAAAGGCAACGTCCGTACATACAGGTACGGTTGGTCATGTAGTAGGTTGCCATATCAGGCGATCCACTACGAGGTGCACGAAGACGCACTGAAAAACATCCCGGAAGGTCCAAAAGAACTTCCGGCATGAAATAGCAGGTATAACCAAGAGCGCGCTTTCCGTCAGCTTTTGCCTGGCGGACAAGCGGATTGTTGGCTTCCTGCAAAAGGTCTTCGAGCTCAAAGATATGCACGAGATCTTTCATGTATTTGGTTTCCCCCTCTTGAAGATTAAAAAAGCAAAAACACCGCAAGGCATTTTGCTTAAAAACATGCACTATATCATCAAGGCTATAATAACATATATCACAAAAAGTTAAAAGAATAAGGTAATACTCTTGTAGAAATTATACAATCCTTTATAATATAAGAGCAGGGTAATTAACTCTACGAGGGGGATTTATGACACATAATACAGTTGTTATCGCATTAGCGGGCAAAGGTGGCGTTGGCAAGACGTCTCTTTCTGCTGCTATTGTAAGACTCCTTACTGAAAAAAGACCCGACGCCAAAATTCTGGCTATTGATGCAGATCCGGCGGTGGGTCTTTCTGTCGCTCTTGGGGTAGAAGTCACTGAGACTCTGGACCAGATAAGAAAGAGAGTGGCAGAGGATGTTACCGGTAAACTAAGGGATACCCAGGATATCCTGGCAGAAGCCAAGTTCAGGCTCTATGATGCCATGGCTGAGCAGAGAGGATTTGCATTTCTTGCTATCGGAAGGCCGGAGGCGGCCGGATGCTACTGCGCCATCAATACTTATCTTAAGAAGGTCATCGAGATGCTTGTAGATGATTTTGACTACGTGGTGATTGACGGAGAGGCAGGAATTGAGCAGATCAACAGAAGAGTTCTGGAGAAGGTAACCCACCTTGTGTGTGTATCGGATCAGAGTCAGAAGGGTCTTAAAATCATCGGTACTATCAGAGACGTGGCAGGCGAACTGGTAATGTACGATGAGATCGGTCTCATAGTAAACAGGGCACTGTTCCCTGAGAGAATTGAGGACAAAGAGATTGAGGGAGTTAAGGTTGTGTCCGTCATCCCTCAGGATGATGCCATGACGGAGAACGACATGGAAGGACGCAGCATCTTTGAACTTCCGCAGGATACCGGAATATTAAAGGGCGCCGACGAGGCCCTAAAAAATTTAAAAATCTATTAAAGGCATAGAAAGGAGGTAGCCGTGCAGGACCTAAAACATCTAATCAAATTCGAGAATCTATTGGATGATGCAGCCAACGATCTGGTCAAGGAAGCACAGGCAGAAGGGCAGTATGCTATCGGATACACCTGTTATCACATGCCGGAGGTACTTCTGAATGTTGATAATTGTTTTTCAACCCGTATGCGAGCTCCGCGTACAGGTTCGATAGACATTTCCACATATTACATGTCCAACTACACCTGCGAGTTTGCCAGAGCTCTTTTGGAGAGAGGCATCGAGGGTGGTTATGAATATCTGGACGGTGTAGCCGGTGTTGATGCATGCTCAGCCATGAACAGATGCTATGAGCATCTTGAAGTGCTTGAGTGCAACAAGAAGCCACACTTCTTTGTAACTCACACCGATGTACCCTACAAGGTAGAGGACTACAACGTAGATCAGGTTGCAACACAGATGCGCCTTAGAGTTCTCGATGTTATGCACGAAAAACTCGGCACCGACGTATCGGACGAGGCAATCAGAAAAGCAGTAGAGGAACACAACGAACTCTGCAGAGTTGTCACAGAAATCGGAAACTTCAGAAAGCTGGAGAATCCACCTATTACAGGATATGAATTCCATGTCATCTCTCTTGTGAGCTACTGCTGTCCGACTGCCAAGATCCTCCCGCTCCTTAAGGAGACTTTGGAGGAGATAAAGACAAGAAAGCCTGATCCCAAGCCATGGTTCAGAGCAAGAGTTGCAATTGTCGGATCAGAGGTGGACGACCTTGATCTTACAAGACTTCTCGAGGAAGCAGGAGCGATGGTCGTAGCCGACAGATACTGCTACGGATCCTTCCCTGGAAGAGAAGAGATTAAGCTCAATGATGACGAAGATATCGTCAAGCAGATAGCAAGACATTACATGTTGACTTCCGAGTGTCCAAGGTACATGGCTGAGGAAAAGATAAAGCAGAGGAGAGATACTGCTGACAGACTCGCCAAAGAGTACGGCGCTGACGGAATCATCTTTGAGCAGATGAAGTACTGTGATTTCTGGGCATTTGAGAGACCTCTTGCCAGCCATATCCTCACTGAGGAGTACGGATGGCCGACTCTCTCCATTGACAGATCTTACAACGTACACAATTCGGGACAGCTGCGAACCCGTTTCCAGGCGTTTGTTGAAGCCCTTGAGATTAAACGAATCAGAAGAAATGCCCAGGAACAGGAGGTGGTTGGATGAAATACATAGATCCCAAGAATTTCAGACTTAAAGACCACATCGACTGGAAAGCCCAGGCTGAAAATATGAAGGAGATCGCAGGCATCGTCGGAGAGCTGGTTAAAGAGACCGACTGGAAAGACGTTGCAGCAGCTGCAGGTAAGGACGCCAAGGGACTTAAAAAGCGCATTACCCATGAAGTAAATCTTCTAAAGAATATGTCTCCCGAAGAAGTAAAAGACCTTGTCCTTAACGGTGAGAAACAGCTTGGTAAGCTCTACGCCAACGGCAAGATGGCCACAGTAAGGCGAGAGTGGAGAGGTATAAAGGACACCGGAGTTGACTTCTATGAGTGGACCAGAATGTGGGGAATGCTTCTTGCAACTTTCTCAAAAGACCTGGTACCTGCCCTTATGGGAGCAACACATTACAGATGGATGATCTCATACTTCTGCTGTCACTCCTTCATGGACAAGAACACCATGGGACTTAGAGGAAGAGCTCTTAAGATGCACCACGAGCTCATCTATGCAATATTCAGATACGTTGCTGAGAACCTGGTTCTTCTTATGAAGGCAGATGAGAAGGTTGGTAACAGCACAGACCTCTCCAAGAAGATAGTTCTTTTTGACGAGATGACAATGTCACAGATAATGGCAGGATTCCCGGACCTCATCGGTATTCCTTATCAGCTGATGCCGGTATTCCTTCTCTCTGAGATCGACCAGCTGGCATGTATGCCATACATTGACGCGATCGAATCCTACGGACTTCCGTCAGATACCTGCCCGGTTCCTTCATCAGAGTGCGGAGCGGTAGTTGTGGATGCTCTTCCTCACATGGGAGCATGCTTCATCTCCAGCTCAATGCCTTGTGACGGATCTGTTATGGCTTCCTCTTATACAAGCCGCAGATTTAAGGACCTTCCCACATATCATCTGGCATTCCCGGTCAGATATGAGGACGAGTCCATTATGGATGCAGCGGTAAAAGACATTAAGGGCTGCATCAAGTTTATCGAAGACAATACAGGTGCAAAGTGGAACTGGGATGCTTACTTTGCTGCCATGAAGAGATTTAACGAAGAGACCAAGTATGAGCTCCAGAAATGGGAGATCAACCAGACCCCTTATCCTCAGCTCATCGGACCATGCTACGAGCTGTTCCGCAAGTGGAACTACGAGATGGACGGAGGTCTCGATCCCAGAATCATCTCAACCTTCAAGAAGGTTGATAAGCTCATGCTCAAGGCTTATGAGAACAGGGATGAAGCATGGCGCGGCAAGATGAAATACAGAGCAATCGTTTGGTCAATACCTGCTCACTACTATGCAAACTTCTCCAACTGGGCGGCTAACTGCTGGGGCGTAGATATCCTGGTAGAGATGGAGTCATTGAACTTCACCAAGCCTCTTGAGACCGAGGATAAGGAAGAAGCTCTCAAGGATCTTTCAAGACTCTACGAGAGAATGGTAATGAGAAGACACACCAACGGTGGATATGACCACGTTGTTACAGAGCTCTGGAGACAGTGCGAGGCATGGAACGTAGACTTCGTACTTATGTATCAGCACGTATCCTGCAAGAACATGGCTACTGTTCAGGGACTGTTCGAGGATCAGGCAAGGGAGAGAGGCATCAAGCTTTTGTGGTGCAGCCACGACCTTATGGATCCAAGAACCGTATCACGTAAGGATATGAGATCAGAGTTTAACGAGTTCATGAGAACTGTTATGAAGGCAGAACCGGTTGATCCGTCACTGCTGGATTTCGAAGATGATACTACATGGTGATATAGGGATTCAACGATATGTGTATATCACCGGTAATTAAATGATTTAAGACAATGAACATTAATTTCTTAGGAGGGATTTTTTAAATGAAATATTTCGGTGGATGTGACGTAGGATCAACATATACAAAGGCTGTAATTGTTGACGAGACAGGCAAGATGGTTGCAGGAACAACTGTAAAGAGCAAGATCATTGCTCAGGAGTCTGCAGAGATTGCCATGAAGGAAGTAATCGATCAGGTTGAGGGACTTAATAGTTCCAAGGATCTTGAGTACCTCATCGGTACAGGATACGGACGTAACAAGGTTCCTTTTGCTGATGAGAACATTTCCGAGATCTCATGCCACGCTATGGGTGTACATGTTACTAACCCTTCAGTTAAGGCTATCATCGATATCGGTGGACAGGACGTTAAGGGTATTTCAATCGATACAGACGGAACAGTTAAGAACTTCGCTATGAACGATAAGTGCGCAGCAGGAACAGGACGTTTCTTCGAGGCTATGGCTCGTTCTTTCGAGATGAGTCTTGAGCAGTTCTCAAATCTCTCACTCTCAGCTAAAAACGTTATTCCTATCACAGCTCAGTGCACAGTTTTCGCTGAGTCTGAGGTTATCACCCTTGTTGGTGAAGGAAAGCCTATGGATGAGATCGCTGCAGGTATCGAGATGGCTGTTGCCAAGAGATGCTTTGTAATGTCCAAGAAGGCAGGCGCTACAGATTCCATCACACTTACAGGCGGATGCGCTAAGAATGCCGGACTTAAGGCTGCCATCGAGCAGGTACTTAAACTCAAGGTTGTTGATCTTTCTATCGATCCTCAGCTTATGGGAGCACTTGGAGCTGCTGAGTATGCAAGACAGAAAGGCCTTGCTAAGTAATAAGTGAAAGGACTTATTAGGGATGAGTAAGACTATAAAGATCATTCTGAAAATAATAAAAATTCTTACCATTGTCACAGGAATACTCTTTGTGATCTATTTCTGGAACCTTGATCAGAAGCTCATGGCCTGGGCCTATACACAGGTAAACAAGATTTTCGACCGCAAGAAAGCGGACATTAAGTTCTGATCGGAGAAGGTTTATGAAGTTATATGATAATTTGATCGATGTGACAGCAAGAGAACTTGAGAAGGCACAGGGAAAGGTCTTTTCCTATGAAAAGGTACCTGGCTGGAAGTGTCTTGATAACACTGAGTTCATCATGCAGAGAGATGCTGCTCTTGAGCTTGGATCAGTAGGACTTCCTTCGGTTAACTACACCTGTGTCACAACCTCAGGGAAGATAGCTGATGATGAGATCGTCGTTTACGGAAAAGACATATCGGAGATAAACGGCCCTACAGCCTTTGCCAGGATTGTGATCCTTGAGACGGGTGACCTCGGAGAAGATGAGGACCAGGAGAAGGCGTTCCAGGCCATCAGAAATCTTGAGTTCGTAAGATACCATGTTTTCCCTGAAGGCTACATGGTAAGGGTGTCTTCCCAGAGCAATCAGGAGCAGGTTCGCATCGCAAAGAGTGCCCTGAAGAAGGGAATAAACTTTGCCGGCGTGGGAGCAGCTTATATTTCCAAATACAAGGAGCTCGAGCAGGTAAAGAAAGTCAGGGTTATTTTCATCACAGAAAAAGAGCTGGTGGAAGCTCTTTTGCCAAATGCAGACAAGGTGGATGCCATCACCAAGACTCTTACTCACATTCTCGACGGACTGCCAACGGACTGTGGTCACTGCAGCATGAAGCCGGTTTGTGATGAGGTCGAGGGCATGCGCGAGCTGCATCTTGGGAAGAATAAAAAATAAACGAAAGGAATTGCCTAAATGAAACAGGAATATGAATCACTGTTCACCCCATGGAAGATCGGCAATCTTGAGATCAAGAACAGGATTGTACTGGCGCCCATGGGTGGCACATGTATCTTCGGTTGGATGGAACCAGGCGGAAGTCATTTCGACAAAGAGGCAGCAAGGCTTCTTTTAAAGATTGCCAAGCACGACTGCGGACTTGTTATTCCCGGTATCGCTCCGGTAAAAGACATGCTCGGCGGAAAATGGCTGTATCAGAACAAGCGCAAATTCAGTGAACTGGCTGACTTCATGGATGAGCTCCATGCTACGGGAGCTAAGATGTTTGTGCAGATGACGGCCGGATTCGGCAGGTCTTTTGCTCTTACAGCTCCGCTTGCGCTTCTTGCCAAGAATAAGGCTCTCAACACAATTGCTAAGCCTTATATCGATGCAGAGTATCTTACAGCAGCGCCTTCAGTTCTTCCTAACCGCTGGGCTGACGACGTAACAACACGTGCCATCACAGAAAAAGAGATCAAAGACATCATCTATGCTTTCGGAGAGACAGCAAGACTGTGTAAGGAAGCAGGAGTTGACGGTGTTGAAGTGCATGCTGTTCACGAGGGATACCTCCTTGACCAGTTCACACTTAAGTACACCAACAAGCGTACTGACGACTACGGCGGATCTTTTGAGAATCGCTATCGTTTCGCAGTAGAGATTGTAAAAGAGATCAAGAAGAAATGTGGGGATGACTTCCCGGTTTCTCTTAGATATTCCGTAAGGTCCATGACCAAGGCATTCCAGTACGGAGCTATGCCGGGTGAGGACTTCGAAGAGATCGGAAGAGATATGGAAGAGTCTGAGAAGGCGGCTAAGTACCTTCAGGATGCAGGCTACGACATGCTCAACTGTGACAACGGAACCTATGATGCCTGGTACTGGGCACATCCACCGCAGTACATGCCTCAGAACTGTAACCTCGCGGATGTTGAGCACATCAAGAAGTTCGTTGATATTCCTGTTGTATGTGCAGGTAAGATGGAACCCGATGTTGGAGCAGCAGCCATCAGAGAGGGCGGCATCGATGCCATGGCTGTCGGAAGACAGTTCCTTGCTGATCCCAAGTGGGTATCCAAGCTTAAGAGAGGCATGGAGGAGGAGATCCGTCCATGTATCTGCTGTCATTCAGCATGCTTTAACCTTACCAAACACAACGGAACAGCCAATGATCAGGATCTTTCAGAGTCTGCAGGAATGTGTAAGTGCGCGGTTAACCCTCGCAGCATGCAGTCTAAGAAATACAGAGTTAAACCTACCGATTCACCTAAGAAGGTTGCCATCATCGGCGGCGGTGTAGGTGGTATGGAAGCAGCAAGAATCCTTGCTCTTCGCGGACATGAGCCTGAGATCTATGAGAAGACCAGTGAGCTTGGCGGTGTATTCATCGCAGCTGCAGCTCCTGAGTTCAAGGAGAAGGATAAACAGCTCATCGCATGGCAGAAACATCAGCTTAAGAAGCTCGGTGTTAAGATCCACTTCAACTATGAAGTAAGACCTGATTCACTGCCGTCAGCTGACGAGTACATCATCGCAACAGGCGCTGAGGCCAACAAGATTCCGATTCCCGGAGCAGCAGAGTATGCTATGGATGCTACAGATTACCTCCTTGGTAAGAAGAGCGTAGGAAAAGATGTTGTTATCATCGGCGGAGGTCTTACAGGCTGTGAGATCGCTCTTGACCTGTTCAGAAAGGGCAAGAACCCTCAGATCGTTGAGATGAAGGATGACCTTATTGCAGTTAAGAACATGTGCCTTGCTAACACAAGTTACCTTCGTGACTGCTTCAAGACCAACAATGTTCCTGTATATCTCAATGCAGGTGTTAAGCAGATCAACGAAAAGAGTGTTGATGTTAACCTCAAGGATGGAAGAACAATTACTCTTCCGGCTGACAATGTTATCATGTCAGTTGGATATCATCCTATTCCACTCCTTCAGGCAGCTAAGAACGTACACCTCCTCGGCGATTGCCAGAAGGTTGGAAATATCCGTTCAGCTATCTGGGGTGCATGGGACATCGCAATGAAGATTTAAATAATGATAAATTAAAAGCTCCGCTGTTTTGTGACAGCGGAGCTTTTTTATGTTTGTCGTTATAGTCTGTTATGTATTCCTAGTTCCTCATGCATCTTGCGTTTTAGCTCATACATTCTCTGATCTGCAAGCAGATATACTTCATGAGATGTGGCGTTTTCTGCACATTCATGCCTGAAGGCGTAGCCCGTAGCAACACTCCTGTGATACTCGGAGTATATGGCGTTCATTACGTTTAGAGCGCTGTTCATTCTTCCAAGCAGTGCATCGACGTCTTTTTCTGTTGAATCTTCCAGGATGACCAGGAATTCATCTCCGCCGATCCTTGCGCAGAACCCGGTCTCATCGAAGGTTGTAATAAGAACCTTTGCGAAGTCTGTTATGTATTTATCTCCTGAAGGATGTCCGAACTTGTCGTTGACGTACTTAAGGCCGTTTAAGTCAACGGAGATAATACAGTAATCGAGATTTGTCTTATCAAGATCCTCCATCTTCTTGTCTGCCTTTGCTCTGTTGGGCAGATTGGTAAGACCGTCTGCATAAGCCAGGTGCGAAAGAGAAGCATGTTCCTGCCTTTGGGCATAAGCACCTGTGATAAACACAAGATAGTTGGCAAGCTGGCAGACAACAAACACAAGACATCCGGCATCAATGGTTGCAATGCTGAGGAAGCTGGCATTTGGCATATAGTGGTAATTGGCCATGTAATAAATAATAAGATGTATCAGCTGTGCCAGTGCAAAGATAAACATTCCAAACATCTGTATCATATCGGATTCGGAGATATCTCTTTTGCGGATATTCCTAATGAGATAATAGGTTATCACTCCAAATCCGAATGCGCCTGCTGCGTGATAGATCGGCAGCGTAACTTTCATATGGATTCCGAAGATATAGTGAAGGACATACTGGGCAATGGTTACGCCTGTGGTCAAAAGAGCAGCTGTAAGATAAAGCTTCTTGTTCTCAATTTTCTGTATCAGATACAGGAAAAGATAGCAATAAGGCACAATAAGGTACATGGTGAAAAACTCAACCTCTGTCTCAAATCTGGTGTAAACAAAGGGCGAGAGTATGCTGTAGTAGGACATGATCCATGCTGACAGGTTCATACAAAAGATGGAACCTATTAGGAAGGATCTGATGTCCGGTACTGAGCTTACAAAAAACATTGTGATGCAAAGGAAGGAAAGACCAAATACCATCAGGAACATGCCGGTTGCGATTATGGGCAGATGCCTGTGGATGAAATCTCCCTCGACATCGGGCTGGCTTCCGAGCATAGGTGGATTAAGGTCCTTAAAGGCGCCCTGCTCACTTACTTTCATGATGAACTTTAGCTCTTTTCCCGCATAATCAGTGGGGAGCGTTATGAAATGGTAGGTCTTACCTAGGAATTTTTTTTCTTTGTAAATGTCTGATCCGAAATCGAAGATTTCCCTGCTGTCGAGAAAGGCGGTAAGGGTCGTGTATCTGCTCTTGAACAGTATTACGGGAAATGGGATATCGCCCAGATCCGGTAGTGTCGTGTACATTACGATGTTATCGCCTCTCTCAAGATGGCCGTTGGTGATGGACATAAAGCGGGTGAGAGGAATGTCTTTATTTTCAATACCGTTTACTGTAATGACCCAGCCCTCGTCAAGCTCAGCCATGGGGTATTCTGCAGTAAACTTCATGCAGGTACTGATGAAAATATCTACGAGTGCAGCTAATATCAGAGCACAGATAATGGGGAGGATGTGTTTTTTATTCATCGCTGTCACCTCCCTTTTCCAGCATCTTGCCAAGAAGGTCATCATAGAGCCTTCCGAGGGTCTGCCTGTGATGCTGGTTTTTCATGGCATACATGCGCTTATCGGCAAGAAGATATACCTTCTGTGCCGGTGAGCCGGATTTTAATTCTTTATCCCTGCTGGAAGCATAGCCCCAGGAAGCGGAGAATCTAAGGGTTGTGCTGCCGGAATTTCTGTGTTCCATCTGATCGGCAAAGCATGCCAGATCTCTCTGGGTTCTTTCCTCGTCAATAAACGGGAGAATGACGATAAACTCGTCACCGCCCATTCTTCCGATGAGTGAGGCGTCGGTGAAGCTGTTCTGAAGTATTTCCGAAAAGCCGCTAAGGAGCTTGTCTCCCATGTCGTGGCCATAATTGTCATTGGTGTATTTAAGGTAATCGAGGTCCATGCTTATAATGGTGTAGTCGCCGGACAGCTCTGCCAGAGTCTGTTCACAGCGGGATCTGTTGGAGATACCTGTTAAGGCATCACTGTAAGCAAGGCCTTCAAGCTGCGTCTTTATAGTGGATTCGTTGATGAATTCTATGCAGTGGAAGAAGAAGTTAAGAAGAAGGCTCATGATGAAAACCAAGGCACCAACTGTGGTGAAGGTGATCTCAACCTTGGCCTGGCCTATGGCGACAAACTTCAAAATGTTGTAGGCCACGATATCTACCAGAGCACAGAATACGAAGAAAATCAGACCTATGATAAGGATCTGAGTAGAGACTATTCTTGCGCGAACAATGTCGGCATCATTATCGTTAGATGCTTTGATAACTGTATGTATGAGAGAGAATATTACAAATATGCCCTCTGTAAGAGCAAGGATATGGAGCGTTGTTACAAAATCGCAAATGTGTACGATGTTGGTAAAGTGAAGGATTGCTGTAGTTAATCCGAATAAGATATTTATTGCCAGCAGAACCTTGGCAGTGTGTTTAAAGCTTGACTGGCCAGTTGCAACAATAAAGCCCATGATGGCAGCGGGAATGAGGTATAGCGTGATGTATTCGGCAAAGGTATAAAAGGGAGGATTGTCCGCAAGATACCAGAAAACATCGTTAAAGCTGAGTATATAGATTCCGATGAGCAGTGATGTTAAGCCGCTGAAGATAATACTCAGGTCGTGATATCTTGAAAATGCCAAAAATGGAGCCATGACAATGAGCAAAAAGCCCAGATGGCAGAGATATACACCAATAACCATGGGAAGACGGTTGCCCTGGACCATGGTATTTTTTATGTCGTTATAAATGCCGATTTTTATAGGGGATAAGCCGGAAAAGGCATCTTTGTCGCTGGCAGTAAGAATGATCGTCAGCTCTTTTCCCTGATAATCATCCGGGAGCTGTACGAAGTTCTCGTTCTTTGGGGCCATTTTGCCCTTGGCGATGTAATCTGTTCCGAAAGAATAGATGGGCTCGCCGTCTAAAAATACTTCTACTGAAGAAAGGATTGATCTGAAAGAAAGAGCTGCAGGAGAAATCTGTTCGTTTGGAAGAGTGGTGGAAAGTTTTAATACGTCGCCTGCATTAAGCGTTCCAAGGCTGGTCTTGGTGATATTATCAGGCTGCCAGACCTCATCTCCACGAGAAATAGTCCAGCCGGAATCCAGCTGAACTATTTTATTCTGTAATGGAGTATCGTACTTGTGTGTGCCAAGAAACAGCAGAAAAACAGTAACCAGAAGTACTGCCATTACTGACAACAAAGCTGTGCGGATCTTCACAGTCATTGCCACCGGGTAATCCTCCTGCTTTAGAAGTGTCCGTGACTTCCTCCGTGAGTATGTCCGGAACTGGATGTGTGGACTGAACTTCCGCCTCCAAATGAGCTGCCACGACCTGAAGAGTTGTTGTCGTGGGATATTGGAGTTCTGTGAAGGGTCTTATTAATGAATCTGTCCTCGCAAACTCTGAGAGTTGGTGAGCCTGCCTGATAACCACCGGCACCGGGTTTCATCTTGACGGTCTTTAAGTCTGATTTCATCTTAAGGATCGGGGCAAGACCCAGTAAAAGTCCGATGATAACACTGTATAGGCCAAAGCTCATATAGTCAGAAGCTGTGCGAATGGGTTTGGAATACACATCATAAGGTGTACCCTTGGAAGCCTCTTCGAGGAGCTTGTCACATTCCTTGACATAAGTTGTAAATGCACCGTTGTAGTCGCCATTTCGCAGGTCATCCATCATGGCGTTTTCCATGTAGGCCTGACCGTAGTCCGTGAAGGTGTTTATCGCACTGCCGCTGGTACTGATGGCCCATTCTCTGTCGTACATGCTGAGCATAAAGAGAATACCGCTTTCATTGTAATCAGCGCCGAAACCGTTGTATTCGAAATAGTCATCTGCGTAAGCCTGGATGTCTCCATCGTGGGAATCAACCGTCAGCAAAACGATGTTGCAGCTCCATTTCTGACTGGTCTCGTCAAGCCTTGCAAGCAGCGCCTGCTCCTGTGAATCCGTAAGGAGATCTGCGTTGTCAACAAGTCTTGGCTTTTGGCGACTTGAAGGTATTGTATTGCTATCCCAGAGCTTATCGGCTGCCAGAACCTTAACCGGTAACAGCAGTGTAAGGAGGAGCAAAGCCAATATTATTCTGGATAGATAGATTTTTAAATGTGTCTTTTTATTCATGATTTGTCCTGAAGGTTACATTATGCAAACATGCAGAAAAGGCCGAAGGCTATAGCTGCAATCACGCCGGCAATAGGGAAGTAGTACATGAGTGCTCTCGATAAAGAAAATGGGAGATTTCCCACAAACTTACCGCTCTGTCCGTTCATGGCAAAGAGGTAATTGCCTCCGTTCCAGGAAGTATTGAGGATATAAACCGGATAAAGAGCATACTTGCTGGACTCATTGGATGGAGTGCACTGTTCGCTCCTTGCGTGTAGCGTTGAGTAACCTGAAATGGTATTTCTGAAGTCGGTAATGGCGGAGGAGTGCATCCTGCTCAGCGCCCTACCCTGGTCTTCATCGGCGCAGACGTTGTATTTGTTGGCGAGAAATCCTGCTAGATAACCCATGTTGAAGGGAACCATCTTGGACTGGTCGAAGGGTTCAAGTGATTCCATAAGGTCATCAGGCATCTCTTTGGAGCCGTCAACAGGAACTTTTTCAAAGCGCTCGGATCCCACCCTTGTAATATCGTAGTGGCTGGTCTCTGTGTAGTGATAGTTATGATCGCTCCAGGTCCTGACCTTGGTGGCATCAAAGGAAGCGCTGTAGTTCTGGGTTGCGTCAAAGAGCCAGAAGGGCACATAGATACCTTTGATCTCGTCGATGTGATTCTGATCAAAGAATACTTTTGGCAGGAGCTTCTTGGATTTTACGTAACCTTTATAAGCCTCGATGGCATCTTCCTTTGTCTTTTCAAAGGGAATGATGTAGTCGGGGGTGAACTTTCCTGTGAACTTCTCTTTTACAACGACGTTGTTACTGCAGAAAGGACATTTCATGGAGCCAAGCGACTCTGTGGCCAGAATTTCGCCGCTACAGGATCCGCAGCGGTAGATGAACATCGGCTGAGATGAGTCTGCTTCGCCTTCGGCGGGATTTGTAACATAATCATCCGCTGATTCTCCGGCTGAGTCTGAGTTGTGATTGGCTATATAGTCCTTTACATCAAATTCCGAATCACAGAAGGGGCATTTGATCTTCTGGGTCTTCGGATTAAATTCCATTGCCCCGCCACAGGCGGGGCATTCATATTCGTGTAAAGCCATGATTTCCTCTGAATAATAAAATTAGTTAGGTCTTGGTGAACCACACTGTGTGCAGAAGTTGCCTGAGTTTACAGTGCCACATGAGCATGTCCAGCCGGCATCAGGCTTCTTGGCGCCACAGTTAGGGCAGAAGTTACCTGTATTTACGTTTCCGCAAGAACATGTCCATGAACCTGCAGAAGTAGCAGCCATCTGAGGAGCAGCCTGAGGCTGAGCCTGCTGAGCACCCATTGCATAGAGTGACTGTGCGTTCATTCCGCCTGCCTGCTGAGCCATGTTCATTCCTGCAAATGCCATCATAGGACCTGTTGCAGTGTTCTTAGCTGCATCCTGCATAGCCTGTGCCTGAGCACTTGCAAGAGTAGCAGCTGCCATATTAGGATTCTTAAGAGCGCCGGCTCTCTGGAGCTCTTTGATTGTCTTTTCATCTTCCTCGGAAGCATTAACTGAGCTGATACCGAAGGAAGAAATCTTGATACCGTAGGTCTCTGTCCACTTCTTTGAAAGAACTGTGTTGAGAACGTCTGCAATCTCTGTTGTGTGTCCGGGAAGTGCGCTGTAACGGATTCCCATCTCTGAGATCTTTGCAAATGTAGGCTGAAGAGCTGTAAGGAGCTCGCTCTTGAGCTGAGATTCGATCTTGTCTCTTCTGAACTCATCAGTTACGTTGCCGACGATGTTCTTGTAGAAAAGAACAGGATCAATGATCTTATAGCTGTACTCACCGTGGCAGCGGATATCGATATCCATATCAAGTCCTACGTTAGTGTCAACTACGCGGAAAGGAACGGGATTTACTGTTCCGTACTTGTTGCCGATGATGTCTTTTGTATTGATGTAATAAACTCTCTGATCCTTAGCTGTGCCACCTGCAAAGCTAAGTCTCTTATAGAATTCCTTAAAGGAGTTAACGATGTTCTCTCCAAGATCGCCATAGAAAATAGATGGCTCTGTTGAAGTGTCGTATACGAATTCGCCTGCCTCAGCACAGATTTCAGTAATCTGTCCCTGATCAACCAGGATCATGCACTGACCTTCGTTAACAGCAACGATTGATCCGTTAGAGATGATGTTCTCATTGCCCTTGCCCTGTTTCTTCTTACCTTTTGTTAGAAGCACATCAGAAGTGAGTGAATCACAATAGAAATAATCTCTCCAGGAATCAGAGAGTACGCTTCCGCCTGCTGAGAGTGCTGCTGAAATAAGCCCCATAACTATCTCCTTTCATACTAAAAAGCCATTTTTTATTTCCGAATTAATCTACTCGGTTACCTTATATTTTCTCACATTTAAGCTGAAAATGCCATTGTTTTGTGACAATTTCGCCCCCCCTAAATGAGCCCCCGGGACGGAGTCAGTGGCTCATTTTTGATCCCTAGGGACGGAGTCAAGGGCTCATTTTTGACCCCCTGGGACGGAGGTAAGGGACCATTTTTAGGGGAGCTGCTTCCGACTGAGGGCCTGGAGCGCTGGTAAAAGACTACTAAGAAGCATCACATCAGGTCAATTTTATAAGTCTTGGTTGGAAACTGTATATCGATCACCCCACAACTATCTTCTATGCAAAAAATAGTTGGAAATTTCAAAAAGGGATTTTGCCTCACTGAGGAATTACATCACACGACATCCGTAGTCCGGTAGTTGTGATGCAGGAAAAACCTTAGGCATCAAATTTTTTTCCCCGACCCTCGAAAATCTTTTGTGATTTCCATCTAGTTTGTCATATAAAAATTTTTGTGATGCTTTTGAAAAATCGGTTCCAATCAATAGGGTGATATATCCTATTTTGTGATGCATATTTCCGTGTTCCAGATGAAAATGAGCCACTGACTCCGTCCCTGGGGCTCAAAAGGAGTCAAAGAGAACCGTCCCCATTGACTCTAAAAGCCACAGTTACTACACTTAGTGTATATGAAGGCAAAAGAGATTTCGGTGACCATAAATGAATATGGAAAACAGCTCTCAGTAACTGGTACAAAGGGTGAGCGCCTAAAAGCCATCCTCGACAGGGCAGGATGCGTGTACTCGCTTCCTTGCGGAGGTGCAGGAAGGTGCGGAAAGTGCAGGATCAAGTTCCTGAAAGGCGCACCTATTCCCGGCAGTTTCGAGGAGAAGTTCCTGACGGATGAAGAGACGGAAGCCGGAATAAGGATACTCTGCAGAACTGTGGTCTATGAAGATTGCGAGATAGAGCTTCTAAAAAGTTCGCAGGAGCAGGATATATCTGCGCTGACTTTAAGTGATGAGTCGGTAAACTCTTCCGATAAGCCAGGCAAGCCAACAGGCCATGATGGTGAAACGGCAAGATCTTATGGCATCGCCATCGATCTCGGCACAACCACCATAGCCGCAGCCCTGGTATCAGCCACTTCGGACAATCCCGGCTACAAGGTCCTTCAGACCGCCAGCTGCATCAATTCCCAGCGGCGCTACGGAGGTGACGTAATATCAAGAATTTCAGCTGCGGAGGACGAAGAGACAAGAGAAGCTCTTCGCAAGTGCGTAGTCACAGACATAGAGAATCTGATAAAAGAGCTTGCAACAGCCGGAAACATCACCTATACCGGCATAAACCCGGAACTAAAAGCCATAACCATAACAGGTAACACAACCATGCTCTACCTCCTTGCCGGCAATGATCCTAAAAGCCTTGGCAGTTACCCGTACATAGCAGAGCATCTCGAAAAAGAGTGGATGCTCTCTGACATAATCCTTGATAACATCCCGGACATCGGCCTGACAATTCTTCCAGGAATATCAGCATTTGTCGGTGCCGACATCGTAGCCGGACTCTTCACCCTAGAACTTACCGATGAGGAAAAGTTCTTTTTCCTTGATCTTGGAACCAACGGTGAGATGGCTTTCTACGACGGAGAGAAGCTAAGGGTCACTTCAGCCGCCGCAGGGCCTGTATTTGAGGCAGGTGGCATCAGCTGCGGAACGGCGTCAATCCCCGGCGCCATCGACCACATAACAATAGATAAAACAGATCACCATGTAACCATCCATACCATCGGCGATGCAGAACCCATCGGCATCTGCGGAACCGGCGTAATGGAGATAACCTCCGAACTTGTCAAAAATCACATCGCAGATGAGACAGGTCTTTTAACAGATGAGTACTTCGACGAGGGCTTTCCGCTGACCGAAGACGGCATGATAAGGTTTACACAGCAGGATATCAGAAACGTTCAGCTGGCAAAGGCTGCGATTTACACCGGCGCAAAGACTCTTTTAAACGGAGATATTCCCGATAAGGTCTATGTTTCCGGAGGATTTGGAAGTAAAATATCACCAGAAAATGTAGAAGAATTACGTATGTTTCCAAGGGAATTTGATGGTAAGATAGTAGCAATCGGAAACTCTGCACTTAAAGGCGCTGCGCAGTATACGGCATGTGTCCTCTCAGGGTGGGAGAAAGAAACCGATGCTACAGCGAAACTTGACCTCATAACCGAAAGCGCCCGGGTAACCGAACTGGCAACCACGGACGGATTTGATGAGGACTATATCGCAGCAATGAACTTTTGACGGAGGATGAGAAAATGATAGACGAGAGATGGGTATTTCATAAGGATGTTAAGGCAGAGGATCAGGGAAACGGCGTGGTAAGGCGCGTTCTTGCATATAGCAAGGACCTCATGTGTGTTGAGAACACCTTTGAGAAAGGCGCAGTAGGAGCGCTTCACCACCACCCACATACCCAGATCACCTATATAGTAAGCGGCAAATTTGAGTTTGAGATTGACGGGGTAAAAAAGATTGTGGAAGCCGGAGACACCATGCTCAAGATGAACGATGTGGTTCACGGATGTGTATGTCTTGAAGCCGGAATCCTTCTGGATATCTTTAATCCCATGAGAGAGGATTTTGTATGATCTGCGACAGCTGCGCAAATTATGTGTATGATGAGGACTGGGAGTGTTACACCTGCATGGTGAACATGGATGAGGACGATTACTACAGGCTCATGTCCGGCAATAATAAGGAGTGCCCTTATTACCAGGACGGCGATGAGTACAAGGTTGTAAGACACCAGATCTGAGGGGAGAGTATGAAAATAGTATTTGAGCACCTCACTAAGAGGTTTCCCAACAGGAATAGGAAGATAAAAGATGAGGTGGTTGCTGTCTCTGACTTCAACTTCACGATTCCGGATGGCAAACTGGTGGGGCTTTTGGGGCCTTCCGGCTGCGGAAAGAGTACCGCGCTGAATCTTATCTGCGGACTTGAGAAGCCCACGGAAGGAAGAATATATTTCGAGGACCTTGATGTTACGGACCTTGAACCCGAGAACAGGGGAGTGGGACTGGTTTTCCAGAACTACGCCCTCTATCCGCATCTGACCGTAAGGCAGAATATCAGATTTCCTCTTGAGAACCTTCGCGGAGACAAAAAGCTCTCCAAGGAAGAAATGGAAGAGAAGGTCCAGGCAGCTGCAAAGCTTGTTCAGATTGAGGCACTTCTCGACAGAAAACCCAATGAGATGTCCGGCGGACAGCAGCAGAGAGTGGCCATTGCCAGAGCACTGGTAAAGGTTCCTAAAGTTCTTTTGTTGGATGAGCCCCTCTCAAACCTTGATGCGAGATTAAGGCTCAAGACCAGAGAAGAAATAAAGCGCATCCAGGTTAAAACAGGCATTACTACTGTGTTTGTAACCCATGACCAGGAAGAGGCCATGAGTATCTCGGATATAATCGTTGTTATGAAAGACGGCGTTCTTCAGCAGATGGGCAAGCCCCAGGAAGTCTACGACGAGCCGGAGAACCTGTTTGTTGCCATGTTCCTTGGAACTCCGCAGATCAACGTGTTCGAAGGCACCATAAAGGGTGAAAAAGTGTACATCGGAGACGAGGCTGTAATGGATGCCAAGGGGGCAGGGGATAGAGACGTCTTCGTTGCAGTAAGACCTGAGGGCTTTATTGTTGACCCTGACGGACCTTTATCATGCACATTTATCGACAGGGAAGTAATGGGTCGCGATACCAGTGTTATCGCATCGCACAAGCTTTTTGAGGGCGAGAACATAAGGGCGATCATACCTTCGGAAGAAGATGTTACGCCGGTAGATGGAATCGTGAGATTCTCCCTTAAGCCTTTTAAAGTTAAATTATTCGACAGGATCAGTGAGGAAAGGATACGGATTAAGTCATGAAAAAGAATCTGACGGCCTGGCTGTGTCTTCTTCCTGCGCTGGCCTTTCTTTTGGTATTTATGGTTTACCCTCTTGTGGATGTTTTCATCTATTCCTTTGAAGAGGGCTATAACTTCGCATCCCAGAGCTATTTCGGCGTTGGGCTTTATAACTACAACTATGTTCTTCACGACCCGTACTTCATTCAGGCCCTGAAGAACACCTTCATTATCGTTATCATTACGGTTCCGCTTTCTACCGGAATCGCTCTTTTGATTTCCTTGGAACTCAGTAAGATAAGGTACATCAGGAATTTCTTCCAGACGGTTTATTTTCTCCCCTATGTGACAAATACTTTGGCTGTGGGACTTGTCTTCATGATCCTCTTTAAGAAGACTCCTTACTCCGACGGCCTTGTAAATATACTGATACAGTTCTTTGGCGGAAAGGGCGTGGACTTCATCGACGGTCCCTACTGGGCCAAGATGTTCGTCATGTGCTTTTACACCATCTGGATCGTTATGCCCTTCAAGATCCTGATCCTGACCAGCGCCCTGGCATCGGTGAACCCGATGTATTACAAGGCTGCCAAGGTGGACAACACATCGCCCTTCAGGATCTTCTACAAGATCACGCTTCCGATGATATCGCCCATGGTCTTATACCTGGTGATCACAGGATTTATCGGAGCGTTCAAAGCCTACAGCGATGAGGTGGCTCTTTTTGGAACTGACCTTAATGCAGCGGGTATGAATACCATCGTGGGCTACGTCTACGACATGCTCTACGGCAACAGCGGCGGATATCCGTCCTTTGCATCGGCAGCAGCCCTGATACTGTTTGCCATCGTATTCACCATCACCACCATCAACCTCATGGTCAGCAGGAAGACTGTGTTCTACAATTAAAAGAGCTTTAAGAGGAACCTGTATAAATGGACAAAACGCAAGTAAAAAAACTTGAGAGAGAAAGCAGAATAAAAGAGGCTGCAAGAACAGCGCTGCGCTACTTTTTCCTGGCGCTCTGGGCGCTTTTGGTGCTGTTCCCGTTCTACTGGATGATACTTACTTCGGTAAAGAGCTATGGAGCGTACAACTCTGAGTACATCCCGAAGTTTTATACCTTAAGTCCCACAACGGCGAACTATATTCAGGCCTTCACGGCAGTGCCTCTTGCCAGGTACTTCCTGAACACCCTGATATTTACCGTAGTCACCACCGGTCTTATGATGATTGTCGTTATCTTTGCGGCTTTTGCTTTCGCGAGACTTGATTTTAAGGGAAAAGACATTGTCTTTTCGATGTTTCTTTCTCTCATGATGATACCTAATGAGCTGGTCATCATAACGAATTTCGTTACCATTACAAACCTGGATCTGCGCAATACTTATCTGGGTCTTATCCTGCCGTCGGTAACTTCGGTGTTCTATATTTATCTGCTCAAGGAGAATTTCGAGCTGATCCCGGAGGAGCTTTACAAGGCAGCCAAGGTGGACGGGACCTCGGATATGAGATACCTGTTCAGGGTAATGATCCCGATATCAAGGCCAACGCTGGTGACCATCATTATCCTTAAAGTTATTGAGTGCTGGAACAGCTACGTCTGGCCAAGACTCATTACCGATGACAAGAATTACTTCCTGGTATCCAACGGAATCCAGGAGATCAGAGAAAACGGCTTCGGAAGAGAAAACGTACCTGCCATGATGGCGGCGGTTGTAGTGATCTCACTCCCTCTGGTAGTTCTTTTCCTGATCTTCAAGAGGAAGATAATGGAGGGTGTAGCTCGCGGCGGAACCAAGGGCTGAGCTTGTGTGAGGAACAGTATGAAGAAGATTAGAGTTATGGCGATGGCGATGGCAGCAGGTGCGATGCTGCTTACCGGATGCCATGGAGCCAAGGCTAACAAAGCTTTTGAGATTCCCGAGAGCTTTGATGAAAACAAACAAATACAGATCACCTTCTGGGCCAAGAACGACACTAACGTTGTGCAGAGCAGGATTTACGCGCAGGCCATAGAGGATTTTGAGAAGCTATATCCAAACATCACTGTAAATCTGCGTCTCTACACCGATTACGGAAAGATATACAACGATGTTATTACCAACATTTCAACAGGCACAACTCCGGATGTTTGCATAACTTATCCGGACCACATCGCCACGTATCTGACGGGCAATAACGTTGTGGTACCACTTGATGACCTCATGGCAGATGCCAGGTACGGCCTTGGAGGGAGCGAGCTTAAATACGACTCCCCCGGGAAGGAAGAGATCGTAACCGAGTTCCTTGACGAGGGAATCATCGGTGAAAGCCACTATGCACTTCCTTTTATGAGATCTACTGAGGCCTGTTACGTAAATGAAACCTATGTGGAGAAGCTTGGCTTTACCCTTCCCGAAGTCCTTACCTGGGACTTCATGTGGGAGGTGGCCGAGGCAGCTACAGAGAAAAACGATGACGGTACCTACAAAGTAAACGGACAGAACGTCATGATCCCTGTGATCTACAAGTCCACGGACAACATGCTGATCACAATGCTAAGGCAGGAAGGTGCGCCTTATACCGACAGTGACGGAAACGCCCTTCTTTTTAATGACGAGACAAAAGACATCTTGAAGACCGTAGCGCAGCACACAGAAACCGGGGCTTTTTCCACCTTCAAGATATCCGGATATCCGGCAAACTTTTTAAATGCCGGACAGTGCATCTTTGCCATCGACTCAACTGCAGGCTCAACCTGGATGGGCAGCAAAGCACCTCTTCTTGATATCGCACCGGATAAGGTTGTGGATTTTGAAACTAAAGTGTTGCCCGTTCCGCAGTATAATGCTTCGGATCTTAAGATGATCTCCCAGGGCCCTTCTCTTTGTATCTTCAATAAGAAAGACCCACAGCAGGTTCTGGCATCCTGGATGTTTGCACAATATCTTTTGACAAACGAGGTACAGATAGCCTACTCAAAGACTGAAGGGTATATTCCTGTGACCACTAAGGCACAGAACAGCCCTGAGTATCAGGAGTATCTGGCAAAAGAGGGAGAGGACAACTCCGAACACTATGATGTAAAGATCGAGGCTGTTAAGCTTCTTATGGATAATACAAAAAACACCTTCGTAACTGAGGTGTTTAACGGCTCAGCTTCAGTCAGGGACGCGGCGGGACAGCTCATAGAAAACGTGACAAAGTCCGTTCGCAGAAAAAAGACTGTTGATGACTCCTTTATAGAAGCTCAGTACAAAGAGGTTAAGTCGCTATATCACTTGGATCAGAAGAGCGCAGGTGGTGCTTCCGGAGAGAAAAAAGACTTAGGACCACTTCCCGGTGCGTCGAAAGCTCTTTTAACAGTGCTCGTATTGGCGTGGGCTTTGATAGGCCTTGTCGCCTTTAGGAAATACAACAAGAAAAAATAATGTGCTATAATCATTTTGCTAAAACAGTAGCACACACAAAAGGAGAAAAATTATGAAAAAGACATTGGCAGTAGTACTTACTATGGTAGTCGCTCTGTCGACTGCAGCATGCGGGGCTTCAGGAAGTGGCAAGTCAGCTAAGAGCGAGGGCGTTATGACATACGCTGAATACGCAGCAGCTGAGCTTGATTCTGAAGTAGTTGTTGAGACTTATGTTCAGGCTAAGCAGTCATGGTGGGAGAACAAGGCAACCATCTACACTCAGGATGCCGACGGCGGATACTTCATCTATGAGCTTCCTTGCACAGAGGATGAGTACAACAAGCTTGTTCCCGGAACAAAGATCAAGGTTACAGGTTACAAGTCAGAGTGGTCAGGCGAAGTTGAGATCGTTGACGCAACTTACGAGATCGAGAGTGGTGACACCTATGTTGCTAAGGCACAGGACGTTACAGGACTTCTTGGCAAGGATGAGCTTGTTGAGAAGCAGAACGTTTTTGCTGCGTTCAAGGGCCTTACAATCGAGCCTTCAAAGGATGCAAACGGAGCTGATGTAGCTTATCTTTACAAGTGGGACGGCTCAGGAACAGAGGGTGATGACCTTTACTTCAACGCTTCTGTTAACGGCCAGACCTATACATTTACAGTAGAGTCTTACCTTTGCGGCGCTGACACAGAGGTTTACAAGGCAGTTCAGGGCCTTGAGATCGGTCAGACTGTAGATATGGAGGGATTCCTCTACTGGTACGAGGGTGCAAATCCTCACATCACAAAGGTTACAGTTAAGTAATCAAAGGCACAAACAAGCCCCATGGTTCTAGGAACTATGGGGCTTTTATGCAAAAAGGGGACAATTATGGAAACAAACAAAATGCCAAAGATCACAAAGGAATGTGTTGAGAATGTAGTAGACAAGAAGTTTCTCCGGGTATACGACTTAAAGTACGAAGAGGGAAAGCACTATTTTGATGCCTCAAGAAGATCGCTCGAAAATCTGGTTGCGCCTATGAGCGAGGACGAGTTTAAGGCCATGATCCCGGACGCCGTAAGCTGCGTTGTTATCGTGGAGCTTCCCGGCAAAGAGCCACAGCTTCTTTTCTCCTATGAGTTCAGATATCCCACAGGAAGGCTACTTCTAAGTGTTCCTGCAGGACTTGTGGATCCTGAGGATAAAGAAAAAGAAAATCCCCTGATCGAGACAGCAAAGCGTGAGATCTTCGAGGAGACGGGAATTGTGGTGGATGAAAACAGGGATGAACTCTTTGTTATAAATCCGCTTCTGTTCAGCTCGCCCGGTATGACAGATGAGAGCAACGGCCTTGTCTGCGTTAAGCTCCATCTTGATAACCTTGATATGCTGGATCAGACCGGCGCCCTTGGTCAGGAATGCTTTGACGGGTTCGAACTGGTAAATGAGGATAAGGCAAAAGAGCTTTTGAAGAAGGGAGTAGATGACAAGGGGCATTTTTACTCTGTCTATACCTGGTCTGCGCTGATTTATTTTATATCAGGTTTATGGAAATAAGGGTAATTTCTTTATATAATTGAAATTACCTAGAGGAGGGTAAATTATGAAAAACAGACTTTTGGCGGTATTAATGATCACAGTTTTATCAGCTGCCATGATGGTAGGTTGTGGTAAAAAGGATGTACCTGTAGAAGAAGTGCCCGAAACCACTACAGAGGCATCAACTGAGGAGGCCAGCGTAGAGGTACCGGTGGAGGAGCCTTCAGATGCGGCAACAGAGGAAGTGTCAGATCCGCTCATCACAGCAGATCTCGATGAGACCATCGGAAACGGAATTCTTATAACTATCAACAATCTTTATAAGGCAGGCGAGACTCAGGGCGAGGGCCATATACTTATGGACAAGGAAGAACCTGATGAGAACGGCGAGATAAAGTGCTATGTACTTGAGACCTTCGGAGCTTACGAGTTCCAGGACGGCAATTTTGTAAGATGCGCAGGTTCAGGTGTTATCCCTGCAGTCGTAACAGTTAAGGCCAATGATGACGGAACCTATGAATTCATCTCAATCGAAGAGGCTGAAGACGGAAGCAACTTTGTAGATTCCATCAAGGAGAACTTCCCTGAGAAACTTTGGAGCAGATGCATCACCATCGAGGATGATGACAGAAATGAGCTGAACAAGCAGGATAGAGCTTACGCTGAGGAGTATCTCAGTACTATCGGAAGAGAAGACGCCGAGATTGGAGATTATGGCGACTTTGAGCACACTCTTTTAACAGATGAGGGCGTATCCGTAGAGGTTTCCAACAAGATGGTGGATGTTCAGTCGGGAGACGGATTTGAATTTTTCTGCCCAATGTGGATAGGAGACCGTGAAGTTCTTGATGAAAATGTCCGATATACATATAAGACAGAGTATGACAAAAAGAAAAATGAGATAACATTCTCAAAGGTATTGTATGAGACAGGTGAAGTGCTGGAGTCATCAACATACGATGCCAAGACAGGTGACAAGGTAGAATAATTGATTTGATAGCAAGGATGCTAGCGAGACTATACTCGAAAAAAGGAGGGAACCATGAGCAATATTTCTGAGATCACTGCTGCAAATACCGGCGCTGCTCTTGAGGCTAATAAAACTCAGAGTACAGGAAAGACCGGTAACTACGGCAAAACTGTCGGAAAGCCCCAGCTAAGTGAAGCCGGTGCTAAATACTACGAAGAACTTAAGAAAAAATATTCAGGCATGGACTTTGTTCTTGTCAGTAAAGACATGAAGGAAGTCGCTAAGCAGAATGCCAGTTCCTATGGCAATGCTAACAGAATGGTAGTTCTCATCGATGAAGAGAAGATCGAGAGAATGGCCACTGATGAAAATTATCGTGCAAAATACGAAGGCCTTATTGCAAAGGCTCAGTCACAGATGCCACAGCTTAAGTCCGTTATGGCTAATCAGCCCGGTGTTAAGACCATCGGAATGCAGGTTAATGACAACGGAACAGCTTCGTTCTTTGCTGTGATGAGCAAGTCCAATCAGAATATGACTGAGAAGCTTGCTGCAAAGAGAGCAGAGAAAAAGGCTGCTGAGAAGGCTGAGGCCAAGAAGGAAGCCAAAAAGGAGCAGATGGAGAAGCTCCGGGAAGGGCATCTCGATAAATCCGACAAGGTGCCTGATGACGACGATGACTACGTTATCCTGCAGGCGGATTCCGTGGAGGAACTGGTCAAGAAGATCGAGAATTATAATTTCAGTCTGAGAGCGGATTCTGTTCAGACGCCATATGAAAAGAGTATTGGGCAGTCCATAGATTTTAAGGGCTGACGATCCGGGGGTTATATGTACAAACTGGCTATATGTGATGATGAGAAAAGCTCTGCTGCTGAGGCGGCAGAGCTTTTGGAAAAATATAAGGCAGCTCACAGCGGCCTTGAATTTAGCGTGGATATCTTTAACACGTCCTTAGATCTCCTGGGGGCGATGGAAAAGAAGGTCTACGATATCTTTTTGCTGGACATCTATATTGATAAGATCAACGGTATAGAGCTGGCTGAGACAATAATGAAGAACAATGAGAATGCCCATATCATTTTCATGACATCCTCAAATGCCTTCTACAAGGACGCCTTCAGGATCCATGCTGCTCATTATCTGGAAAAGCCCATATTGCAGGAAGAATTCTTTGAAGCCATGGACAGGGTTTGTACTGAGGAAGAGGAAGATCACTATTTAACCTTCAGAGAGAGCGGAGAGGTCCACAAGGTTTTGGTGGATGATATTCTGTATGTGGAGTCGGAGGATCATTACAAGAGGATTGTGATCCGCGATGACAGCTTCCTGATAAGAAGTACTATGCAGGCGCTGCAGGAGAGTCTTGATTATCCCCATTTCTATGCCATGGGAGTCAAGAGCATTATAAATCTCAAGAGAGTTTTAAAGATTACTAAGGACTCGGTTGTTATGGAGAACGGAAAAGAATTTTCGGTTCCCAGAGGAACCTACAGAGCCTTAAGCGAGTTGGTACTTAAATACACATTCTAAATAAAAAAGTTAAAGCTCCCACAGATTGTGGGAGCTTTTATTGGATAAAAACGGAGACGGCGGGATTCGAACCCGCGTGCCCCGGAGGACAAACGCATTTCGAGTGCGCCTCATTACGACCACTTTGATACGTCTCCAAGCGCTTCGGACGATGCTCCGAAGCGTTTTTTATTATACTTTTTTAATGAACTGTAGTCAACCGGATTACTTGGCAGTATGTACTGTATTAATGTATAATTACAAGTAGTGTGCATTTACAAATTTGAATATTCAAAGGAGGCCTTTTTCACATGATGAGAATTGGTATGTTGACTAGCGGTGGTGACTGTCAGGCTTTGAATGCAGCAATGCGCGGCGTTGTTAAGTGTATTGCGCACAGTGGAGAGGAAGTTGAGTTCTATGGCTTCAAGAACGGCTACAGAGGACTCATCTACAGCGATTTCAGAATGCTTACCTCCAAGGACTTTTCAGGAATCCTGACAAAGGGCGGAACTATTCTTGGTAGCTCCAGAACGCCTTTTAAGACGATCAGAGAACCTGATGAGAACGGACTTGATAAGGTAGAGGCTATGAAGCAGAATTATTACAAGCTTCAGCTGGACTGCCTTGTAGTTCTCGGAGGAAACGGCTCACAGAAGACCGCTAACCTCCTTTCAGAAGAGGGACTTAATGTAGTATCTCTTCCGAAGACAATTGATAATGACCTTTGGGGCACGGATATGACCTTTGGTTTCCAGAGCGCCGTTGACGTTGCAACCAATGTTATTGATAATATCCATACAACAGCTGACTCCCATGGCCGTGTATTCATCATCGAAGTTATGGGACATAAGGTTGGATGGCTTACTCTGAACGCAGGCCTTGCCGGCGGTGCAGACGTTATCCTTATCCCTGAGATTCCTTATGACATCGGCAAGATCTGCGACGCCATCGAGGCAAGAGATGCAAGAGGCAGCAGATTTACCATCATCGCTGTTGCAGAGGGCGCTATCTCCAAGAAGGACGCCAAGCTCTCCAAGAAGGAATACAAAGAGAAGATGGCTAACTACAAGTATCCTTCAGTATCCTACGAGATAGCAGAAGCAATTCAGAAAAAGACAGGACATGAGGTAAGAGTAACCGTTCCCGGACACATGCAGAGGGGCGGAGCTCCGGATCCTTATGACCGTGTATTTGCATCAAGACTCGGAGCAGAAGCCGGACAGCTCATCCTTAACAAGGAATACGGCTTCATGGTAGCTTACAAGAACAGGGAGATCGTTAAGGTACCTCTTTCCGAGATCGCCGGTAAGCTCAAATACGTTTCGCCGGATGCCAGCATCATCAAGGAAGCCAAGATGCTTGGTGTATGCTTCGGGGATTAAGTGATTTAAAGTTTTGTTGGAGTAGTTTTTTACAATGGGTTATGTAGCACTATACAGGAAATTCAGACCCCCGGTCTTTGAGGATGTCAAAGGCCAGGATCATATAATTACAACGCTCAAGAATCAGATCAGATCGGACAGAGTTGGACATGCTTACCTGTTCTGCGGAACTCGTGGAACAGGTAAGACTTCTGTTGCAAAGATTTTGGCCAAGGCGGTTAACTGCGAGCACCCGGTGGACGGAAGCCCCTGCGGTGAATGCGCTATGTGCAAGGAGATCGCTGCCGGTAACAGCATGAACGTCATAGAGATCGATGCTGCGTCCAACAACGGCGTTGATAATGTCAGAGAGATCATCGACGAGGTCTCCTACTCCCCAACCAGAGGCAAAAAGAAGGTTTACATCATCGACGAGGTACACATGTTATCCGCCGGTGCTTTTAACGCGCTCCTGAAAACCCTTGAGGAGCCACCGGAATACGTTCTGTTCATCCTGGCAACCACGGAGGTCCACAAGATCCCCATCACTATTCTCTCAAGGTGCCAGAGATACGACTTCCACAGGATCACCATTGATGATATCGAGGGAAGACTTAGAACAGTAGTTGACGCAGAGGGTATTAAGGTTGAGGACAAGGCGCTTAGATACATCGCCAAGACTGCGGACGGATCCATGAGAGATTCCCTTAGTCTTCTTGATCAGTGCATAGCCTTTAACTACGGCGAAGAGCTCACCTATGACAAGGTCCTGGGAGTTCTGGGAGCGGTAGACACTGAGGTATTCAGCAATCTCTTTTCCGCGCTCTATGAGCAGGATGTAAACAAGGCTCTGACAATCCTGTCGGATGTAGTTATCCAGGGCAGGGAGCTCACACAGTTTGTTAACGACTTTGTTTGGTATCTCAGAAATCTCATGCTGGTACAAGCCTCCGATCAGATGGAGGACGTAGTTGATATTTCAACCGACAACCTTAAGACACTTAAGGAACAGGCAGCAGGTGTAAGCAGCGACGCAATTTTAAGATTCATAAGGATCTTTTCCGAACTGAGCGCAAACATCAGGTATGCGACACAGAAGAGGATACTCATAGAGATCACCCTCATAAGACTCTGCAAACCGCAGATGGACAAGGACGAACAGGACTCCTTCGAAGACAGGCTCAGGATCTTGGAGGAACACGATGAGAAGAACAGCAAAGTCCTTAGCGGAATCCAGACGGGACAAATCGCAGTGGCATCAGCAGGCGGCACAGGTATGGCGGCTTCGCCGGTGGTAAAAGAGAAGAAGACCCTCGAGAGGGCTGTTCCGGAAGATATACAAAAGCTTGTTAAAAGCTGGCCACAGGCCGTAGCAAGAATGGGTAACCCCATGAAGACTTACATGCAGAGAGCTAAGCTTAGCCTTGGCAATGATGACAGACTTCAGGTGGTTTTTGATAATAAACAGTTGGCAGACAAATACTCAAGCGGAGAGTTTGTGCAGGAGTTCCAGGATACGCTGGATGCCATAATCGGCAAACACGTTGAGTATGAGGCCAGATTCCTCGAACCCACCCAGAATTTCGAGGAGAATTACGTAAACTTACAATCCATCAATTTTGATGTTGTAACAGAAGATGAAGAAGAGGAGAATTAACAATGGCAAAAAGAGGCGGATTTCCCGGCGGCGGAATGCCCGGTAACATGCAGAACCTTATGAAGCAGGCGCAGAGAATGCAGCGCCAGATGGAGGAGAGCCAGAAAGAGCTCGAGACCAAGGAGTTTACTGCCAAGGCAGGTGGCGGAGCTGTAGAGGCTACCGTTATGGGAAATAAGACTTTAAAGAGCATCACAATCTCACCCGATGCAGTTGACCCCGATGATGTGGAGATGCTCCAGGATATGATCGTTGCAGCTGTCAACGAGGCTATGAAGCAGGCGGATGAAGCCAGCGGCGCAATGATGAATAAGATGACAGGCGGATTAGGCGGAGGCCTTGGATTTTAATGGAATTATACAGCGGACATATCAACCGTTTAATTGAAGAACTGGCAGCCCTCCCGGGAATCGGGGGCAAGTCCGCTCAGAGACTGGCTTTTTACCTGATAAATCTGCCCAAGGACAGAGTTAAGAAATTGGCGGATTCTATCGTGGATGCCAGAGAGAACGTGCACTATTGCGAGGTATGCTGTACGCTAACCGACGAGGATATATGCCCTATCTGCAGTAACCAGAACCGCGATCATCACACGATCATGGTTGTGGAGAATGCAAGGGACCTGGCGGCCTATGAGAAAACCGGCAAGTACGAGGGCGTTTACCACGTACTTCACGGGGCGATTTCTCCGATGCTTGGAATAGGACCCGGAGATATCAGACTCACTGAGCTTATGAAGAGGCTTCAGGAAGAGGATGTTGACGAGGTGATCATCGCCACGAACTCATCCCTTGAAGGTGAAACAACAGCTATGTATATCAGTAAACTTGTCAAACCCACAGGCATCAAGGTTACAAGGATAGCCAGCGGAGTACCTGTCGGGGGCGACTTGGAATACATTGATGAAGTCACGCTCCTTCGTGCTCTTGAGGGAAGAACAGAGCTATAAGGCGTGGCGCAAGCGATTAAGGAGGTCACAAATGGCAGTAAAAAGAGAGTTTTGGGGAGAGGCTCCAAGTGGTGCACCTATTTACGTGTATCATTTGACCAACCAGTCCGGTGTTGAGGTATGCGTTCTCAACTACGGTTGTACTATCAGAAATATCTTTGTACCTGACAAGAACGGCGAGAAGGTTGACGTTGTTCTTGGCTATGATGACTACAAGGAGTACTTTGGAAACGACTGCTTCCTCGGTGCTACTGTAGGACCTACAGCAAACAGAATTGCCAATGCCAAGTATTCAATTGATGGAAAAGAGTTTATCCTTCCCATCAACGATGGACCCAACAATCTTCATACCGATATGAATAATGGTTTCCACAAGAGAGTATGGGACGCGGAAGAGGGCGAGAATTTCGTTACCTTCACACTTAAGGCTGACGACGGAGACCTGGGATTTTCCGGAAACAGAGAGTTTAAGCTCACATACACACTTACAGATGACAATGCTCTTGAGCTTCACTACCATGCTACAAGTGATGCCAAGACTCTCATCAACATGACAAACCATGCGTACTTTAACCTGGCAGGTCAGGGTTCAGGAAGCTGTCTTGACCATGTCATGAAGATGTACACGTCACATTACACACCTGTTATTGATTCAGCAGCTATTCCTACCGGTGAGATAGCTTCTGTAGAGGGAACACCTTTTGATTTCAGAGTTGCCAAGACAATCGGCAAGGACATAAACGCAGACAATGAGCAGCTTAAGTTTGTTGGCGGATACGATCACAACTATGCTATTGACGGCGCTGACGGATCAATGAAGGTTTTCTGCGAGGTAACAGCACCTGCAACAGGAATCACAATGAAGTGCTCAACAGACCTTCCCGGATTCCAGCTCTATGCAGGTAATTTCCTGAAGCATCCAAATGGCAAGGGTGGAAAGGCTTATGTGCCAAGAGACGGATTCTGCCTTGAGACACAGTTCTATCCAAACTCAATCAATGAGGCCGGATTCCCTGACTGTGTATTTGGACCTGACAGAGAGTATGATACAAAGACTGTTTATCAGTTTGTATAAAGAAATAAAGGATATCGTTTGGAGGTTGGCATTTGGCTGAAGTACGTGATTTTGCCTCATATGCAGAAAAAGTTAATAACGGGAATTATAGTCAGAGGTCTTCCGAAGACGAACCTTCTTATAAGGAAAAGATAAGAAATCACAAGCTGGCGGTCTTGTTCAGGACCGCCGGCATTGCCTTGGTAGTCGTACTGCTTGTTGCGCTGATCTATCTTAGCTGGAGAGATAAGGAATATTCGGAGGCTCTTCTTGAGAATGAAGCGCCGATAACCAACGGACTGGACTCGAAAGTTTTGGGACTTGGCGGACATGTCATTCAGTACAGTAAGGATGGTGTGAGCTGCATTAATCCATCGGGACAGGTTCTCTGGAATCAGACCTATGAGATGCAGAACCCTATAGCAAGGACATGTGGCTCGGTGGTGGCGGTGGGTGACTACAACGGCCACAATATTTATGTCAACAATACATCGGGTTCCATGGGAGTTATTGATACCAATCTTCCTATCAGAGATTTCTGTGTATCATCCCAGGGCGTTGTGGCAGTAGTTCTTGATGGAACGGATGTTACCTGGATCTACCTTTATGATGCACAGGGCAATACCATTGCCAACTTTAAGACAACCATGAAGGACAGCGGATACCCGATTGACATTAGCATCTCGCCAAACGCAGAGCTTGTGTGCGTATCCTATCTGTATCCCGACGAGGGTGCCCTTAAGACCAGTGTTGCGTTCTTCAACTTTGGTTCTGTAGGACAGAACTCTATAGACAACTATGCAAGCGGATATGAATATCCGGGAGTAGTGGTTCCTTATGTTCAGTTCATGAATACGAGCTCCTGCTTTGCTGTATCCGATGACAGAGTAATGTTCTATACGGGAGATCAGAAGCCTGTCAGTCAGGCGGATTATTTTACCGGCGAAGAACAGATAAAGTCTGTGTTTAACAGCGAGTCATACGTTGGCCTTGTGTTCCCTAACAGTACTACCGACGGAGCGTACAGACTTCAGGTGTACAATGATAAGGGCGAGAGCGTACTTACTACTTACTTTGATATGGAGTGCTCTGAGATCATTTTCAATAACAAACAGATCATCATTTATAATGAAGACGAGTGCCTTATCATGGATATGAACGGACACGTTAAGTACCATGACAAGTTTGAAGTTCCGGTAAGGACTATGGTTCCTACCGGCGTCAGAAGTAAATTTACATTGGTGACTGCAAACAGTGTGGTTACCATGAATCTAAAATAGGAGAAACAGATGAGTTTGGAAATTTCACAGATAGTGATCACCGTCGTTGTGGTCTGTCTGTTTCTGTGGAGAATCTCATATGGAACAAATAATGGCCTGTTTGCGGAAGCAGCAGGCCTTATTGCTGTAATAGCATCTTACATCGCTGTGTTCTATCTTATGAGTATTACAGGCAGCGTACTTAGTAGCAAGTTCGGCGAGGTTATCCCCAAGATCGGATACCTGGTGGCAGCATTCCTGGTTTACAGTCTTATGACAGCCCTGGCCGGTGCGCTTCGCAAGGTAAAAGAGATACCGATTTTAGGAGGGCTTGACAGACTCCTTGGAGGAGTTCTTGGTGGAATCGAAGCTGCTATTATAATTTATATTGTGGAATTCATTACAGGATTTGATCTTTTTGGACCTGCAATTGCCGCTTGGAATCAGCTTTTTGGCTACATTCAAAAAACTTTTATAAAGAATTAAAAAAAGTAGTTGACATGCCAAATCACCTATGCTATTCTAAATAAGCTGTCGCTGAGGCAGTGATAACAAAGCACCTTGACAAATAAACAGTAATGCAACCCTGAAAAATTCCAAGAGAATTATTCAGAAGTAACAAACCAAAAGTAATAACGGACAGAACGAAAGCTAACGTTTTAGTTCTGGCTGGAATTGAACTTATTTTAACGTGAGAGTTCGATCCTGGCTCAGGATGAACGCTGGCGGCGTGCCTAACACATGCAAGTCGAACGGAG